>DATBVX010000222.1:0-25069 GCA_036515135.1 Steroidobacteraceae bacterium
TCTGTCGCGATCCGGCGATACTTGCGCCGCAATTCGTCAGTCGACATGTCAGCCCCAACGAGAGGGTTCCGCGCCGGGGACGAAAGCCTGCTGCGGCTTGCCTGTACGGCTCATGGCAAGCGCGTCACGCACGGCGGGCCGCTCGCGCATGCGATGCACGAAATCGACGATTCGTGGTGTGGCTTGTTCGTTGACAAGATCGGGTGCGAGATCGGGCAGCACGATGAGCATCGCGAATGCATCGATGTCGGCAATCGAGTACTCGCGGCCCGCGAGCCACGGGCCCTTGCCGAATGCACCTTCGACGCGCTTCACCGGAAATTCCAGCCGGTGGCGAATCGCCGCCAAAGCCTTCTCGTCGTATGCGCCGTCGATGACTGCCGCCCATGCCGCGCGTCGTTCCTGCGGCGCGATCTGCTCGACACGCGCCTTGAGCTCATTCTGGTCACGCCCGCGCAGCACCGGCGCCAGGTACCGGGCGCATCCGAGAGCGCTGACTCCGGCTCCGAGTGACAATCCAAGGAACTGTCCCCATGCGCGCGCCTGATAGTGCTCCCAGGCGCCGCCCGGATTCAGCACTGCGCCGGGCACGAACTCGGCGATGAACTCGAGCAGGAAGAAAGAGCTGCTGATCGTCGCGTTGCCGTTGACCAGCACGGGACCTTCGCGCTCAAGGTGCAGACGCGATTCGACGTTCTGCGGAAACGACGGCGCGAACTGCTCGAACTTGGTCGGATCGAAATAGCGGCTGGTGAACTCCGCCTGTTTCTCCTTGAGCGCGATCAGCGGTTTCAGGAAAAACGTGTTCGGCTCCCAGTGATACAGCTCAAGCATGGTGGCCTCGCTCCAGCATCTTCACGCGCGCCGCCATGGCGGTGCGCCCCTTGGCCCACGTCGCCTTGGTCGCCGGCCGCTCATAGATCTTGCGCAGCCATTCCATGATGTGCGGCGTCTTGGCATCGTTGCAGTGGTCCAGTTGCGACAGCGGCAACGCATAGCCGAGATTGAAGCCGTTGATGTCGCCGAGCGAAAACGTACTGCCGGCGATGAACGGGTGGCGCGTCAGGTGCTGCTCCAGCACACCCGTGGAGAACACCACGCGGCGCTTCGACTCGGCGAGCTCTTCGGCGCTGAACTCGTTGAACATCGCTTTGCGCCAGGCAATCCTGCGCGACTCGAGCGGAATCCTCTCGATCGCCGCCGCGAGTTCCTTGGGATCGCGCTGGCGAACGGCGGGGCCGATGAACACGCTCCAGCCGATCATGCTGAGTGACGGCGCGAAGTACGCGTCGAAGAACCGCATCCACCACCGCATGCGCCAGCGCTCGACCGGATCGGTCGGCCGGAGCGGTGGCCCGTCGAACGCTTCGTCGACGTATTCCATCATCGGCGTCGATTCGGTGAGCACGCGATCGCCGTGGACCAGCGCCGGGATGGTGCCATCGGGGTTGAGCTTCAGGTATTCCGGCTGGTGCTGGTCGAACTTCAGCAGATCGAGATAGTGACTTTCGTACTCGACGCCCTTCTCCGCCAGCGTGAGCATCGGCTTGCCCGAGTTTGCGTTCGGTTCCCAGTGATACAGCTTCAGCATCGACTGCTCCTGGAGGGGTCAGGTCTTGCATTCGTGCATGAATGCAAGACCTGACCCCTCTAGACGAGAATGTTGCGCGCACCTTCGATCGTCTGTTTTTCACGGTCCGGCGCGGCGTCACGCGGCGGAACTTCCATGCCGCGTTGCACGGCCGGCCGCGCGGCGATTGCCGCCAGCCAGCGCTGCAGGTGATCGAGACCGTCGATGCTGACACCACTCCAGTCATAGCCGCGTGCCCACGGCCAGGTCGCGATGTCGGCGATCGAATAGTCGCCGGCCAGGTACTCGTGATCGCTGAGGCGCCGATCCAGGATCTCGAGCAGACGCCGCACCTCGCGCTGATAGCGATCGATCGCGTAGGGAATCTTTTCCGGCGCGTAACGGAAAAACACGTTTGCCTGCCCCATCATCGGGCCGACGCCGCCCATCTGGAACATCAGCCACTGGAACACCAGCGACCGCCCCTTGACGTCGCGCGGCAGGAACAGGCCGGTCTTCTCTGCCAGATAGATCAGGATCGCGCCCGATTCGAACACCACGAAGTCGTCGTTGTCGTGATCGATGATCGTCGGGATGCGCCCATTGGGATTGAGCTTGAGGTACCACTCCTCTTTCTGCTGGCGCAGCGACAGCCGGATGTGCCGGTAGGTGTAAGGCAGCGCCATTTCTTCCAGCGCAATCGAGACCTTCCAGCCGTTGGGAGTGTCCGAGGTAAACAATTCGATCATGGTGCGCCCGCGGTCTTCGGTTTGCTTTCGTGGGCTCGGCGAATGACATACGCGCGAATCGCATCGACATCGTCGGCGCTGAGCTCCGCCGCAAAGCCGATCATGCCTCTGCTCTTGAGCGTGCCGTCGCGAACGATGCTCTGCCAGAGCTTCGGATCATTGACTGATGCCGAGTAGCGCAGGTCCGCCAGGATGCCCGCACTCACACCAGCGTCGCCATGGCAGGGCCCGCAGTACACGTGAAAACGCTGCTTGCCGGTCGTGACGACAGCGTCTGTTGCCGTTTCGGGTGGAAGCTGCAACGCCAGCACAGGCGCGGGCGCGATTTCGGGCAGCGCATCCGTGCCCTCCAGCTTGAACGCGAGCACCCGGGGAAGATTGTCCTTGAGGTGCTTGTCGCGCGTCAGCTCGCCGGGAGCGAGGCCGAACACTCCACCCCAACCCACTTCGACCGCCACGTACTGCGCGCCATCGATTTCATAGCTGATCGGCGCCGCCACCACGCCTGCCTGTGTCGGTGACGACCACAGGCGCGCGCCGTCATCCGCCTGGTAGGCGACGAACTCGCCCATCGCAGTCCCCTGAAAGACGAGGTTTCCCGCAGTCGAGAGCAGCGCGCCGTTCCACGGACCGTCGTACTGCGCACGCCAGACCTCGCGTTGCGCGACAGGATCCCATGCCGCGAGGTGACCCTTGAGCCCCTCCTTCAGAGCCTTCTTGACCGCCTCGTCCTGCGGCAGGCTGGCGGCATCGAGGTCGATCCCGACATTCCATGCCAGGTTCCTGCGCTCGAACTTGGCATCCGCGATATACGGAAACGCCATCTCGGTCACCGGCACGTAGACGAGGCCGGTCAGCGGGCTGAAGGACATCGGTTGCCAGTTATGCGCGCCTCCCGGCCCGGGAATCGACAACCAGGGTTTCCCGGTCTCGCCATAGCGCGCGTCCGCGACCTCCACCGGTCGACCGGTCTTGAGGTCAACGCCCGTCGCCCAATTGACCGCGACATAGGGCTGCGCCGAGATCAGCTTTCCATCTGCCCGGTCGATGACGTAGAAGAAACCATTCTTCGGCGCCTGCATGATCACGTCGCGGTCGCGGCCGTCGATCCTGAGCGTCGCCAGGATCATGTGCTGCGTGGCGGTGAAGTCCCACGTTTCGCCCGGAGTTGTCTGGTAATGCCAGACGTATTCGCCGGTATCCGGGCGCAGCGCGACAATTGACGAGAGGAACAGATTGTCACCGCCCCTTGGGCTTCGGAGCTTGCGGTTCCATGGCGAGCCGTTGCCGACACCGATGTAGAGAAGGTCGAGCTTATCGTCATAAGCCATTGAATCCCAGACAGTCCCGCCCCCGCCGAGCTTCCACCAGTCGCCCGTCCAGGTCTTGGCGGCCTGCTCCAGGACCGGAGTCTCGAATGGCTTCGATGGATCGCCCGGCACCGTGTAGAAGCGCCACGCGAGATCCCCGCTCGCAGCTTCGTAGGCGGAGACGTAACCGCGCACACCCATCTCGGCGCCGCCATTGCCGATCAATACCCTGCCCTTCACGACGCGCGGCGCACCCGTGATCGTGTAACGCCACGACGGATCGATCGTGAGCTTCTCCCATGCCGGCTTGCCCGTGGCCGCATCGAGAGCCACTAATCGTCCATCGAGCGTTCCGACATAGACTCGGCCGTTCCACACTGCGACGCCGCGATTGACGACATCGCAACAGGCGTTCGCACCCCACTCGCGGGGCACCGCCGGGTCGTACTCCCACAGCCGCGCACCGGTGTTCCCATCGAGCGCAAAAACCTTGCTCCACGCGCTGGTGACATACATCACTCCGTCCACGACGAGCGGCGTCGACTCCTGACCGCGCCGGTCCGTCGGCAGATCAAAATGCCAAGCGAGCTTCAGGTTGCGAACGGTGTTGATGTCGATCTGCTTCAGCGGGCTGAAACGCTGCTCGTCGTAAGTACGGCCGTGCGACATCCAGTTGCCAGGCTCGCTGTCGGCGGCCGCGATGCGCGCACCGTCGACAGCAGCGGATTTCTGCTTCCCTGCGGCTGCTTCCGTCCCCGACTGATCGCCCGAACGATTGCACGCAACGAGCGCAACCAGGACTGCCAGGCTGATGATGGCGAAGCGTGCCGCACCCACGGCTCAGACCAGCATGCAGACGGACTTGAGTTCGGTGTAAAGCTCCATCGCCGAGCGGCCGTGCTCGCGACCGAAGCCCGACTGCTTGTAGCCGCCGAACGGCATGTTCGGATCGACGAAGTTGTGACAGTTCACCCACACGGTGCCGGCGCGGATCTTTGGCACGATCCGGTGCACCGTGCTCAGATCCTTCGACCAGACGCTCGCGGACAAGCCGTACTCGGTGTCGTTCGCCATCGTCGCGATCTCGTTGAGATCGTCGAATCGCTGCGCGACCAGCACCGGCCCGAAGATCTCCTCGCGCACGACCTTCATTTCGGGCTTGACGTTCACGAGCACGGTCGGCTCGACGTAGAACCCGGGACTCGACGGCGCCCCGCCGCCCACCATCACGGAGGCGCCCTGCTTTCTGCCCGACTCGATGTAGCCAAGTACGCGATCCTGCTGCTCCTTCGACACGAGCGGGCCCATCTGCGTCTGCGGATCGAGACCGGGGCCCAGCTTGATCGACTTCGCCGCACCGCTGATGCCCTCGACCACCTGGTCGAAAATCGAGCGATGCGCATACAGGCGCGAGCCGGCACAGCACACCTGCCCGTGATTGAAGAAGATCGCGTTGGACGCGCCACCGATCGCCGCATTCACATCCGCGTCGGGAAAGATCACCACCGGCGACTTGCCGCCGAGCTCGAGCGACACGCGCTTCAAGGTGTCAGTTGCAGACTTGTTGATGAGCTTGCCCACGGACGTCGACCCGGTGAAGGCAATCTTGTCGACGCCAGGATGCGCTACGAGCGCTGCGCCGGCGGTTTCGCCGAGTCCCGTCAGGATGTTGACGACGCCCGGCGGGAAACCGGCTTCGATGATCAGTTCGCCCAGTCGCAGCGCGGTGAGTGGTGTCTGCTCCGCAGGCTTGAGGATGCAGGTGCAACCCGCAGCCAGCGCTGGCGCGAGCTTCCATGCGGCCATCGCCAGCGGAAAGTTCCACGGAATGATCTGCGCGCACACCCCCACCGGCTCGCGGCTCGTGTAGGTATGAAACTTCGCGCCCGGGATGCCGCCGATCGAGTTGCTAAGCGTTTCTCCGCTGATCTTGGTCGCCCATCCGGCCATGTAGCGGAAATACTTGCTCGTCCCCGGCACGTCGATGATGCTCGCCATGAACTTGGTCTTGCCGTTGTTGACGCTTTCGAGCTCCGACAGCTCATCGGCGTTCTTCTCGATCAGGTCCGACAGGCGCCAGAGCAATGCTTCGCGCTGCGCAGGCAGCATGTCCGGCCAGGGCCCCTTCTCGAACGCCGCGCGCGCCGCGGCGACCGCCCGGTCGACATCGGCCTTCTCGGCATCGGCAACCGTCGCAATCTCGCGCCCGGTGGCAGGATCGACGACCGACACGACTTGCTTCGATTTCGATTCGACCCATTCGCCGCCGATCAACACGCGCGGGCCGCGTTTCAGAAAGCGAGCCACCGCTGGCGATGGCTCGGGCTGTTTGGCAATCTCTCGTTGCGGTGCTAGCGAAGCGTTCACGGGACGACCTCCCACGGGGATAATCTGTAAGTCACTCGGGGCTTGCCGGGATTCGCAGCAGTCTAATCCGGACACACCGCTTGTACAGGGGGCGTGACACTTGCACGGTCGGGTTCGACCATTAACGAGCTAGGACTCAACCGACAGAGAAATCCGGACACGAGGGGAATCGAGCAATGGAGCACGTCGAAGGCAAAGTGGCATTTATCACCGGTGGGGCCAGCGGCATCGGGCTCGGGTTAGCCAAAGTTCTGATCGGGGCCGGCATGAAGGTCGTCATTGCCGACGTGCGCGATGATCATCTCGAGAGCGCCGCGGCCTTCTTTCGCAACAGCGGTCATGCGCGCGATGTGCTGGCGCTCCGGCTCGACGTCACCGATCGCGCCGCGTTCGCGCAGGCCGCGCAGGATTCGCTACGGGCATTCGGCAAGGTTCATCTTCTGGTCAACAACGCCGGCTTTGGTATAGGCGGTCCGCTCAAACAGGCGCGCTATGACGACTGGGATTGGGGACTCGGCGTGATGATCGGCGGCGTGATCAACGGCATTCAGGTGTTTCTGCCGCACATTCTCGCGCACGGCGAAAGCGGCCACATCGTCAACACGTCCTCGATGGCCGCCGTGATTCCAATTTCCGGCGCGTCGATTTACATCACCGCAAAGGCAGCGATGATCGGATTGTCCGAGTCGATCCGCGGCGAGCTTGCGGCCGACAACATCGGCGTTTCGGCCTTCTGTCCGGGCCCCGTGCAGACCAACATCCGCGAAAGCGGCCGGACGCGCCCCGAGAAGTTCCGCAAGGACAGCGGCTTCCAGCAGTTCGAGCAGAAGCTCGAGCAACGACCCAACTCACCGCTGTGGATGGACCCGATCGAATGTGGCGAGCGGATCCTGCGCGGGATCCGCCGCAACGACCTCTACATCTTTACGCACCGCGAGTTCAAGGAAGGCGCCGAAGAGCACTTCCGCGCGATGCTGGCTGCGTTTCCGGATGAGCCGATCAATCAGGAACGCGCCGACGCGATCCGTTTCCTGCTGTCGAACGCCATCTTCAAGGAGGCCATCGACAAGGGCCCGCCGGGCTAGTTCCGAGTCCCGGTGGCGAGAGTCGCAGGGCTTGCGCCGGGTGCGGGCTTCCGCGACATCGCGAGTGCCGCCTTGACCGCGGGGCGCTCGTTCATGCGCCTCACCCAGTCCATCGTTCGCGGCGCCACCTTCTCGTTCAGGAATTCCGGGAAGAAGCGCGGCACAGGAACGACCATCGAGAAGGTGTTTACGTCCGCAAGCGAATATTCCTCGCCGGCGAGCCAGCGTGATTTCGCGAGAATCTTCTCCATGCGCTCGATCGACACGCCGACCTTGCGTTTGGAGTCGGCCAGCTGCTCCTCGGTGAACGAGTGAGTCGCGGCGGTCTTCCACTTGTCGCGTTGTTCCTTGAGCGGGATGCGCTCGAGGAGCTGGTCGAACTCGCCTTTCTTCAGCCGTTCGACGATTCCCGGAATGAGCACGTTCCAGCCGTGCATGCTGAGCGCCGGGCAGAAGTACTCATCGACGAACTTGCTCCAGATGCGCATGTGTGCTCGCGCCACGGGATCGCGCGGTCGCAATGAAACCTGCGGGAATACGTCGTCGAGATACTCGTTGATCACCGTAGACTCGGTGATGATCGCTCCGTCATGAATCAGCGCCGGCACCTGGCCATTCGGATTGACCTTGACGAACTCCGGCGAGTGCTGCTCGAAGCTGTGCAGGTCAACGTAGTGGCTCACGAATTCGAGCCCCTTCTCCTTGAGACACAGCATCGGCTTCATGGAGTTGGCCGACGGTTCATAGTGGTAAAGCTCGAGCATGGTTTTCTCCCGACGCAGGACGGAGCCAGACACCAGATTCGGGGGATTTGCTGCCAGCGCCTCGGGTCAAATCCCCCGAATCGGGAGTCTGGCACCGCGTCAATCGCCAAATGCGCGCAAGGTTTCGGGCACCTTGTTCGGCATCGCCAGCGCGGCCTTCACCGCCGGCCGTGCGTTCATCTCTTCGAGCCATTCGGCGGCGCGCGGCTTCATGAGCTCAGGAAAGAAGCGCGGCACACCCGCCACCATCGAGTAACTGTTGACGTCGGCCAGCGAATACGTCGGCCCCGCCAGCCAGTGCGACTTCTGCAGGAGTTTCTCCATGCGTTCGATCGAGACGCCGATCTTGCGGCGGGAGTCCGCGAGCTGTTCTTCGCTGAAAGACGCTCCTGCGATCGTGGCCCACTTGTCGCGCTGCTCTTTGAGCGGGATGTGCGACAGGACCTCGTTGAGCTCGTCCTTCTTCAGCTTCTGTGCGACCTTTCGAACCATCGTGTGCCAGCCGATCATGCTGAGAGCCGGACAGAAGTACTCGTCCACGAACTTGCTCCAGACTCGCATCTGCGCGCGCTCGACCGGATTCTCCGGGCGCAGCCGAACCTGCGGAAATACGTCCTCGAGATACTCGTTGATCACCGTCGACTCGGTGATGATCGCGCCGTCGTGCACCAGCACCGGCACCTGCCCGTTGGGATTGAGCCTCACGAATTCGGGCTTGTGCTGCTCGAAGCGCAGCAGGTCAACGTAGTGGCTGACGAACGGAATGTTTTTCTCCTTCAGGCACAGCAGCACCTTCATCGAATTGGCAACGGGCTCGGCGTGGTACAGCTCCAGCATGTAGGCTCTCCGTCTGCGCGTGCGCACTTGTTGAACAGTGTAGTGCCCAGGTGGGGTCAGGTCTTGCATTCGCGCATTTTCTGCGTGATCGCAAGACCTGACCCCATCAGTCGCACTGGCCGACGATCGAAAACGGAGTCATCATCTGCCGCGGGACAGTGCTACCACGGTGCCACATGACGGCCAGGAAATCCTTCCAGCTTCCATCCGAAATCGCCACGGTGCCGGGCGCCGAGGGCTGGGAGGACATGTATCCCTACTACACCCGGTTCCGCCCGGAGGACGACAAGCGCTTCTGGTTCTACAACTCGATGCACTTCCCCGAGCCGATGCCGGCTTTCGACGTCATCACGGCAGAGGTCCCGTATTCGGCCATGGGCGCCTATACGACGCGCGTGTTCGCGTTCCCGACCGCGCTCGGCGTCGATCATCGAATCGTCAATGGCCGGATCTATATCACCGCCAACACCGTTTCGGACCCGACGGAGATCGAGCGGCGCTACAAGCTTTTTCAGGAACGCGCGGGCTTCTATTACGCCAACTGGGCGCGGCTCTATGCAGAGTGGGAGGTGCGGCTCCGAGCGCTGATCGCCGAGGTTGACGCGATCAAAGTGCCGCAGCTGCCTGAATTCGAAGATGCGGAAGTCGTCACCCAGGCACGTGGCATCGCACAGAACCACTACCTGCGCGAGACCTTCCATCGCTGCATCGAGTGCTTTTCGAAAATGTGGCACCACCATTTCGAATTCCTGATGCTCGGCTACGGCGCTTACCTGGTGTTCTTCCAGTACTGCAAGAAGGCCTTTCCCGAGATCTCCGATCAGACTGTCGCCCGCATGGTGGCGGGTATCGACGTGTTGATGTTCCGGCCCGACGATGAGCTCAAGCGCCTGGCGAAGCTGGCCGTGGATCTCGGCGTCGACAGCGCATTCATCGACGGCGCGGACGGGGAGCAAATCCTGGCGGCCGTCCGCAAGCTGGGCGAGAAAGGCAAGCGCTGGCTCGTGGCGCTCGACCAGGCGCGCGATCCGTGGTTCAACATCTCGACCGGCGATGGCTTCTATCATCACCACCTCAGCTGGAACGACGATCTGTCGGTGCCCTTCTCCGCGCTGCCGCGTTACATCGCACAGCTCAAGGCGGGCAAGAGCCTGGAGCGGCCCACGGAAGCGCTCAAGAGGGAACGTGCACGCGTGATCGCGGAATATCGCGAACTGTTGCCGAGCGATGGGGAGCGCCAGGCCTTCGATCAAATGCTCGGGCTTTGTCACCTGGTCTTTCCTTTCGTCGAGAACCACAAGTTTTATTGCGAGCACTGGTTCACCACGCGCTTCTATCTCAAAGTCCGCGAGTTCGGCGCCCTCCTCGCGCGCACCGGTGTTGTCGAGGTTGCCGACGACGTCTTCCACCTGCATTACACTGAGGTTGAACAAGCACTTGCTGATCTGCTGCTCTCGTGGGCTGCAGGCTCCCCACCCATCGGCCGCGCGCATTGGACACCGATCGTCCAGCGCCGGCGTAAAATCCTTGCGGCCCTTAAGGCCTGGTCCCCACCGCCCGCCCTCGGCCCTATCCCGGAAAGCATCGAGGACCCGGCGCTGCAAATGTTGTGGGGCATTACATCGGAAACGCTCGCGTCCTGGTCGATAGCGCCCGACGCCGCGAGTGCTCATGAGATTCGCGGATTCGCCGCGTCTCCCGGTGTAGTCGAAGGCGTCGCGCGCGTGCTGATGGACGTCAACGACATCGCCCAGATGCGCGACGGTGAGATCCTCGTGTGTCCAGTGACGGCACCGAGCTGGGCACCGGTCTTCAGCAAAATCCGCGCGGCCGTCTCCGACATCGGCGGCACGATGTCGCATGCCGCGATCGTCGCGCGCGAGTACGGCATGCCCGCGGTGGTCGGCACGGGCCAGGCCACCCGCAGGATCCGCACCGGGCAACGCTTGCGCGTCGACGGTGACCAGGGGATCGTCACGATCCTGAGCGAGTGACACCGGTGGCGAATCCTAAGGATTTCGAAGTCGCGTGGTTCGACGACATCGCGACCGGAGATCGCCCGACTGTCGGCGGCAAGGCAGCGAGCTTGGGGGAACTGACGCGCGCCGGAATCCGCGTACCGCCGGGATTCGTCATCACCACCCACGCCTTCGAGCAGTTTCTCGCCACCATCGATCCCGGCGCATCGGTTCGGAGCACCATCAGCGCGCTCGATCCCGACGATCTGGACGCGATCTCCCGGGCAGCGGTCGGAGTGCGCGACACGATCCGCAAAGCACTGTTACCGGCTGCCTTGCGTCAGTCCATCGCCGCGGCTTCGCGAAAACTGGCGGCGAGCGAGACCGCGGTGCCCGTCGCCGTACGCTCCAGTGCCACCAGTGAGGACAGCGCGGACGCCAGCTTTGCCGGTCTTCAACACACAGCTCTTTGGGTCCGAGGCGAAGATCAGCTCGTAGCTGCGATCCGCGACTGCTGGGCCAGTCTCTACAGCACTGAATCGGTGAGCTATCGGCTGCGCCTCAGGTTACCGGAACAGCATTGCGCCATGGGCGTCGTGGTACAGCGCATGGTGAACGCGCACTGTTCAGGCGTGATGTTCACGCGCAGCCCGACGACCGGTGACCGCTCGGTAATCGCCATCGAGGGCAGCTGGGGTCTTGGCTCGTGCATCGTTGGCGGCGAAGTGACGCCAGACCAGTATGTCGTCAACAAGGTCACGGGCGACATCGTCAACCGCACCGTTTCGCAAAAATCCCTCCGACATGTCCCCGACCTCGCCACTGGCGGCGTACGTTCCGAGGCCGTACCAGCCGACCTGCAGGGCATCGCATGTTTGTCGGATGACGCGCTGCGCGGGCTTGCTCTGGTCGGCAAGCGTATCGAGCGCCATTACGGCGCGGCCCAGGATATCGAATGGGCCATCGGGCGAGCTGAGTCAGACGAGGAAGGAGTGTTCGTGCTGCAGAGTCGGCCGGAAACTGTCTGGGCGAATCGCGCCCCGGAGCCCGTGGCCGCAGCCAAAGACAAAGCGTTCGACCACGTCATCGCGGCACTCGGACGCAAGAGTCCCGGAAGCCCGTGAACCTGACGAACGAGGATGTGCAGGAAATCCTGCGTCTGCTGGATGCTTCGCCCTTCGCTGAGCTGCGCCTGGAGACGGAGCGCTTCAAGCTGATCCTGCGTCGTGCGGGCGGCGAAGCCGGCAGCTGGACACAGGAGCGGCGCACCCTCGCAGCCCCAAAGGTCAGTTCCAGCGCGACGACCCCCGAGGCTGCGCTGCCCGTGACTCGTGCGACGCAGGACGCCACCCGGAAGACGGACGGGGTCGTCGAGATTCGGCCGCCGATCATTGGCACGTTCTATCGCGCGCCCAAGCCCGGTGCGGCGCCGTTCGTCGAAGTCGGTACCGTCGTCACTGAGGACAGCGTCGTCGGCATCGTCGAGACCATGAAGTTGATGAACTCGATCTACGCCGGCGTTCGCGGACGCGTGATCGAGATCTGCGTCGCGGATGCGGAATTCGTCGAGCAGACTCGAGTGCTGATGCGAGTCCAGGCGGACAAAGCGTGATCCTGCGGCGCGTACTGATTGCCAATCGCGGCGAGATCGCCGTCAGGATCATCCGCACCTGCCAGCGCCTCGGAATCGAGACGGTGCTTGCAGCCTCGGACGCGGACGTCGATTCCGTGCCGGCACGCCTCGCCGATCGCACGGTGAGGATCGGCCCGGCACACCCGTCCCAGAGTTACCTGAGCGTCGCGGCCGTCGTGGGTGCCGCGCTCGAAGTGCGTGCCGATGCGATTCATCCCGGATATGGCTTCCTGTCGGAAAATGCCGGCCTCGCTCGGCGCTGCCTTGCGGCCGGCATCGTGTTCATCGGTCCGACCGTGCGACAGCTTGAGGGTATCGGTGACAAGCTCGAGGCGCGGCGGTTGGCAATCGAAGCGGGCCTGCCGGTTGTTCCTGGCGGCCCGATCGAGAGCGTCCAGCAGGCGCGCGCGTTGGCGGGCACGATCGGCTGGCCGGTACTGATCAAGGCTGTGGGCGGTGGTGGTGGACGCGGCATGAAGCAGGTTCAGGTCCCGGGTCAGCTGGACGAGACATTCGAGCTCGCGCGGGCTGAGGCACACGCCGCTTTCGGCGATGCGCGCCTCTACCTGGAGCGATTCGTCGGGTCTGGACGCCACGTCGAGGTCCAGTTGCTGGGTGATGGCCGCGAGGTCATTCACCTGGGGGACCGGGACTGCTCGATCCAGCGGCGCTACCAGAAACTCATCGAGGAGGCACCTGCGCCGCACGTGCCGGAGAGACTTCGCGATGAGATGCACGCTGCCGCCGTCGCGTTCGGCCGGCATCTCGCGTACCGCGGTCTCGGGACCGTCGAGTTCCTGCTCGACGTCGGGCGCCGCGAGTTCTACTTCCTAGAGATGAATGCGCGCATCCAGGTCGAGCATCCGGTGACGGAGGCGATCACCGGAATCGATCTGGTGGAGGAACAGATCGCCGTCGCCGCGGGCCAGCAACTGCGTCTGCGACAGGCCGAAGTGAGATTCCTGGGGCACGCGATCGAATGCCGCATCAACGCGGAGGACCCGGGTAATGACTTCAGGCCGAGCCCCGGACGCGTGACATCGGCTGTCTTCCCTGCGGGCAGCGCGATCCGCGTCGATACGCACATCGAAGCGGGTGCGAGCGTCCCGCCCTACTACGATTCCCTGCTGGCCAAGATCATCGCCTCGGGTCGCGATCGCCACGCTTCCCTGGCGCGAATGAGAACGGCGCTCGCGGCTTGCGAACTGCAAGGCGTGACTACCAACGTTGCATTGCATACCGCGCTGCTCGCGCAACCCGACGTCATTCGCGGCGGAGTCGATACGACTTTTCTCGCCCGCTTCCTGACTCCTTCGCTGCCGCTTGCATCTTCGTGACGACCGTCCGTAAATATGCGCGACGCACCCGGTCCAGCTATCGAGGGCAAACGGATGGCTGAACTTGAGACCCTGACCACAGCCGGACTCGAGCCGCGCCAGAAGATCGACTTCTGGAACGCCACCGCGTGCGAGTGTTTCACGCCAATGACCTGCGATGCGCTCGATATCCGCAGCTTTCAGGGCAGCATGACGCGCACCACGATCGGCGACATTCGGGTGGTGGAAGCGCGCTCCGATCCGCAAATCGTGCAGCATTCACGCGCCCACGTGGCGCGGTTGCGTCAGCAGCAATTCTTCCTCCAGTTTCAGCTCGAGGGATCGAGCATGATCCGGCAGGATGGACGCGAAGCGCATCTCGGGCCCGGCGACTTCATGATGTCCGATACCGCACGGCCGTTCACGATCGCCTTCGATTCCGCCAACAGCATGCTGGTTCTCGGCATCCCGGCGGAGATCATGCGGCGTCATCTCGCGTTCCCCGAGCGCGTGGTAGCCATGCCAATGCCGGGCGCCGCGGGCGTCAACTCCCTGTTGACGAATTTTCTGCGCAACTTCTGGCGGCTGTGCCGTACCGAGCTCGACTCGCGCAACGTTGCCCGCATCTCGCACGCGATCCTGGATCTGATCGCGAGCGCCTATGCCACGGTACCCGAGGCTCAGTCCGATCTTTCGGCGCTGGCTACCGCCCACCGCCTGCGGATCATCAACCACATCGAAACCAACCTGGGAAACCCTGAACTGACGCCGACGCGCGTCGCTGACGCTTGCAAGCTGACGCCGCGGCATCTGCACCACGTTTTCGCCAACGAGCCGGAAACGGCGGCGCGCTACATTCTGCGTCGAAGACTCGAGGAATGCGCCCGGGCACTCACCTCGGGCGCATTTCGCGGCCGCACGGTCACCGATATCGCATTCGAGTACGGCTTCAACAACCAGACGCACTTCGGGCGAGTGTTCCGGGCGCGCTACGGCTGCACGCCTAGCGAATACCGTAGGCGGTGCCTGGCACCCGTCTAGATCTTGATCACCACCTTGCCGAAGTGGGCGCCGCTCTGCTGGTAGCGATAGGCATCGGCTGCCCGTTCGAATTCGAACACCTTGTCGACCACTGGCTTGACGCCATTCACCTCGATGGCGGTGTTCATTCGCTCGAACATCGCCCGGTTGCCGACGAAGATGCCGTGCATGCTCGCGCCCTTGCGCATGATGGGGTGCGGATTGGTTTCGCCCTGGAGACCGGCCAGCACGCCGATCAGGGTGATTTTTCCCGCGAACGCCACCGCCTGCATCGAGCGCGCCAGCGTTCCTGGACCGCCCACTTCCACGACGACATCGACGCCGCGGTTGCCGGTGACACTCAGGACTTCCTTCTCCCACTCGGGTGTGCGCTTGTAGTTGATGCCCTCGGCTGCGCCGAGCGTGCGTCCGCGCGCCAACTTGTCATCGCTCGATGAGGTCATGATGACGCGCGCACCGGCGGCCCTGGCGAACTGCAACGCAAACATGGATACGCCCCCGGTGCCGAGGACGAGAACCGTGTCACCCGGCTTGACGTTGCTCGTCACGATCAGGGCATTCCAGGCGGTCACGCCGGCGCACGGCAGGGTCGCGGCCTCCTCGAACGATAGATTCTGCGGAACCGTCACTGTGTCCGCCTCCTCGAGCAGCGCGTATTCCGTCAGCACGCCATCCGCCGGCGCCCCCCGCGCCGTCCGTGGTCCGCTCGGCGGGCCGTCGACCCAGCCCAGAAAGAATGTGCCCGCCACCCGATCGCCGGGTTTGAAGCGAGTGACCCCGTCCCCCACGCCCACGACTTCTCCTGCGCCGTCAGACAATGGAATCGTGTCGCGCGTCACCGTCCCGCCGAAATATCCGCCACTGACCACGAGCTGATCGCGGTAGTTGAGCGAGGCCGCGCGCATCCGCACGAGCAGCTGACCTGCTCCGGGTTCTGGCTTCGGCTTCTCGACCAGCCGAAGTCCCTCCAGGCTCTTGCAACCCTTTACGAGTTCGTAGGCTTTCACTGCCGTCTCCTCCCACTGCTGTCCAACTCTGTGCGTTCACTCTCAGTCTAATTGTGTCTCTCTGTCAGTCGAGCCTGCCACTGTCGCCAAGGCGCCAGATAATGCCCGTCGGACAGGGAGCCTCGTTGCCAGCAGACCACAACTTCGAAGCGGAAAGATATAGGCACCAGAAGCACTCGTTGTCTCGCACTGACGCAACATCTTAGGTCGGCCAACGGCCGATCGCCGAGGGGGGAACGTATGAAGACTATTGCAAGCCGTTCTTGCCGAGAATGGCTTTTCATGTTGACAGGCTCATTTGCTGCGCTCATGTGCGGGACAGCCGGGGCCCAGGCAGTGATCGAGGAAATCACGGTCACCGCCCAGCGACGCGCGGAGAACATCCAGGACGTGCCCATCGCAATCACGGCGGTGTCCTCCGAAATGCTGGAGACATCTGGCATTCACGATGTCGCCACGCTGAGCAACATCGCGCCGAACGTCTCGCTGGACGCGGGTACGCCGTTCTCAGGCTCGGATACGGTCCTCTCGGCCTACATCCGCGGTATCGGCCAGAACGACTTCGCTTTCAACCTGGATCCGGGCGTGGGGGTCTACGTCGATGGCGTGTATCTCGCGCGCAGCGTCGGCGCGAACACGTCCCTGCTCGATGTTGAGCGGGTGGAAATCCTGAAGGGGCCGCAGGGCACGCTGTTCGGCCGGAACACCATCGGCGGCGCTGTCTCCATCGTCACCCGCGATCCGGGGACCGATTTCTTGTTTAAGGGGAGCGTGACGGGCGGCGAGTTTCATCGGCTGGACATACAAGGCTCCGCCGACCTGCCGGTGTCCGATAACATTCTCACCAGCGTTTCATTCTCGTCGGCCAAGCGGGATGGCTACCAACGGCGTATTCCGTTCACCGACCTCAGCAATAAGGATGGAGCGGATCCGAGTCTCCTCAATCCCTTCGCAACCATCCCGGACTGCGGTCCGGTGGGTGCCACGTGCGCCTATGTGACCGACGATTCATCGCGCTTTCCGGCGGCCGGTTATGGGACCAGTTCGCGGGAAGGCAGTGTCAACCAGTGGACTTTCCGCGGAAAAGCGCTCTTCCTGTTCACAGACACCGCCAGGTTTACTGTGTCGGGCGACTACACCAACGTGGATCAGTCCGCGTCGGCCGCTACAGTTGCCTCAATCAACCCGTCTCAGCTCGCTCTGCTCTACAACCTTTGTCTGGTAGGCGCTCCGCTCGGTGTGCTTTGCACGGAGCCCCGCGGGGGTCTCAGTCCGACGCCGACCGAGTATGCGGTTCTGCCGCCACTGTCCGGGGTTAACGTCGACGGTGATCCGAACAACAATCGATTGCCGTACGACAATCGCTTCGAGACTGGCAATATCGATACGAGCTACGCGACCGGCAATTCTTTCTCCAAGCTGGAAAACTGGGGCGTGGCCGGCACGCTTGATTGGGAGATCGGGGGTGGCGCCAACTTGAAGTCGATCACCGCCTACCGGGACATGTATTGGCGGAGTGGCATGGACCTCGACGGCTCGCCGTTGACGATCGACGAGCCGTCGTTCGACATGCCGCAGCACCAGTTCTCGGAGGAACTCCAGGTCTACGGCGTGGGCTTCAGCGACCGCTTGAGTTATGCGATTGGCGCCTACTACTTCAAGGAAGAGGGGAACCTGCACGACTGGGTGATTTTCCCCGGTGGACTGCTGATGATCGACGGACCGAACGATCTGGAGACGGAGGCGTCAGCGCTCTACGCGCATTTCAACTTCAAGCTGACGGACCGGTTCGGAATCACGGTCGGCGGGCGCTATACCGATGAGACCAAGCACTTCGAAGGGCACCAGCACGACACCAATGGGCTCACCTACAAGATCTCAGGCTGCAACCCGCCTGGCGCCGACGCCAGCATAATCGGAGTGCCACCCGGAGTCGCCACCTGCCAGCAGCTGCTCGAATTCCCCAGCGCGGCCGAACCGTATCGGTACTTCCCGCCGGGTGTGCGAACGCTGGATTTTACCAACACCTCTCCGACGTTCGGTCTGGATTTCCACTTCACTGACAACGTCATGCTCTACGCGTCGTACTCGGAGGGTTACAAGACGGGCGGCTGGACTACGCGCCTGTCCTCCCCGCACCCCACCTACGACGACGAGCTGTTCTTCGGCCCTGAGGACGCGACTGCCCAGGAACTTGGACTGAAGATGGAATTGTTCGACAAACAGCTGCGCCTCAACCTCGCGGCATTCCACACGGATTACGAGGGCATCCAGCTCAATTCGCAGATCGGCATCTCGCCAACCGTCGTGAATGCAGGCGATGCACGAATCTACGGGTTCGAAGCCGAAGCGACCGCTGTCTTCGGCGGCGGTTTCTCATTCAACGCATCCGTCGGCTATGCCGACGCCGAGTACACACGGCTCAACAACGTCGGTGACAACGGTCTGCCGCTCACGCTGGACTCGTGTCCTGCGAGAACGTCCAATCCCAACGACGCCTGCAATATTCCCAAGACACCGGAGTGGAAGACCTACCTTGGTCCGCAGTTCGTCGCTAACCTCGCGAACGGCGGGGCGCTGCAATTCAACGTGGACTGGACCCACACGGACGAGCTCTTCAATGACCTCGGCAACACGGAAGCTCTCAAGCGTGATGCGACCGACATCGTCAACGCAGCGATAACCTTCAAGGCCGCCGACGATCAGTGGGAGTTCGTCGTTGGTGGGACCAACCTCACCGACGAGCGCTACGCCGTCACCGGTCAGCTCCAGGGCGGCACGGTCAGACTGACCAAGTCCTACAACCGCCCTGTCGAGTGGTTCGCGACGGTTCGGGTGAAGACGAAATAGAAAGATCTCAGCGACGGCCATTCGAGGGCGCCCGACGTGCGTGGCATGAGGCGCCCTCGAGCTTTATGGCGCTGCCCAAACCACCGCCATCCGCTCGCTCATTCCGACGCAGTTCGTTTCGAACGACGCGCGCAGTAACATGCGCTCGGGTTCAATGCTCAAGCCGCCTTCTTCCGCTGACAGGAGAGGGCCGGGATGAGGGTTCTTCCCCCTCTCCACATCGTGGAAGAGGGTTGGGGTGAGGGCAACGACAATGGATAGACGCGCATTTCTCGGCCATTCCGCCGCTGTTATCGCGGCGAGCGCACTTCGCAGTGGCGCCGCCGGGGCCACTGCGACAGGCCCCGACACTTCGAAGAACGTCGAGCTGCTGGGCTCGTATTGGACGTTTGCAGGCGGCGCAATGCCGCATTCCGACCACGAGTTCAGCACCTTCGATTTCCGCGACCGCGTTGAGGCATTGGCGAGAACCGGGTTCACCGGAATGGGAATCTGGCATGCCGATCTGGCAAAGATCCTTGAGAAGTACACCCTCAGGGAGATGAAGCAGATTTTCGCTGACAACGGCATCCGCCATGTCGAGCTCGAGTTCCTCACCGACTGGTTCCACGACGGCGAGAAGAAGGTTAAATCGGACGAACGCCGCCAGCTGCTTCTGTCCGCCGCCGAGGCGCTCGGCGCCCGACATGTCAAGGTCGGCGATTTCGACAACTCCAAAGTGGAGATGCCGCGGCTGATCGAGGCGTGGGCGGCGCTCTGCAAGGCTGGCGCGGAGCACGGCACGCGGATCCTGTTCGAGCTCATGCCATTCTCCATGCTCACCACGCTTGCCGACACGTTGACGATGTTGGATGGAGCAGGAGCAAGCAACGGCGGCATCATGTTCGACTTTTGGCACGTCGAGAAACTCAAGATCCCCCACGATGAGCTTGCACGTGTGCCGCGGAAGTACCTTCTCGGTGTCGAAATGAATGATGGCTACCGCCGGCCGCCGCCCGAGTGGAGCCTGTTCGAGGAAACCATCAACCATCGCCAGTTTTGCGGCGAGGGACAATTCGACGTCAAGGGAATCCTGGCCGCCCTCCGGAAGGCGGGCTACCGGGGCCCATACGGCATCGAAGTCCTCTCACAGGACATCCGTCCGTGGTCGCTTGAGAAGGTGACGACGACGGCAGCCGCCACAACTCGCCAGCAGTTCTAGCGGTGCCGGACACGGCTTATTTGGCTTATTGTCATTTGCGCTAAGCGACCAACAGTCCTCAAATGCCTGGCACCGACAACAATAAGCCAAGTAAGCCGTGTCCGGCACCAGACCTGATCGCGTCCTATTGGACGCTTGCTGGCGGTGCGATCCCGCACACCGACAAGGAATACAGCACTTTCGAGTTCAAGGCGCGCGTCGAGGCGGCCGCGCGTGCCGGATTCAAGGGTTTGGGCCTATGGCATGCGGACCTCGCGCACGTCACGCAGAGTCGCAGCCTGAAGGAGATGAAACTCATCCTCGACGACAACGGCATGAAGTACGTCGAGATCGAGTTCCTGGCGGACTGGTTTACCGATGGCGAACGCCGCCAGCAGTCGGACGCGCGCCGCAAGCTGCTGCTGGATGCGGCCGAGGCGCTCGGTGGACGTCACATCAAGGTGGGTGACTTTTTCAATACGCCGTGCCCCATGCCGCGGCTCGTCGACGAGTTCGCCTCGCTGTGCCGCGAAGCACAGGCGCACGGCACGAAGATCGCCTTTGAAATGATGCCCTTCTCGAGAATCGACTCACTCGAGAAATCGCGCCAGCTGGTCGAGGGAGCGGCGGCGAAGAATGGCGGCATCATTTTCGACCTGTGGCACATCGTCAAGCTCGGCATCCCTTACACCGACGTCATACGCTTCCCGCAGCATTATTTCTTTGGCGTCGAAATCAACGACGGGTACCTCAAGTCTCCGCCCGGCATGGGTCTGGTCGAGGAGACCACTGCCCATCGCAAGCTCTGCGGCGAAGGCGAATTCGACATCAAGGGCTTTCTCGCCCTGTTGCCGACCTCGGGCTATCGCGGTCCCGTCGGCATCGAAGTGCTGTCTAAGGACCTGCGCTCGTGGCCGCTGGAGAAGACGGCGACGACGGCGTATCGCACCACGCTGGCACAGTTTCCGGCCTAGCCAGCGCGTTCGCGAGGGCGCCGATGAACGCGGTCCTTAATTCGTCGCCGGATGCTCGCGTAATCCTTGCCACCGAGCTCACAGCGTCGGCGTCGAACGTTCGGGGATCCCCCGCCGCCGCGTAAAACCTCGCCACCGCGTCGGTGAGCAAAACCGGATCCGCATCCAGGATTACGGCAGCGTGGAGCAGCACCGCGCCATGCGTACTCAGGGACGACTGACGCTGCGCGGTCCCAGCGATCTTTCGATCGCCGACCAGAATGTTGCAGCGACCATCGCAGAAGGCTCGCGACGCGTGCCCGGTGATGGCACTCACGCCCAGATTCTCCAGCGCGTCGATCAGCACGCCGCAGAGCTTCTGGAAGGCAGCCCCGAGTGTCGGACGAATCGTTCGCCATGAAGCGATCAGGCTGAGATTGATCACGCCCGGCGCGAGGGGAACCGCCGAACCGCCGGTTACCCGCGTGCTGACCGGCCATCCCTCCGCTTCGGACTGGCGCGCCGCCGCCGCAAATCGCGGCAAGTGAAGATCTGACGGCGAAACGACGAGCGCCGGATCGCTTTCCCAGATAAATGCGAGGGGCTGATGTTCCCTCTTCCCGAATTGGGCCAACTGATCCTGTTCGTGCGCGAGCTGCACCGACGCGGTGGTGAGCCCCGAGCGGACCTGAACGTCCCAGCGTTTCAATGGTGCCGGGTCTGTCTTGTTTGGCCTATCGACATTCTCGACCGGCGATGAGCCCACTTCGATTCTTCTTCGGTGCATGAATAAGCCACATAAGCCAATCCCGGCACCGCTATCAGCTTGCCCTTCTCCACGTTCGCACCGTCCGCATACACTCAGGTGAGATTGACGCCCTCGTCATCGGTATCCCGGAGATGCTGCGGAACGACGCTATCCACGCGCGTTCACCGGGCTTGTCGGCGACAATACGCCCATCAGTGAAACCGATCTAAACTGAGAGCGAAACGGGTTTTTGAGGTCCCACGCATGCGAATGAAGAAGCTCGGTAACACGGGGCTCATCGTCTCCGAGATCTGCCTCGGCACGATGACGTTCAGCGATGGCGAAGGCCGCTGGTCCGTCCTCGGCCGGATGGAGCAGTCGGCCGTCGATGATCTGATCAAGTCCGCAGTTGAACGCGGCGTCAACTTCTTCGACACGGCCAACGTCTATTCCAATGGCGTGTCCGAAACGATGACCGGGCGCGCCATCCGTAATCTCGGCCTGGCACGCGACAGTTTCGTGCTCGCGACCAAGGTGCTCGGTCGCATGGGACCGGGCGTAAACCAGGCGGGCTTGTCGCGTGCGCACGTTCTGTCCGCCGTCGACGCAAGTCTCAAGCGCTTGCAGCTCGATCACATCGATCTCTACCAGATCCATGGCCGCGACCCGCTGACTCCGCTCGAGGAGACGCTGGATGCGCTGGATGCCTGCGTGCGCGCCGGCAAGGTGCGCTACATCGGGCTGTGCAACCTGTCGGCCTGGGAGACCACCAAGTCGCTGTGGATCTCGGACCAGCACCACCTCGCACGCTTCGAGAGCGTCCAGGCGTATTACTCGATTGCCGGGCGCGATCTCGAGCGCGAGATCGTGCCGCTCGCCAACGACCAGCGCTTGGGCGTACTGCCGTGGAGCCCGCTCGCCGGCGGACTGCTGTCGGGAAAGTTCGCGCGCGATGCGCAGGGTCCAGAAGGTGCGCGGCGGACGACGTTCGACTTTCCGCCCGTCGACCGGGAGCGTGCCTTTGCGATTATCGACGTCATGCGCCCGATCGCGGCCGCCCATGGAGTATCAGTGGCGCAGATCGCGCTGGCGTGGCTGCTCCATCAACCGCACGTCACGTCGGTGATCATTGGAGCAAGGACGCGCGAGCAGCTACTCGACAACATCGGCGCGACCGGTGTCGAGCTGAGCGCGACCGAGCGGGATCAGCTCGACAAGGTGTCGGCATTACCAGCCGAGTACCCGGGCTGGATGCTCGAGCGGCTCTCTGCCGATCGCCTGGCTTCACTCGGTGAGCGCTCATCGGGGTGACGGTTCTGCTCCCTCTCCCGCTTGCGGGAGAGGGCGGAGTGAGGGTTCCTGCGCTGGGTTACCGACCAGGAGGTCGGTGAGCTCGGTCCGTTTCCCGCTCGCCTCGGTTCGCGCTCGCCGCCGCATTTCCTCCACCGCGACCCGCCGCGGATCGGCGGGCTCATCCGGCAACGCGGCGATCACTGCGTCGAAGAGTTCCTGGAATTCTTCCCTGAACTCCGGGTGCGAAAAAATATACAGGTCGTTGCGCTGCATGCCGCGCAGCGTCTTTTCGCCCACCTCCAGCGGGTCCATGCCGGCGGAATGCAGCTCGGCGAGCATGTTGATGAAACTCGGGTCGGCGGGAAACGCCGTATTTGCGAGCCTCTGCGGGCGATGCAGTGTGGATTCGTGGATGTTGCTCTTGGTCAGCCCGGGGCACATGAGCGAAACGCCGATTCCATGTGGGGCCAGGTTGTACCGCAGGCATTCAGTCAACCCACGCACGGCGAACTTGGATGCCGTGTAGATGCCTCCCTGGGGGCCCGGCAGAAATGACGCCATCGAGGCCACGTTGATGATGTGCCCGCCCTCGCCATGGGCCTTGATCCGGGGAATGAACGTCACCAGCCCGTTGACGACCCCGCCGAAATTGACGCCCATGACCCACTCGTAATCCTCGTAGGTCGCCTCGTCCGTGGGCCCGAAAAGGCTGATTCCCGCGTTGTTGACCAGAACGTGCACCTTGCCGAAGAGCCGTTCCGTCTCGTCGGCTGCGCGCACCATGCCGGCGCGATCGGTCACGTCGAGCCGGATCGGGTGAACGACCTGTGCCGGTTGGGTCCGGAAGTACGCCAGCGCATCGTCGAGGTGATCCTGCCGCCGGTAGGTAATGACCACCTTCATCCCGGCAGCGGCGAAGGCTTTCGCGATGCCGAGCCCGATCCCGCTCACTCCGCCGGTGATGAATGCAACTTTGTTGGCTACTTGCTGCATGAAAGTTATTGCGCGGTGCCTGACACCGCTCAGAATGGGTAGTGCCTCTCGCCCGTCTGCACCGTGACCCAGCGCAGCTCGGTGAATTCGTCGATCGCGGCCTTGCCGCCAAATCGACCGTAACCCGAGCCCTTCACGCCCCCGAATGGCATCTGCGCTTCGTCGTGCACGGTCGGCCCGTTCACGTGGCAGATGCCCGAGTCGATGCGCCGGGCGACATCGAGCGCGCGCGCGAGGTTTCGGCCGAAGACGGCGGCGGACAAGCCGTACTCCGTATCGTTCGCGAGTTGCACTGCTTCATCCACCGACTTGACGCGGGTGATCGACACCTGCGGCCCAAAGGATTCCTCGCGAAAGAGCTGCATCTGCGGCGTCACTCGGTCGACGACGATGCCCTTCATGATCGTGCCATCGCTCTCGCCACCCGTCAGCACCTTGGCACCCCTGCTGACCGCGTCGGCGACGAGCCGCTGCACGCGTTCGACCGTCGGCTTGCCCACCACCGAGCCGATCACGACTTCTCCTTTGCGGGGATCTCCAGTCGGCAATGCAGCGACCCGTTTGGTGAGCTTCTGCGCGAATTCGTCGGCGACTTTTTCATCGATGATCACGCGTTCGGTGGACATGCAGATCTGGCCCGAGTTGGCGTAAGCGCCGAACACCGTGGCGTTGACGGCTGCATCGACATCGGCATCGTCGAGCACCACCAGCGGTGCCTTGCCGCCGAGCTCGAGCAGGATCGGCTTGAGATACTTGGCTGCGATCTGCGCCAGGATCCTGCCGACGCGCGTGGACCCGGTGAAATTCACGCGCCGCACGGCGGGATGCGAGATGAGCGCTTCTGCGATCGCTTCGGCATCCTTCGGATCGTGCGTGATCACGTTAACGACGCCCTCGCCCATCCCTGCCTCCTTGAGCACCGTGCCGATGAGGCGATGCGAGGCGGGGCACACTTCCGAGGCCTTCAGGATCACGGTATTTCCGCAGGCCAGCGGCATCGCGATCGCCCGCACGCCGAGAATGATCGCCGCATTCCATGGCGCGATTCCCAGAACTACGCCGGCCGGCTGACGAATCGCCATCGCGAGATTGCCGGGAACGTCGGTGGGAAGGACTTCGCCGGTGATCTGCGTCGTCATTGACGCCGCTTCGCGCAGAATCATCGCGGCGAAATGGACATTGAAATGTCCCCAGCCCAGCGTGGCGCCCATTTCCGCGAGGCCGAGCGTTGCGAACTGCTGAGCATGCGCCTCCAGCAGATCGGCGGCTTTGAGCAGCCGGTTGCGCCGCTCGTTGGGGCCAAGTGCCGCCCACTTCGGAAATGCCTTGGCGGCGGCATCCGCGACCTTGCGCGCATCCTCGACGGACGCCGCGGCGGCGCGCGTCGCGACTTCCCCCGAAATCGGGTTCCTGCG
>DATBVX010000223.1:0-2836 GCA_036515135.1 Steroidobacteraceae bacterium
CACGCGCGTGTACGACGGGCAGTATCCGGCGCTCTCGACGGTCAGTCCCGGGTGGCTGCGCAGCCGCCTGCCGCAGTCGCCGCCACCGTCCGCCGAGTCGTTCGATGAGATCATGCACGATCTCGATCAGCACATCGTCCCGGCGCTGAGTCATTTTCAGCACCCGCTGTTCTTCGCATATTTCCCGTCCAACGCGCTGCTCGCTTCGGTTCTCGGCGACTATGCGAGCACCGGGCTCGGCCAGCTCGGTCTCAACTGGGCCTCGAGCCCGGCGCTGACCGAACTGGAGGAAGTGGCGACCGACTGGCTGCGGCAGATGCTTGGGTTGTCGACCCAGTGGAGTGGCGTGATCCAGGACACTGCGTCGACCACGAGTCTAGTGGCGCTTCTCTGTGCGCGCGAGCGGGCCACCGACTATGGCGCGACGCGCGGCGGACTCCAGGACGAGCAGGAACCGCTGATCGTGTACTCGTCGCAGCAGAATCACAGCTCGATCGAGAAAGCCGCGTTGCTGGCCGGTTTCGGACGCAGGAACGTGCGGCTCATTCCAACCGACCGCGACCACGCATTGCGCATCGATGCGCTCGAGCGGGCGATCGAGAAGGACGTCACCGCGGGCGCAGTGCCCGCAGTGATGATCGCGACCGTTGGCACCACCGGTACCTGCGCTCTCGATCCGGTCGGCGCGATGGCCGAGCTGGCGCAACGTCACGGCATCTGGTTGCACGTCGACAGCGCGCTCGCCGGCTCCGCGATGATCCTCCCCGAATGCCGCTGGATGTGGGGGGGGATCGAGGGGGCGGACTCGATCGTGATCAACCCGCACAAGTGGCTGGGCGCGGCATTCGACTGCACTGCGTACTACGTGCGCGATCCCGAGCACCTGATCCGCGTGATGTCCACGAATCCGAGTTACCTGCGGACCTCGATGGACGTGCAGGCAAAAAACTTCCGCGACTGGGGCATCCCGCTCGGCCGGCGCATGCGCGCGCTCAAGCTGTGGTTCCTGATCCGCGAGCAGGGAGTCGAGGGCTTGCAAGCGCGGCTGAGGCGTGACATCGCCAATGCTCAATGGCTCAAGGAGCAGGTCGATGCGGCGCCGGGCTGGAAGCGACTTGCACCGGTCCCACTGCAGACCGTATGTGTGCGCCACGAACCGGCGGGGCTCGAAGGGGCCGAGCTCGACCGGCATACTCTGGCCTGGTGCGGGCGGATCAACAGCTCGGGCCGCGCGTGGCTCACTCCCTCACAACTGGACGGCCGCTGGATGGTGCGCGTGTCGATCGGCGCGGAGGCGACGGAACGCAGTCACGTCGAGGCGCTGTGGGAGATGATGAGAGGGGAAGTGGTGAAGTGAAGGTCTTGAGAAGGGTAAGAGTAAGGTTGCGAGATGGGATAAAGGAGAGATCATGAGTTTGCGTAAGTGGACATTCGCTCTGGCAGGGCTGCTGATTGCGCCGCTGGCTGGCGCCCAGCAGGATTTCAGCAAGGTGGTGATCGAGTCGCAGAAGGTGGCCGAGGGCGTGTACATGCTCACCGGCGCGGGCGGCAACATGGGCGCGTCGATCGGTGAGGATGGAGTCATTCTCATCGACGACCAGTTCGCAGAGCTCACGCCACGTATCCAGGAAGCGTTGACGAAGCTGAGCCCGAAACCGGTGCGCTTCGTCATCAATACGCACTGGCACTTCGACCACACCGGCGGCAACGAGAACCTGGGCAAGGCGGGCTCCATAATCGTTGCGCACGACAACGTGCGCCGGCGAATGAGCGTCGCGAGCTTCAACCGGTTCTTCAACCGCGAAACACCGGCATCGCCCCGGGTGGCGCTGCCCGTCCTGACGTTCGACAACAATGTGACGTTTCACTTCAATGGCGACGAGATCTTCGTCTTCCACATCGCCAATGCGCACACCGATGGCGACAGTCTGATCCTGTTCCGCAACGCCAATGTGCTGCACGCGGGTGACATCTTCTTCAACGGGATTTACCCATTCATCGATGCGGGCAGCGGCGGCTCGATCGACGGTATGATCGCCGCGGCCGACCAGGTGCTGCCGATGCTGAAGCCCGACACCAAAGTCGTTCCGGGCCATGGCCCACTCGGCACCGCCACCGACCTCAAGGCCTTCCGCGACATGCTGATCGCTTTGCGCGACAACGTCGCAAAGCTCATTCGCGAGGGCAAGACGCTGGAGGAGGCGATTGCGGCCACGCCGACCAAGGATCTCGACCCGGTGTGGGGCGACGGTTTCCTCAAGCCAGAGCAGGTCGTGCAGATGGTGTACCTGGACCTGAAGAGGACTGTGAAGCAGGAATGAGAAGAGTTGACAGTTGACGGTTGACAGAGAAGAGGTCACTCCTTCCCGTCAACTGCCAACTGCCAACTGCCAACTGCCAACTGCCAACTGCCAACTGCCAACTGCTAGAGGTCACTCTTCCCCCTGACGATTCTCTCATGAGCTGGCTTCTTTACGGTGCCACCGGCTACACGGGCGATCTGATCGCGCGCGAGGCTGCCGTGCGCGGTCCGCGTCCGATTCTCGCCGGGCGCAATCGCGCCGCCGTCGAACGGCTCGCGAGCGAGCTGCGCGCGGAATCGCGGGCATTCGCACTCGACGACGCCGCATCCGTTGCACAGCAGCTTGGTGGCGTGACTCTTGTTCTCAATTGCGCAGGGCCATTCTCGGCGACCGCGCTTCCGATGATGCGCGCGTGCCTCACCCGCGGTGCGCACTACCTCGACATCACCGGCGAGATCGACGTCTTCGAACTCGCCCACCGTCTCGACGCTGAAGCTCGCCGCGCGGGTGTGCTGCTGTGCCCGGGCGTGGGC
>DATBVX010000224.1:0-25657 GCA_036515135.1 Steroidobacteraceae bacterium
CTCGTTTGCCGCATAGTCGTACGCGGCATGCGCGCCCCACGATGCATTGGCGCCACTGTGCAAGCGTTCCGCGAAGCCCTCCGCGCAGTCTTCCAGCGTCGACCCGGGTCCTCGCCCCTGGACCTGTCTCTGCCATTCCCGCAACAGGTTGGCGCCGTCTTCGGTCAGTGTCGCCTGCTGTGACCTGGCCTGGAATGCCTCGCGCTCCTCGAGGTTGAACACCGGCACGGACACCAGAACGACGCGACGGACCTGCTCGGGACGCAGAATGCCGAGCTCCGTCGCGACGAGCGCGCCGGTGAGATGACCCAGCACGTCGATCTCGCGAAAGCGCATGGCATCGATAAAGTCCAACATCGCGGCCGCGTAGTCGGCGATCGCGGGCCGGTGCGGCGGTGGATCGGATTCGCCGTAGCCCGGCATGTCCGGGGCGTAGACCGAACGATCGCGCGCCATCTCCGGCAGGAATTTCGCGAACGCGCGGCTCGATCTCGGGCAGCGGTGCAGACACAGAAGCGTCGTGTGCTCGTCGAATCCGCCGCTGGTGGGAAACGCGGTGCGAACGTGCAACTGGCCGAAGCGGCAATCGAAGTACGCGCGCCGTACGCGGACTTCACCGTCCGGGGACGGAACGCGTATCTTGGGTCGGGTGGGCATCGGCAACCTGCAGTCAATCGCGCGTCGATCATGACGCATCCGGATCATTGGGTCTACGCAGCCGCGATCGCTGCGCTGGCCATGTCCACGCCAGCAATTTCGCAGGATTCGCTGCGCGCCAGCGAAGAACAGCTCGTGAACTACGCCTTCGCGACGCAGCTGGGTTCGGGGGTGTATGCGATTTCCGGCCGCACACTGCAGATCTATCGGCTGCCCTTCGACTATACGATGACCGAGCCGGCAGAGAACCGGCCTGGGATTCGCCTCACGTTGCCGCTGACCATCGGCCTGGTGGATTTCAAGCCTCAAGACGTGTTCGACACCGGGTTGCCGGAGAATCTCGACACGCTCGGATTCGTGCCCGGCATCGAGTTCGACTTCGTGCTGACGCCACACTGGCACCTGCTGCCCTTTGCACAGGCGGGCCGTGCATGGGAACGGGCAGGCGGCAACGACGCCACGGTGTTTTCGTTCGGCGTGCATGCCGCTGCCACGATGGACTACGAAGCGTTTGATTTGCGCTTCGATGTTGGAGGGAGTTACGCGGCCGTGGATCCCGACGAGGCGCTGCATTCCGACGACATAGTGTTGATCGAGGCTGGAATCGAAGGCCGCCGCCTGCTCGGACTCGAGCTCACCGGCCATCCGCTCGACTGGGGTGCGTACCTGCTGGCCGACTTTTTCGCGGATCAAGCCGATGAGCCGCTCGACAAGGCGGGGGATGCCGCGAACCCAGTTCAACTCGAGGTGGGCGTGACGGTCGGCCCGCACTCGCGCATCACCGTGTGGCGCATTCCCATGCCACGTCTCGGCGTCGGCTATCGCTTCAGTGACGACCTCGGCGTCTGGCGTCTCGTGTTTGGCCAGCCGTTCTGATGCGGTCGGCCGACTTCCGTCAAGAGCAGCGGCGATCGAGCACCTTCCAGTCGATGTTATCGAGCGCCGTCAGGCGGCGCGGCGCGCTCGATCATTCCGCTGCTCTCGCATTCTGAGAAGCGATACGGCGTGACTTGCGGCGCAAGCGCCGCCATTCGCGTGCGCGCGCCATGATCGCCGGTGCGCGCGCCGGGCCTAAGAATTGAGCCAGCGCCCCGCCTTTCTTTATTTCACGGCTCACCGCCTTCACGGTGATCAGGATCGGCGTGGCCAACAGCAAGCCGGGCACGCCCCACAGCCATCCCCACAGCCACAAGCCGAGGAACACGATCAGCGGACTCAGTGCCAGGCGACGCCCGAGCGCGAGCGGCTGAATCACCTGGCCCTCGATCGTCGCAACGGTCAGAAAACCGGCGGCAATTCCCAGTATCGGGCTCAGGTTGTCATGCGTGAGGATGGCCACGACGGTGAGTATCACCAGCGAGGTCGCCGACCCCGCGTACGGCACGAAGTTGAGAACCCCGGCCAGCACTCCCCACAGCAGCGGGCTGGGAAGTCCGAACGCCCACGCGAGCGCCGCGGTCGCAACGCCGAGCCCCACGTTGATGATCGCGATCGTTACCAGGTAGCGCGCGAGTTGCCGGCGGACATGCTCCGCCGCTGTGAGCAGGTGGCGCGCCGACGCCGTTCGCCGCCGGCTGTCCGCGAACTTCCCCAGCAGCTGCGGTCCGGAGGAAAGAAAGAAGAAGGTCAGAAAGAACACGCCAGCCATCGTCACCAGCAAGGCCGGTGTCCTCCACAACAGCCCGCGCGCTGGCGCCATCGCACTGGGCTCGGGAGCCGAGGGCTCGCTACCCGTGACGCGGCCCGCCTGCATCGCCACCTCATCGATCTGCACCGCCATGCGCCGCAACGGTCGGACCTTGCGATCCAGGTCGGACAGGATGCGCGGGACGCGCTCGACCCATTCCTGCGCGGGCTCGAACGTGGCATCGACCAACAGCGCGAGCGCGCCCACGAGCAGCAGCATCACCAGCCCGGCGGCAAGCAGGTTCGGCACTCTGCAACGCTGGAACGCTTCGACAGCCGGCGAAAGGACAACCGCGAAAAACAGCGCCAGCACCACCGGCATGATCAGCGGGCTGGCGAAATAGAGAACCGCGAAAACCGCCAGCGTCGCGAGTACCGTCAGCGGCACGCGGAGCTGTGATGGCGTGTGGGCGCCATCGGTGTCTCCGCGGGAGTCGCGTTCCGGCATCGCGCGTAGCTACCGCGCGGGCGCGATCCGCAAGTCATTGCGGGCCTGCCGGGCCCCGTCGATGGCGAGCCGCTGGCGAATCTCGAGCGCGTTGCGTATCTCGAGCATGCCCGGGACGGACGCGGCGAGTCTCTCCACCTGCATGCTTTCCTCGTTCGTTCCGACGTATCCGCTCAGTTGGATGATACCGCGATAGGTCTCGATGTTGATCTGGCGCGCCTTGGTGGTCTTATCGGTGTTCAGCGCCGCCTTGACTCCGGCGGTCAGCAACGCGACGCAGCCACCGCCCCTTCAGCGACCGCGTGCTGCGAGGTAGAGCGGCTGTACCTGCGGCAGGAGCGCCTCGAGATCCGCGATGCGCGACTTGCCGGATGGGTGAGTACTGAGAAATTCGATCGTTCCGCCCGAGCCCTCCTTTTCCATCTTGCGCCACACATCGACCGCGGCGCGCGGATCGTAGGCGGCGCGCGCCATCAGTTCGAGACCGATGCGATCCGCTTCGGCCTCCTGTTCGCGGCTGTGGGGCAGCTGGAAGGTCACGGTCGCAACCATGTTGGCGAGGTCGAGCGTGCCCTCGCCGACTCCCGCCACCGCCGCGGCGCCGGCCAGCGCGAGCTGCTGCGCGTAGGCGCGCGAGGCGCGTTCGCGGCTGTGCTCGCGCAGCGCATGCGCAATTTCGTGGCCGACTACGGCGGCAATCTCGGCGTCGGTGAGATCGAGCTGCTCGATCAGGCCCGTGTACACCATGATCTTGCCGCCCGGCATGCAGTACGCGTTGAGCTCCTTGCTCGACTGCACGTTCACTTCCCAGTTCCACCCCGGCGCATCGTCGCGAAAGACTCGCGTCTGCGGAATCAGTCGCTGGGCGATGCCGCGCACGCGTTCCAACTGGCGCGCATTCTTGTTGAGCGTACCCGCGTCGCGCGCTTTCTTGAGCTCCCGGGCGTAGGCCTGCTCCGCCGCCTCGTTGACTTGTTCGCTCGAGAGCAGCATTTGCTGCTTGCGTTCGACCCCCACCGCGCCCGCGGAGGTCGTCTGGACGGTCGAGCATGCGCCGAGCGCCAGCGACGCCGTGAGCGTCGCAAGCAGGGTCCATTTGCGTGTCATTAGCGTTTCTCCGTGCCACCAGAACACAGCACTTTCGCGGAATTCCCTTTCGCCGTCTGTGCGGTGGCGCCGGTAGCCACCCTGCGCGGCGAGAGCGTGGGGAAGAGCGCTGCCGGCGCGCCCAGGGTGCCGCACACTCAGGCGCCGCGGAAGGACTGGGGATTAAGCTCGTGCTTGCGCAGCAGCTTGTAGAACTCGGAGCGGTTGCGATCCGCGAGACGAGCGGCTTGCGCCACATTCCCCTGGGTCATCTGCAGCAGGGCGACCAGGTATTCGAACTCGAAGTGATCGCGCGCCTGCGCGAATGGCAGGAACTCGCGCGGTTTGCTCTTCAACGCCACCTGCACCAGCGTCGCCGGAATGAGCGGCGATGTGGCCAGCACGACGCACTGCTCGATGACGTTACGCAGCTGCCGGATGTTGCCCGGCCAGGGCGCCGATACCAGCAGCTCCATCGCTTCCTCTGAGAAACCGGCCACCTTCACGGCCGTATCGGCGAGGCGCTCGCGAACCAGTACCAGGAAATGCGCGGCCAGCAGCCGAATATCTTCACGGCGGGCTGCCAGCGACGGGATCTCCAGCGTGACGACGTTGACCCGGTAGTAGAGGTCTTCGCGGAAACGCCGCTCCTTCACCGCGAGCTCGAGATCCTGGTGCGTGGATGCGATCACGCGTACGTCCACGCTGACTGGATCGTTTGCGCCGACGGGGCGCACCTCGCGCTCCTGCAGCGCGCGCAGCAATTTCGCCTGGAACGGCAGCGGCATGTCGCCAATCTCGTCGAGCAGCAAGGTGCCGCCGTGCGCGGACTGGATCAGTCCGATGCGGCTCTCGCTCGCGCCGGTGAACGAGCCCTTGCGATGACCGAAGAACTCCGATTCGAACAGCGCCTCGGGAATGGCCGTGCAGTTGACCGCGACAAACGGCTGCGCATGGCGGCGGCTGGCGCGATGGATGGCGCGCGACAACAGCTCCTTGCCGGTGCCGCTTTCACCCTGGATCAGAATGCTCGAATCGGTCTGCGCAACCTTGCGCGCAGAGGCCAGCAGCGCTTCCATGACGGGGCTGCGCGTGATGATTTCCGCGCGCCAAGCGGCGTCCTCGTCGCTCTCGTCGACTGCGCTACCCGAGGCCCTGAGCGCCCTGCCAATCGTGACCGTGAGCTGTTCGCTGTCGAACGGTTTGGTGAGATAGGCGAACACACCGCGTTGGGCGGCGCCGACGGCATCCGGAATCGTCCCGTGCGCGGTGAGGATGATGACCGGCAGAGTGGGGTGCTGCGCGTGGATCGCATCGAAAAGCGCCATGCCGTCCATGCCGCTCATGCGCACATCGGTGATCACCGCCTGTGGGCGGAACCTCGGCAGCACAGCCAATGCCTGGCGGCCGCTCTCCGCCGTTTCCGTACGCCAGCCGGCGCGCTGCAGCCGGATGGCCAGCAGCCTGAGCAGCTTGACGTCGTCATCGACGATGAGAATTCTTGCCGGGTCGCCCATTTCATTCACCGCCCGGCATCGCTTTCGCGATTCTTAATCTGTTCCTCGAGCGACTTGAGCGCATCGAGCTGTTGCTCCAGCCTGGCGCGTTGCGCGCGCTCGCTTTCCAATTCCTGGCGTGCGTTCTCCAGGCGCGCCGTCGCCTCCTCGCGCCGCTGTTGCTCGACGCTCAATTGCGCCGCAAGTTCCCGCACCTGGTCCGAATCGGCGCAGCTCCCCGGCCCGCCCTCCACCGTCGTGAACAAGGTCTCCGCCAATGACTTGTGGACGGAATCCGCGGCCGATTGGGAGCTCAAGGTCTGCAGCAGCCGCGAGGCGCGCTCCGGATCGAAGGCGCTCGACGGGTAGCGACTGAGCAGCAGCGCCAGCCGCAGGTCTCGATCCGGCGATGGAGGTGCGGCTTCCAGCCTGTCGCGCTCGGCCAGCAGTGTCGCGTCATCGTGCTGTCGCAACGCCTGCGCATAATCGGCGAGCGACTCGAGGAACAGATCGCGACATTGCGTCGGTGCCAGGCGCGACGCTGGGTCCTGAGTCAGGGAGCGGCAGGCTGCGACCAGCCCCAGCGCCAGGCCGATCGCGATCCAGCGCATCACGGCGCGGCAATCAGGCCGCACGCGACAACGGGAACTGCACGCGCACGCATGCGCCCCGCCCGAGCGGCGAGTCGGAGATCTCGATTCGTCCATGGTGTGCTTCCACATACTGCCTGGCGATGGTGAGCCCCAACCCGGTGCCCTGGACGTGCCCGACGTAGGGTGCTCGGCCCTGGTAAAACGGTTCAAAGACGCGCCCGCGCTCGTCCGGATCTATGCCCGGTCCGTTGTCCGCCACCTCGAGCGTGACCTGCCCGTCGTCCGCCGCGAGGGAAACGGTGATTCTGCCGCTCGGCGGAGTGTACTTGATCGCGTTGGACAGCAGATTGTCGATGACGGTTGTGAGCTGGTTCGGGTCGCCGTTGATGCGGACCGGCTGCAGGCGCGCATCGAGCTGCAGACTCTTCGCGTTGCGACTCAGGCTGTGCTTGTCGAGCGCGCTGCGCACCAGGTCATCGAGCGGGATTAACCCGGAATGCGGCGGATCCGGTTGCGGAATCTGGGTCTTGCCGAATTGCAACAGGTCCTCGATCAGGCGCTGCAAGTGCTGGCCGCTTTCGCGCATGATCTGCGCGATTTCGCGTTGCTCGGCGCTGAGCCCCGCTCCGCCGTCATCGAGCAACAGCTCCGAACCCTCGCGCATCGTGGTCAACGGTGTCTTGAGCTCGTGCGAGATGCGCCGCAGGAACAGCGACTTCTGCTCTTCGAGCTCGAGAATGCGCAGACGCAGCCAGTCGAGACGACGGCCGAGCTCTTCGAGATCGCGCGGGCCACGCACTTCGACCGCTTCAGAAAATCGCCCCGCTCCCAGCCGCCGGATCTCCGCGTCGATCTGTCGCAAGGGCCGCGCGATCAACGAGACGAACACCAAGCCGAGCAGCACCGCCACCGGCACGGCCGCCGCAGTTTGCAGCATCAGGGTGCGCTGCAGGCGCGCGGCTTCGTCGCGCGCCTTGTTGGCATGACGCGTGATGAGCTTGCTGCTCTCCGCGAGGATGTCGCGCGCCAACTCATGCAGAGACGCCCATTGATCCGCGGCCTGCGGGTAACTCGCCGCGTCTACCGGTCTTCCGCCCGGGGCGAGCAACGCCCGATTGAGCCGGGCCTCCGCGACGATGAGCTCGCGCAATTCGTCCGCGAGCGCGGTGCCTAAGTCGATCGCGGCCAGCTGCCGCGCGGCCGAATCGAAGCCGGCGCGCGATGACACATAGTTGAGGTAGAAATCGCGATCGCCGAGCACCTGGTATTGGCCGACGCTACGCTCCATGCCAGTGAGGTGCTCTATCAGTGCGCGGCTTTCGTGGGTGGCGGTCTCGGCGTCGAGCACCGCCTGGCGGTTCCGCTGCGCGAGCCGATCAGCCTGCACCACGGCCGTGATCACGGCGGCCATCAGTGGAATCGCGACCGCCGCGAATCCGAGCATGACCAGGCGCACGATCGATCGAGGCCGCGGGAGCCGCACGCTCAATCCTTCTGGCTCAAGGGAGTGTACGGAATTGGAAACACTGTTGATCTAGGCATGTTATCGCCGTGAAAGTGCTCATTCTGACATCCGGCCGGTCACGAGCGTTGCCATCTGACAACATGCAGCCCTCGATTCGCCTGTCGCGCCGGAACCGGCTTATGCCCTAACTCCTTGAACGCCAACGCCAAGCCAAGGGTTGGCACAGGCGTTGCTCTATCCCCGGGGGCCACCCGCAGAAGGGACGACCCGCGGGCGTATTGCAACCATAAACTGGAAACGAGGTGTTCAATGGACAACCGCATCAAGATCGCAGCCATCGCCGCCCTGCTCAGCTGTTCCGCCGCATATGCCGGCGACCCGGCGCAGCAGACGGAAACCATGGCGAAGGCGCTGCCTGAGTTCAGCACGGTCGACGTGAATGTGGACGGCGCGATCAGCCAGGAAGAGGCGAAGGCGCTGCCGGCGCTCACCACGATTTGGGCCGAGGCCGATGCCGACAAGAACGGCAAGCTGAGCAGCAAGGAATACTCCGAAGCGCGCTCGAAGCTCAGCAAGTAATTCGATCGCGGCCGCAGGCGAGTGCACTTCGAGTGCACCCGCTCTGAGCGAACACCCGCGCACGGAGGCGCGGGCCTGACGCGGCTCAAGGACGACATGCCGACGACGGCATGCAAACAGCGGGTGCACTCACGGTGCATCCGCTGTTTTTTTGCCCTTTTCCGGGGACGGGCGTAGCCTCAGATCGAAGCGTCATCAGCGCTCTTGCGTTTTCTAGAGCGGGTTGCTCCATGATGAACCTGCAGGTCCGGATCAAGAAGCCGCCGAACGGAACGTGTTCCCCGGATGACTTCGAGATCATGGAGACCGAGACTCCGGCGCCCGGCAAGGGCGAAATGCTGTGCCGGAGCAAATGGCTATCACTCGATCCGCTGACCGGCCGCTACCGCTCCCAATCCGGATCGGGCCACCTCCTGCCCGCCCAAGCGATCTGTGATGTCGTCGATTCGCGCAACGACGTTTTCAACACCGGCGACAGCGTGGTCATGGAAGCCGGGGTGCAGAACTATTGTGTATCGTCCGGCCTCAGCGTGCATCGCGTCCGCACCGGCAGCGCACCGGCCTCCGTCGCGCTCGGCATCATGGGAGATCCGGGGTTCACCGCGTACTGCGGCCTGCTCGAGGTCGCGCACATCCGGCAGGGCGAAACCTTGCTCGTATCCGCGGCGGGCAGTCCGGTGGGCGCGATGGCCGGCCAGATCGCGCGCATCAAGGGCTGCAAGGTCATCGGCATTGCCGCGAACCGCGAGCAGAGCGAGTGGTGCGTCAGGGAAGCGCATTTCAATGCGTGCATCGACGGGCGCGCGGAGCCGCTCGCGGAGCGATTGCGGCAGCTCGCGCCGAAGGGCGTCGACGCGCTCTTCGACTCGCCCGGTGGTGAAGTCCTCAACGCGGTCATCAGCGGCGATCACCTGTCTCTCACGGGCCGCGTGGTTCGATGCATTCCGAACGGCGCATCACCGGCGAGTACGGCTGTGCGGGTGCTGCATGTCGACATAAGTGCTCACGAGCAGCGGCGTGAGGCGTTTCTCAAGGACGTCATCGCCTGGTTTGCCGAGGGACACCTGCGCTACCGCGAGGACGTCGTCGAAGGGCTGCACAACGCCCCGACCCACTTCTGCCGCGTGATGCGCGGCGAGAGTTTCGGCCGCGCGCTCGTCAAGGCGTAAGCGTCTGTCCGGGGCGATTCCCGCCGGGAAGAGGCTCGCCAGTTCCTTCTTCGCACCGCGAATCGCGCGTTTCGTCGCCACGAACGAGCCAGTCGTCGCTGAGTTTGCGCAGCCCCTCCAGGTCCCGGCAGAATGCGCGCCCATTGCGTACCTGGCATGGGAATCCTCGGCATGCGCCAACTCACGAGCTTCTGCATCTGCTTCAACCTCCTTGCGGTCGCCCTCTCCGCTCACTCGCAGACCAGCCCCGACTCCGCGCCGCTCAGCGCACAGACGATGTGGCAACTGCAGCGCGTCGGTGCGCCGTCATTGTCGCCCGACGGGAAACTGGCTGTAGTCCCCGTCACTCGCTACGACATCGAGAAGAACCAGGGTCTGACCGACCTGTGGCTCATCCCAACCGGCAAGCTGGGCGAGGCGCGGCAACTGACGAGCGATGCCGCCGCAGACACCGAGCCACGGTTCAGCCCGGATGGTCGGTGGGTTGCCTTCCTATCCAAGCGCGGTGACGACAAACAGAACCAGGTGTACGTGATCGCGCTGGCGGGCGGCGAAGCCAGGCGACTCACCAACGTGCCGACGGGTGCCACCGCCCTCAAGTGGTTTTCGGACTCGAAACGGATCGCGTTCGTCTCCGCCGTGTGGACCGACCTCAAGACCTGGGACGAGATGGACAAGCGCCTCAAGGAGCGCGCGGAGTCCAAGGTGACCGCGAGGATCTGGGACAAGCCGCCGTTCAGCTACTGGGACCACTTCATCGAGGATCGCTTACCCCACGTCTATTCGATCAGCGTGAGTGGCGGCGAGCCGCAAGCGATCACCTTGGGCACGGGCTTCTCGCTGTCGACGAAAGAGTGGAGCGCCGACAGTTACGACATCTCGCCAGACGGTTCGGAGATCGCGTTTGCGGCCGATACCGATCGCACCGGAGTCGATCCCAACTACGACGTCTTCGTCGTCGCAGCCACCGGTGGCGAGGCACGCAACCTCACCACCGACAATGCGGCCGATGACACCGAGCCGAAGTACAGTCGCGACGGCCGCTGGCTCGCCTACCTGCGGCAGAAGATCAAGTATTTCTATGCCGACAAGCAGCGCCTCATGCTCGTCGATCGGCGCGCGGGCACCACGCGCAACCTGACCGAGGACTGGGACCGATCGGCCGAGCAGCTCGTATGGTCAGCCGATTCGCGGACACTCTTTGGCTCGATCGACGATGCCGCCACGAGGCGCATCTATCGCATCGACGTGTCGAGCGGCACGCCGCGCGCGCTGACCGACGACTCGAGTTTCTCCAATCTCGCGCTTGCAGGCGCCACGCTGGTGGCTATCCGTCAGACGTTTTCTGAGCCGCCGACGGTCGTGAGCGTCGACTTGCGCAATGGCGCGGTCACGAAACTTTCAACATTCAATGACGAAGCGCTCGCCAAGGTGCGTCTCGGCAAGGTCGAGAGCGTGACCTACAAGGGCGCACGCGGCGACGACATCCAGATGTGGATCGTCTATCCGCCCGATTTCGATCCGGCGAAGAAGTATCCCGTGTACATGCTGTTGCACGGCGGCCCGCACAACGCGATCACCGATGGCACGCAGTGGCGCTGGAACGCGCAGGTGTTCGCCGGCTGGGGCTACATCACGAGCTGGCACAATTTCCACGGCTCGAGCGGCTTCGGCCAGGAATTTACCGACTCGATCAACCCCGACGGCATCTCGATGCCGTACGAGGACACGATCAAGGCCGCGCAATATCTGCAGTCGAAACCCTTCGTGGACGCCAATCGCATGGCGGCGGGCGGCGGCAGCTATGGTGGATTCCTGGCGTCGACGCTGCTCGGCCGGCCGCATCCGTTCAAGGCGCTGGTCGCGCATGCCGCCGTTTACAACAACTTCACGCAGTACGGCGCCGATTACGGCGCGGAGAAGGCGCGCTTCTTCGATCACTGGGACAAGCCTGCGGAGTTCATGCGCTACTCGCCGCACGCCTCCGCTGGCAACTTCAACACGCCGACGCTGGTGGTTCACGGCCAGCTCGATCAGCGCGTGCCGGTCAACCAGGGCTTCGAGCTCTTCAACACGCTGCACACGCGCGGCGTGCCGAGCAGACTCCTGTATTTCCCGGATGAGAATCACTGGGTGCTCAAGCCGCAGAATTCGCTGCTGTGGTATCAGACGACCGGGGACTGGCTGCAGAAGTACATCGGGGGCGCCGCGCCATGAATCGACGTGAACTGCTCGAAGCCGGCGTGGGCGTGGCGCTCGCCACGGCACTGTCTCCGCGTGCACTCCTCGCGCAGTCATCGGCCAAGCCACTGCGACTGCTCATTCTGGGCGGCACCCGCTTCATCGGACCGCATTTCGTCGAGGCTGCGCGCGCGCGCGGACATCAGGTGACGCTCTTCAACCGTGGCCGGACCAACCCGGAACGCGCGCAGAACGTCGAGGTCCTGCACGGTGATCGCGACGGCCAGCTCGATGCGCTCAAGGGCCGGCAGTGGGACGCGGTGCTGGATACGTCTGCGTTCGTGCCGCGCATCGTGCGCTTGTCGGCGGAGCTGCTCGCGCCGTCCATCTCACAGTACGTGTTCGTCTCGAGCATCTCGGTGTATGCGAGCTTCGCCAGGCCCAACGACGAGAGCTCGCCGCTGGGCAAGATCGCGGATGAAACCATCGAGAAAGTGGACGGCGATACCTACGGCCCGCTTAAGGCGCTGTGCGAACGAGCGGCCGAGCGCGCGCTGCCGGGACGCACCACGATCTTGCGCCCTGGGTTGATCGTCGGGCCGGACGACAACACCGATCGCTTCACCTATTGGCCGGCACGCGTCGCGCGCGGCGGTGAAGTGATGGCGCCGGGGACACGCGAGGACGAGATCCAGGTGATCGATGTTCGCGATCTTGCCGCATTCACTCTGCTCGGCATCGAGCAGCGGATCATGGGCGCCTTTAACCTGATCTCGCCACCCGACACATTCACCATGGGCGGGTTGCTCGACGCCTGCGTGGCAGCCGCCAGGTCGGATGCCCGAGTGACGTGGGTGCCAGCCGGCTTCCTGGCCGCACACAAGGTCGAGGGCTGGAGTGACATGCCCGTCTGGGTCAATGCGGTCGGCGAGGAAGCCGGCTTTGCGTTGACGAGTGCCGAGCGCGCGCTGACCGCCGGACTCAAGATCAGGCCGCTGAGCGACACGGTGCGCGACACGCTCGCATGGCACCTGTCGCGCCCCGCCGAGCAACAGGCGAAGCTCAAGGCAGGAATCACGCCCGAGCGCGAGCAGGAAGTGCTCGCCGCGTGGCACGCCTCGCAACCGCAAGACCCCTCACCCGCACCCTCGCCCCAGGATGGGGAGAGGGCGAGTTTCTGATTCCCTCTTCCGCCCGCGGGAAAGGGTTAGGGTGAGGGTCTCCCGGCGATCCCGTCACGGAGCCGTGACACTTCCGTGACGAGAGTCGGCAAGAATCGCGGCTGCCGCGCATCTTTGGGGAGTCCCGGTGAACACGCGCAATTCACGCAAGATTGCCCTTCTTCTGTCGCTTGCCCTGACCGGCATCGCGCCCGTTCACGCGCAGGAGCGCGATGAGATCCTCGAGGAACTGATAGTCACCATCCGCCGGATGCAGGAGAAGCTGATCGACGTGCCCCTGGCCATCACCGTGTTCGACGCGAGCACGATCGGGCACGCCGGCCTGCGCACGCTCGATGACGTCGCCGGGCTCACACCGGGCCTCACTTTCTCGAACGTTTTCGGCGAGGTGCTGCCGGTACCGGTGATCCGCGGGCTGGCACCGACCGCGATTTTCCAGGAGAACAATGCGGGCATCTTCGTCGATGGCGTGTACGTCTCCGGGCGCGAGGGTGTCAATTTCAGCCAGCTCGACCTCGCGAGGATCGAGGTGGTCAAAGGACCACAGTCGGCGGCGTACGGTCGCAACACGTTCGCCGGCGCCGTGCTCTACACGACGGCGCGCCCCACGGAGCACTTCGAGGCCAGCGTCGAGGCGCAATACGGCAGCGACGACAAGCAGCTCGGAAAACTGATCCTGAGCGGACCGCTGGGCACCGACAAGCTCAAGGGCCGGGCAGCGTTTGTGTACGACTCCTGGGACGGCTCCTACAACAACCACTTCCCTGGCGGGGGCCCCGACATCGGGGGTCATGAGCTGACGACCTTTCAGGGCAGTCTGCTCTTCACGCCCAATGATTCGTTCGAAGCGCTGCTCGGCTTCTACGTCTCCGACGATCAGTACGGCCCGCCTGCGATGACGCCGGTGCCGGCGAACTGCGAGGACCGCGCGCTCGTCAATCCGATGAGCCCGGGTCTGCTCAACTTCTGCGGCGAGCTTCCCGAAGCAGTCGACGACAGCTTGTCGGTCGTTCCAGCGGCGATCGGCGAGGACCGCGACCTCGTCCGCAGCCACCTCAAGCTGGCGTGGCAGCTGGGCGGAGGCTCACTGACTTCGCTCACCGGCTACTCGAGCCTGCAACACAGTTACTTTCTGGACGCCGGGTTGAGCGGCGGCGAGAACACGTTTTTCGCCTATCAGGCGACGCCCTTCGCACCGATGGCGCCGGGCTTCACCCGCACCTTTCCGACGGCGATCGTCCTGCTGGGCCCGGGGAGCGAGGTCGAGGAGATCAGTGAGGAGATCCGCTTCACGAGCGCGACCGATCGCTCGCTGCGCTTTCAGGCGGGCGCGTACTACTACTCGGTCGAATCGCGCTCGACGGACGACGGCGCCGTGGCCACGCAAGAGCTGCCGGCGGACTTCTTTTCTTTCTGCCCATGCATCCTCACGGGACCGACGACCGGCATCGCGCTCGGTTTCGCCGACCAGGTGTTCCTGCCCTGGTTCAACAATCCGCAGGGCGACTCGAGCGCAGCTGTGGTGCTGACCGAGGAAACCGAGGCCTACGCGCTCTTCGGCCTGATGGAGATCGACCTCAACGATCGATGGACGGCGCATGCGGAAGTGCGCTTCACCAACGAGGAGAAATCGTTCGACGACGTGATCCTGGGCCGCAGCGATCGCAACGACTGGAACTTCTTCACCTGGCGCGCGGATCTCAGCTACCAGCCGGGCGATAACACGACGCTTTACGCGGCAATTGCGAATGGCGAGAAGAGCGGCGGTTTCGACACCGCTTCGCCGGGCGGCCAGGTCGTGGTGCAGCCCTTCGATCCCGAAAAGAACATCACTTATGAACTCGGGCTCAAGAGCGTCTCCGATGGCGCTCGCTTGCAGGGCGACCTCGCGGTGTACTTCATCGACTGGTCAGACATCGTCATCCCGCAAGTCTTTGACGAGCTCAATGGCGTGCCCGTCACGCCGTTCTCACTCGACGTCAATGCCGGCGACGCTTCGGTCGTGGGTGCCGAGTTGTCGCTGGCCGCCCGATTGACCGAAAACTGGCGCGCGTTGCTGGGTGCATCCTGGACGGATGCGGAGTACGACAACGCCCTCGTCGAGACCTTCATCGAGTTTCCGAGCTACGCGCCGGACGGCGATGTCTCCGGAAACCAGGTCCTGCGCCAATCGGAGTGGCAGGGCAGCCTCTCGCTCGACTATCGCGCGCCGCTCGGCAGCGCATTCCAATGGTTCATGCGCGGCGATCTCATCTACCAGGGCGAGCAGTTCGCGGATGCATCCAACCAGGCGATCGTCCCCGAGCACACTTACTTCAACGCGCGCGTAGGCTGGGAATCCGAGCGCTACCTTATCGAGTTCTGGGCGCTCAACCTGTTCGAGGACGACGCGCCGACCGGCGCGTTTCGCGAAGTCTATTTCACCAATACGTTCGCCGACGGTACGTTCGGCTTCGCCACCCCGTTCTTCCCATTCCGCTACAGCGTGTCGCACCCGCGGCTGCGGCAGCTTGGGGTCACGGTGCGCGTAAAATTCTGATTCAGCCCGTGCGCCTCAGTGCCGCGGCCAGAAAATCCTCCGACAGCACGATAGCCGAATCGTCGCGGCGCGGTGCTCGGCTGAGCCACTGCTCGAGCTCCGGGATGCCGACTGGCTTGCTGATCCAGTATCCCTGGATGGCATCGCAACCGAGCTCGCGCAGGATCGCGGCCTGCTCCTTCGTCTCCACGCCCTCCGCCACGGTCTTCAGGCGGAACGACTTGGCGAGCCCGATGACCGTCTCCACGACGGTGCGCTGATCGCCGCCGCTCTCCAGATCCTTGATGAAACTGCGATCGATCTTGAGCTCGTCCACGGGCAGCCGCGCCAGCACCCTGAGCGAAGAGTACCCGGTACCAAAGTCATCGATCGAAATCCTGATTCCCGCCGCGCGCAAGCGCTCGAGCTTGCGGCTCGTGCCATCGATGTCCTCGAGCAGCATGCCCTCCGTGATCTCGAGATCGATGATGACGGGTTGCCGCGACCCTCGACCGATGAGAGCCAGCACCATCCCGGCGAAATCGGGTTGGCGCAACTGTCGCGGTGACACGTTGACGGCGACGCGCAACGGGACTCCGCTGCGCTCGCTGCATTGCCGCGCATCGGCGAGCGCCTGCCGCATGACCCACTCACCAACCTGGTCGATCAGGCCGAGCGACTCCAGCAGCGGCACGAAGCTCGCCGGAGAGATGATGCCGTATCCAGGGTCGTTCCAGCGCAACAGCGCTTCGGCGCCCTCCACCGCTCCGGTCGCGAGATTCACCTTGGGCTGGTAGTGGACCAGGAACTCGTGTTCGGCGACCGCACGGCGCAGGCGATTATCGCGACTCAGACGCTCCTCGGCCTCCGCATTCATCGAGAGGCGATGGTGCAGGTATTTTTCGCCCGCCTCCTTGGCGTGTGCGAGCGCCGTCTCGGCGTTGCGAAGCAGGCTATCGGCGTCGCGCGCGTTGTCGGCGAAGTGTGCGAGACCGGCGCGCACCGCAATGTGAATCTCGCGACCGTCCACCCGGTAGGGATCGTCGAAGAGACCGAGCGCCTCGGCTTTGAGCACCGCGCTGGCATCGAGTGCATCGACGAGATCACCGAAGACGACCGCGAACACCCCACCACCGAGGTGCGCCATGCTGCGCGGATCACGAAACGTGGACTTCAGGCGCTCCGCAATGAGTTGCAGAACGCGGTCGCCGGCATGCCTGCCGATGCTGTCGTTGATGTCGCGCAGCCGCTCGACGTCGAATACCAGCACCACCAGCGCGTGCTGGAGCTTTTCCGCGCTATCCACCATCGGCGCCAGTCGCTGCAGGAACAGAGAACGACGCGCGAGCGCCGTGAGCGGATCGAAGTACTCGAGGAACTCGACCGTATCCTGGCTCTTGAGATACTGGAGCGCGAAGGAGATGTTGCCCGCGAGCTGTCTGAGCAGCTTGAGTTCCTCGTCGGTGAAAACCTCGGTGTCGCGCGAGTGCAGTTGCAGCGCGCCGATAGCCGTGCCGTCGACGAGCAGCGGCAATGCAACCGTGGCATGGAACCCCAGCTTCAATTGCTCCGGCAGGAATGGAACGTCGGCATCCGGATCGGCCAGGTTGGCGATGACGACGGTATCCGACTGCTGGATGGCGCGAGCCACGGGTCCGCGACCATCGACGCGCTCTCCGGGGAGAGGTAGAGGCAGCGCGTTATTGCGCACCTCGGCCAGCGAATGCCAGGCCACCGGCCGCAGTGCCTTCACACCCGGCTGCTGCACGTATGCAGTCGCCAGCGGGTAGCCGGCATGTTGGACCGCGAGCCGGCACGCCTCGCTCAGCAGCTCCTCGCGGTCGCGGATGTGCAGGATCGCCGAGTACACTTCGGTCAGGAGCATCTGCACGCGGTTCATTCGCGCGATGCGCGCCTCCTGCTGTCGCCGCACCGTGATGTCGCGGTCCGCGCCACGATGGCCATGAACGCGCCCGTCGCGATCGATCAGCGGAATGACGTTTTTCTCGAGCCAGCGATATTCTCCGGACTTTCCACGCCAGCGGGCGACGATGCCAGCGGTGCCGTAGCCCTCGCGATTCATCCGCTCCCACGCCAGCTCGACGGACGTGCGATCGTCCGGGTGTACGTAGTCGAGATGATTCCGCGCCAGCAGATCGTTGGGGCGATAGCCGAGAATTTCCTTCACGGCGCGGTTGGAGAAAACATAGCGTCCCTCGCCATCGAGCTCCCACAACCAGTCCTGGGTCGTCTCGACGATGTCGCGCAGGCGCTGTTCCTTCTCCCGCAGGGCGCGTTCCACGGCGGGCGTCATCCGGTTGCGGCTGTCCTTGAGCACCCGCTCGAGCGCGTTGCGCTGCAAGGCAATGATGTCGGGCGAGAATTCAGCGAGCGCCGAGCGAAATGCCGCTGCATCCACGGCCGCACGGCTCGTGACCTCGAGGCCCGCGCTCTCGAGCTGGCGCTTGATCGTGTCGGCATCGAGCGCGTCCGCATCCAGCAGTAATACTCTGACCGGCCTGTCCATGGGCGATACGCGGCTTGAGACTCAGTCCATTGAGGCCGTAGCTTACATAATGAATGAGCGTGACGCGGGGTGCCCATCACGGGCGGCCCGCTCACCGTGTGAAGCGCGTCGCAATCCGGTGGCTAAGGTTGGCTGCTCGAGATCACGAAACCGGCCCAGTAATAGGGATGTTCGTAGGACCTGACGCCCTTCTGCTTCGAGGCACGCAGCAACTGCTGCGCACGCTGCAGGGCCCGTGCGGCATCGCCATGCATGCTGGACAGCGAGCCGTACAGATCACGCATCAACTGCGCAGTGCTCACGTCCTCGACCTGCCACAGGCTCGCAATCACGCGCTTGGCAAAGCCCCACGGATCACCTGTGGCTCAAAGCTTGTTCGTCCGGACGGTCACCGCGCATCCGTTGGTCTAGTGGCCAGAGACCTGCCGATCCTACGATCCGCCGCGGGTCGCGGCGTAATAACGTATGAAACTGTCGGCCGACAGCGGCGTCGAAAAGTGGTGACCCTGGGCCATCTGGACGCCGGCCGTCTTCAGTGTGTCAGCCTGCATGGCGCTCTCAACGCCCTCCGCAATGATCTGCAATGACGTTGATTGCAACAGCGCGCTGAGCCCGTCCAACCAAGTCGGCCTCGGCGCGCCCGGGGCCAGTTGTGCGACCAGCGTCCTGTCGATCTTGACGATGTCGAAGTGGCAGCGCGTGAGCAGCGCCAGATTTGCGCCTGAGAGTGTGGTGTCGTCGAGGGCAACGCGCGCACCCGTGCTGGCGATGCCGTTGAGCGCGTCGAGTCCGAGCTGGTCAGGTATCCCCCGCTCCGTGATTTCGAGGATCACCTGTCGCACGTGAGCGCGCAGCCCTGACTTGGTCGCCGCATATTCGAGCCCGCCGCGTCCGAGAATCTCGGGAGGCACGTTGATGCTGATGTGGGCGTCCTCATTGGCGGCGAGCCAGTTTCCGATCTCGTCGGCAATGGTATCGATCACCCAGTAAGTGATCGGACCGGAAAGTGGCGTCTGGTCGGTCTGCGGAATGAACTCGCAGGCGTCGACGACGATTTCTTCCCCGCGCCGCCAGCGAATGAGCGCTTCGGCTCCGACGCAGCGGCCATCGAGGAGAGAAACGGTCGGCAAGTACACGAGAAAGAACTCGCGCCTCTCGAGTGCCACACGAATCGTAGCAAGGTCGGTCACATTCATTTGGCTGTGCTGTTTGATTGCCTGCCGTGAAGCTTCGGCGCAAACCCGGTCCGTCACAACCTACGCGGCGGGTCCTCACACGTCTACCGCAGCCGGGGTCTTAAACACGGGCGGAAACGCGCCCGGCTTACTAGCGCCGGTCGTCGGGATGATGGTCGATCAGTTCGGCTGGCTGGCCACACTCGCCAGCGGTTCAGCGTTTGCCCTCGTGGGTGTGGTGATGTGGCTGTTTATCGGTGCCGGACACGGCTTATTGGCCATTTCACAGTCACATCCGGCTCGCTCCCAACATGAATAAGCCACAAAGGCCGTGTCCGGCACCGGTCACCAGACGCCTTGATTCTTCATCGATGCCCACGGTTCGCGCGGCGGCAGCGATTCGCCTTTCTGCAAGAGTTCGATCGAGATGTCATCGGGTGAGCGGATGAAGGCCATGTGGCCGTCTCGCGGCGGCCGGTTGATCGTCACGCCCCTGTCCACCAATCGCTGGCACAGCGCGTAGATGTCGTCGACCTCGTAGGCGACGTGACCGAAGTTGCGTCCGCCCGTGTAGTTCTCCGGATCCCAGTTGTAGGTGAGCTCAATCTGCGCCTGCTCGTTGCCGGGGGCAGCGAGAAACACCAGCGTGAAACGCCCGGCCTCGTTCACCTTGCGCCCGACTTCCCTGAGCCCGAGCTTGTTGCAGTAGAAATCGAGCGAGCGATCGAGATCGCTCACCCGGACCATCGTGTGCAGATATTTCATTGCGGCCATCCTGCGAAATGCGCCACCAATCCCACCGCCCCGCCTCCGAGCACGACCCAGCGAACATCGACGCCGCGCCACAACGCGAGTGCAGCGGCGATGCCCAGCGAGATCGCAAAGACATTGAGGCCGGCTGGCGTCCAGAGTACCGCAGAGCCGAAGACGATGCCGAGATCGAGGATGACACCGACGACCGCGGCGGTGACTGCGGCCAGTCCGGCGTCGAGCCAGCGCACGCCGCGTAAGCGCTCGATATAGGGCGCGCCGAGCAGGATAAAGAAGAAGCTCGGCAGGAAGGTTGCGTAGCTGGTCAGCAACGCTGCAGCGACGGCGGCCGTCCCCGGCGCCCACTCGCCGGGGTGATTCCAGCCCGCCATGAAGCCGACGAACTGCAGCACCATGATGAGCGGTCCGGGGGTCGTTTCCGCGAGCGCAAAGCCATCGACCGCCTGCGCCGCACCCAGCCAGCCGAACTGCTCAACGGCGGCCTGGTTGACGTACGCCAGCACGGCGTACGCACCACCGAAGGTGACGAATGCCGCCTTCGTAAAGAAAGCGTACACCGCGGTCAGGACCGGGTGTCCGCCCGCGAGCTCGATGGCGACAATCGGCACGACGAAGAGCACCACCCAGATGACGACGAGTCGGTTCGGTGCTCCGACGTGCGCCGTGACCGCGGGTTCATTTGCGAGCGCCGTCGTGCCGGAAGCCTCGACGCGGCCCAGTGAAGCCGTGATCCCGATCAGAATCGCGCACAGCACGATCAACGGAAACGGGACTTTGAAGAACTGGATGGCGACGAAGGCCGCTACTGCCAGCCCGACGTGGAGCGCGCTCTTGAGCGCGCGGCGGCCGATCGTGATCAGCGCCATGAGCACGATCGCCACGACGACCGGCTTGAAACCGGCGAGCACGCCCGCGACCGGACCCAGGTTGCCGTAGGTCACGTAGATAAAGGACAGCCCCAGTAATAACGCCACTGAGGGCAGGAAGAAGCCGAGACCCGCGACGGCGGCGCCGCGCGTGCCATGCATGAGCCACCCGCTATAAATAGCCAGCTGCATCGCCTCCGGACCGGGCAACAGCATGCAGAAGTTGAGTGCGTGCAGGAAGCGCTCTTCCGTGATCCAGCCGCGCCGCCCGACCAGCTCACGGTGCATGAGCGCGATCTGACCGGCCGGCCCGCCGAAATTGATCCAGCCGAGCGTCAGCCAGAATCGGGCGGCCTCAGAGAACGAGACCGGTGCCGGACTCGGGGAATTTTGCTTTCCGGATGCCAGGCTTTTCAGACCCGCCGGGGAATTGTCAGGTACATGAATATGCCACTTTCCGGTGTCCGACACCGTCAGAACATCTCCGACTCGCCCGGCTCCTTGATGTCGGTCTGGTAGCGCGACGCGATGTGATCGCCGGTGATCATCTCCTCGTAGGTCTGGCCGGGCCCGACCATCGGGTACACACCCGCATCGGGATCGATCAAGACTTCGAGGAACGCCGGGCCCTCATAATGGATGAACTCATCGATGACGCGTGGCACGTCCGCCTTTTTGTCGAGGCGACGCGCGAAACGGAATCCGTCGGCCTGCGCGGCCTTGACGAAATCCTTCTTGTGCAGCGACTTGTCGCTCGCGCTGAGCCTCCCCTTGAAGAACAGCTTTTGCCACTGCTTGACCATACCGTCACCGAAGTTGTTGAGCACCACGACCTTGACCGGCAGGTCATAGGTGGTGACGGTCTCGAGCTCGCCGATGTTCATGCGGATGCTGGCGTCACCGTCCATGTCGATGACCAGCCGATTGCGCTGCGCCACCTGCGCGCCGATGGCGGCGGGCAGCCCGAATCCCATCGTTCCCATGCTGCCCGAGGTAAGCCACAGCCGCGGGTGTCTGAAGTCGAAGTATTGCGCCGCCCACATCTGGTGCTGGCCGACGCCGGTCGAGATGATCGCCTCGCCCTGCGTGAGGCGATTGATCTCCTCGATCAGGTAATACGGCTGGATCAGCGGGCTTGAGCGGTCGTAGTTCATCGCGTGCCGGCGCTTGAGCTCGGCGAGATGCTTGTGCCAGGCGCCGAAGTCGCGCTTGAACCCCGCTTGCTGACCGTGCTCGAGCAGCGCCACCAGCGCGTCCGCCAGCACGCCGACGTGGCTCCAGGTCACGCGCTTGACCTTGTTGATCTCGGACGCATCGATATCGAGATGCGCGATGCGCTTGGCATTCCTGGCAAACTTGGCTGGAACGCCGGCGACGCGATCGTCGAAGCGCGAGCCGAGCGCAATCAAAAAATCGCAGTCATCCACCGCGTAGTTCGCGAATGCCGTGCCGTGCATGCCGAGCATGCGCATCGACAGCGGATGCATCGTGTCCACCGCGCCGATTCCCATCAGGGTCGTCACCGCGGGAATCTCCCAGCTCGTGGCCAGTTCGCGCAGCGCGTGGGCGGCGCCGCCATTGATCACGCCGCCGCCCGCGTAGATCAACGGCCGCTTCGAATCGCCCAGCATGTTGAAGAACTCGGCGCACTCGGTCTGCGAGAGCTTGTTGTTCGCGAGCCGGTTCATGCGCTGGCGAAATCCCGGCACGGGCAGACGGCCGGAACCCTTGAATTCCCCTTTCCAGTTCTGCACGTCTTTCGGCACGTCGAGCACGACGGGTCCCGGGCGTCCGGTGCGCGCAATCTCGAACGCGGTGCGCACGGTGGCCTCGAGGCGATTGGGATCGGTCACGAGGAAGACGTGTTTGGCCACCGCGCCCATGATGCTCGGCACCGGCGCTTCCTGGAACGCATCGGTGCCGATCGCCGCGCTCGGCACCTGCCCGCAGATCACGACCACGGGTACCGAGTCCGCCATCGAGTCGCGCACCGGCGTCACGGTGTTGGTCGCGCCCGGTCCCGAGGTGACGAGGCACACGCCCACGCGACCGCTCGCGCGTGCGTATCCGGCAGCCATGAAGCCCGCACCCTGCTCATTGGCGGGCACGATAAGCGGAATTCCGGCGGCGCCCCGCGCCGCCTGTTCCTGGTTGTAGACGAAGACCGCGTCGTAGGTGGGCAGGATCGCGCCACCGGAGTAACCGAAGATCGCATCCACGCCCTCATCCGCCAGGACCTGGATGATCATCTCGGCACCGGTGAGCGTGCGCCCCGCCAACGGATGTGCGCTGCGCTCGTGGATCTGGTGCTGTTCTTTCATGAAAAGCTGGCAGTTGACAGTTGACAGGCAAAGCAGGGATCGTCCTACCGGCTGGCGTCAGTTCTGCAGCTTTCGTCCCCCAAGGAAGACTTTGCTGTCCGCTGGCCGTTTCCCTTACTGTCAACTGTCAACTGCCAACCGTCAACCGTCAACCTTTCCTGCATGCGGCACATCATCGCCATACTGTTGCAGAACGAAGCCGGTGCACTCAGCCGCGTCGCCGGACTGTTCTCGAGCCGCGGCTACAACATCGAGTCGCTCAGCGTCGCGCCGACCGACGATCCATCGGTGTCGCGCCTGACGCTGGTGACCAAGGGTTCCGATGCCGTGATCCAGCAAATCAACAGTCAGCTGCTCAAGCTGGTCGACGTGGTGAGCGTCGAGGACATGACGCGCGGTGAACACGTCGAGCGCGAGCTGCTCTTGATCAAGGTGCGCGTAGCAGCCGATCGGGAAGAGACGCTCAACGGGCTGGTGGCGCGCTCTGCGGGCAAGGTGCTGTCGGTCACCGCCGATTGCCACATCGTCGAGCTCACGGCGAGCGAGGCGCAGGTCACTGCGTTCATCGGCGATGCCGCGAGCTGTGGCGAGATTCTCGAGGTCGTGCGCAGCGGCGCGCTGGGAATCGCCCGCGGCGAGCGGCGCCTGCAGGGCGCCCCATGAGGGGTCAGGTCTTGCAAGCATGCAAGATCTTGCATGCTTGCAAGACCTGACCCCTCCTAGAAACTCTGCTTGGTCTCGATGAGGAATTGCACCGCGTCGATGTCAGCGGTGCGATCGAGCGGTACCGCGATGTCGAAGTGCAGCACGCTGCCAAACGCGCCGCGCGCATTGCCGAGCCTCAAGCCCACGCCGACATCCTTGAGCCAGCCCAGGCTTTCATTGCCGACGGCACCGCGACCCCAGGTGCGCCCCGCGTCGAAGAACACCGCGCCACCGACGTAGAACAGCCGGAACGGAAACCAGTCGCTGTAGAAACGCTGCTCGAGTGTCACGAGCGCACGGCTCGTGCCCGTCTGGTAGCGCAATGGGTAGCCACGCAGTCCGCTGTCGCCACCGATCTGGATCTGGTCCTCGGGATCGAGCGCCTGGCTGGTCGCGCCTTCCGCTCGGGCGAAGAACACCCGGTTGCGGTCCCAGCGCCAGTAGTACCGCGCGGAGCCGTTGAACAGCCCGTCGGCAATCTCACCGGATTCGAGCCGGCCACTCACGCCGGCCTCCAGAAACATCCACTGTCGCTCATTGAACGCGTGGGCGGTGCGAGCCGCCACAGCGACAATCATCGCGTCGCGATCGGCTCCAAGCTCCGGTGTCGCCCAGCCCAGCTGCAGCGTGGCCGCGGTGCCGAAGTACAGATCCTCGGTTCGCCCGATCTTGTCGAGGTTCCGGGTGGTGACGTACTTGTCCTCCAGCCACGACACTCCGGCCCACGGATAGACGAGCTTGCGATCGGGCGGCAGCTCGGCCGGCGCAACGCGGTCCGGTTCGATGGCGAACTGATTATCGTCGTAACGGATCCCGGCCAGCCAGCGGGTCGTCCATCCATCCTTGAGCCCCGCCGACCAGCCGCCCCTGAGCTCGGCAAACGACTCATCGTGACGGAATTCATCCACGATCTCGCCCAGATCGTATCGCGGATCGACGCGCGTGAAGTCAAATACCGTTCCACCTTCGCTCCAGTGCGTATCGAGCGAGTAGAACGGGCGTTCGAGCTCGATGAAGCGCAAGCGGCCGTCGTCGTTGATCGAGTACGACAGCTCTGACTGCCAGCGACTCTGCCAGACGTTCGGGTCCCGCCATTGCAGCAGCAACGACTTGCGCTCGACGTCCGAGCTCAAGGACACGTTGATGTTTTTGCCGTAACCGAGCAGGTTCTCTTCCTCGATCTCGACGGTCGTCGAGTTCTCCCCGCCCTTGCGCTCGTAGGAGATGCCGGGCTGCAGCGTCCAGACGTCGCGGGTCTGCACCAGGACGTCGACCTGCTTGCCGTCGTAGGCGATCGGGCGGATGAATGCGTCATGCAGGTAGTCGAGGCGACGCAGCGCCCTTTCGGTCTCCGCCAGCACGCGCGCCGAATACGCATCGCCGCTGCGAAACAGCAGTTGCGCGTACACCGCGGATTCGCGGGTCTTGATGTGCAGCTTGTTGGCGAGCCGATAGAGCGCCTTGTCCTCCCGCGGATCGCTCTCGTTGAAGATGTCGGCGATATCGAAGTAGATCTGACCGATCACGGCGCCGGCGGCTTCGAGCTCGGCATCCGCGGGAACACCGGGGCGCGCGCTTCCGGGAGGTGGGCTCGGCGTCTCGGCAATGGCAAGGCACGGTCCCGCAAGCCACGCTGCGCAGCAGAGCAGAGCACGCCGCGCGGCGCGGCGTCTCGACGGATCCGCTGGCGTTCTCACCATGAGCGCATCACGACACCCGCGCCGGCACCGAACGGCGCACTAGACTAACGTCCTTTGTCCGACGCGCGCGCGCAGGTGAAGATTCCGTGGAATGCGTCGCGTTTTGCGCGGGTTACGGAATGAGAACGGTCGAGCCGACCGTCCGGCGGGCCTCGAGATCGCGGTGGGCCGCAGCCACATCCTGTAACGGGTAACTCTGCCCGATGCGGACCTTGACGACGCCCCGTCGCACGACGCTGAAAAGTTCGCGCGCTGCGCTGTCGAGCGCGGCACGCGTCGCGATGTAGTGGAACAGCGTCGGCCGCGTCAGGAACAGCGATCCGCGGCGGCTGAGCTCGAGCGGCGCGATCGGCGGAACGGGCCCGGAAGCATTGCCATAGCTCACCATCATGCCGAGCGGCTTGAGGCAATCGAGCGAAGCGAAGAAAGTGTCCTTGCCGACCGCGTCGTAGACGACCGCGACACCCGCGCCCCGCGTCAGCGATTTGACCGCCTTCACGATATCCTCGCGGGCCGTGACGATCACGTGATTG
>DATBVX010000225.1:0-4226 GCA_036515135.1 Steroidobacteraceae bacterium
GGGCTTGAATCCCATGTGCGGTGGCAGCTCGAGCGGTCCGAATGCACGGCTGAACCGGATCTGCTCATCGTCGGTGATGAACTGGTCGCGCAGGACGAGCACGGCGTACTTCGCCATCGCGTCGTCGACAGCCTTGACCAGCTCGGGCGAAGGTGGCTGATGCAGTTCCGCGCCGTTGAGCTCGGCTCCGAAGAGCGGGTGCAGGGGGTTGATCGTGAGTGTCAATTGAGCTCTCAGCTGCTCAGGAGGCCTTTCGTTGCGCCGCTTTGCGGACTTCGACAACACCCTTGTCGGCATCGACTTTCACCCAGTCGCCCGTCTCGATCACCTCGAGCGGGTCGCGGTCGAGCTCAGTGACGGATGGCACTCGCATGACCACCGCACCGAGCGCGATTTTGGTGGTCATTTCGTTGAACACCATCGCCTTCGGAGCAGTTCCAGCCAGTCGCGCAAAATGAAATACCGCAGACCAGCCCGAGGAACCCTTGGCACCGGGGAACACCAGTACCTTGTCCTTGAAACTCACGCCGCGCAGCTCGTGACGCGTCTCGACGACGGTGCCCGTCATCGGATTGACGCCACCCCAGCCTGAGATGGTCTGGTGCGTCACCAGCGCCTCGCCCTCGGCGCAACCGCCGACGACCTTGCGACCCCGCAACACGACTGTGCCTTTGCTCATGGCGCTTCTCCCTGCCAACGTCCGGTCAACGCGGCGTTGATGCAATCGCGCGTGGTACCAAACCACGCCTCGATTCCCATGATGGCTGGCAGGTAGTGCACCTGCTTGGCGGAATCAAGAGCGGCGACGCGCGTGCCCGGGGGCAGCGCCTGGCCAATGGCCGAGCACGTGTCGGTCAACAACACCCCGCCCGCATCGCGGATCACCTTCGTAAGCCCATCCCGATCGGCAACGGCGCGGACGGCGCGTGAGGTGAAAATCCACAAATTGCACTTGGAGCTGATGCGCTTGCCCGCGAGGAGCGCGCAGATTTCTTGAATCTGCTCGAGTGCTGCGTGCGGGCAGCCCAACATCACGTAATCGACGTTGGGGTCGTGGGCGTTGGCGTTGAGTGTTTCGTAAGTCCGACGCCGCTCGGCCTTGCCATAGCGGATCGTCTCCACTGGGCGTTTCGGGCCGAATGCCTGTTCGAGTGTTGCTGCCTCGGGTGTCGCGCCGACGAGGTGATACATCTCGACACCGCCGGACGACGCTGCCGCCGCTCCAAAGTGCTTGTAGCGAATGGTCTCGGGTGAACTGAATCGCCCGGTCAGCACGGGAATCCGCTCGCCCACGACATCGCCGACAAAGTAGCCGAGCATGCCCCAGTCCATGATGCTTTCGACGTCGGTTTCGACTTCGATCCGATGCGTGCCGTAGCGATTCTCGTCGCGATGCAGGCCAAAATCCGGAATCTTGCCGGTCAGCATAGCCGCGCTGGTGCTTTCGCGCCCCTCCGTGTTGGTGCGTGCGCCGAGTACTGAATTGATGTACACGACGGCGGAGGATTCCATCCACGCGCAGTGTTCGCCCATCACCGGTACATTGCCGGCGAGGTACGGCGTGCAGGTCTTGAGGATGCGGACATCACGCCCGGAAGCCGCCACTTCGCTCTCCCGGCTGATTCGTGCCACCTCGGGAGTCGCGCCGAGAACCTGCCAGTTGTCCGGATCGACACCCCCCTGCAGATGACAGGTATGCACGACCGCCCGCGGCACTTCGACCACCTCGTCGCTGTCGAGATCGAAGCGCGAGAAGATCACGTCGTAACGATTCCCGGGCTCCTGGTAGTAGTTCTCGAGGAACGGCGTGGACGAACCGGGGACGCCGGCCACATTGTTGGTGTCGACGAACCGTTCGGCGCCGAGCGCTTCTCCGTACCGGACCAGCAATTCCATGGCCTTCTGGCGCGCTTTGCCCTCGCGGCCGTCCAGCATCGCCTGTTCAGCGTCGGTCAGTTTCATTGTTGCCCCTCACCCGTACCCTCTCCCCCGAGGGGGAGAGGGGAAGAAATCGAGTCTCGGCGCGCACGCTCGATGATGTAGGCGCGAATCGCGTCGGCATCCGCGTCGTTGATCACATCCGCGAATGGCGGCATGCCCTTGTTTGCCCGCGTGCCGCGCACCGCAATGTCGTTGAATCCCTGATGAGTCTCGGCAGTCATGTAACGGAGATCCGGGGTCATGCCGCTCGAGACCAAGTTACCGCCGTGGCAGATGCGGCACCACTGGCCGTACAGCGTTTCGCCACGGGCGATGACTTCCCTGCTCGCCGTCGAGGCTGGCGGTGAGGGCAGCGTCGGGGTCGATGCAGCGGGCAGCGTCGCCGTTCCGCCGAGTTTGAAAGCGAGCAGGCGCGACGGTGCATGGTGAACGTTGGACAATCCACCTCCGATGATCGGCAACGAACCGGCCCAACCGGCGGCCACCGCGATGAATTGTTCGCCGTCGACCTCGTAGCTGATCGGGCCGGCCACTGCGCCCGTCTGAATCGGCATCTCCCAAAGCTTTCCACCGTCGTCAGCGCGATAGATGACGAATCGTCCGTCTGCGGCACCCTGAATCACCAGATTACCCGCCGTCGCCAGCACGCCGCCGTTCCATGGCCCGCGATGATCGACGCGCCACGCTTCGCTGCGGGTCACCGGATTCCATGCCAGCAAGTACCCCTTGGTGGTGCTCGGGATGACTTCGGTGACGCCCGGCGGAAGCTTGACGTCGGGGTTCTGCGCCAGGTTCCAGCGCATTTTCCGGTGCTCGTATTTTGGCAGCCTGCTGTAGACGTAGGACGATTCCTGCGCTGGGAAATAGACGAGCCCCGTCTTCGGGCTGTAGGACATCGGATGCCAGTTGTGCGCGCCGAAGGGACTCGGCGTGATCAGCTTGCTTTCGGTGTCGGTGTAGAGGTTCTCCTTGATCTCGACCGGGCGGCCGGTGGCCATGTCGTAATGACTCGCCCAGTTCACCGGCACGAAATTGTGGGCCGACAGCAGCTTTCCATTGGTGCGGTCGATCACGTAGAAGAAACCATTCTTGGCGGCCTGCATCAGCACCTTGCGCGGCTTGCCGTCGATCTCGAGCTCGGCCAGCGTCATCTGCTGGACGCAGTTGTAGTCCCAGTTCTCACCGGGCACGGCCTGGTAATGCCATGCGTACTCGCCGCTGTCCGCATTCACCGCGACGATCGAGCACAGGAACAGGTTGTCGCCGCCACCGGGACTGCGCAGATCGCGTTGCCACGGCGAGCCATTGCCGGTACCGATGTAGAGCAGATTCAGCGCCGGGTCATAGGAGAACGCATCCCACGCGGTGCCGCCGCCGCCCGCGACCCACCATTCACCCGACCAGGTCTTGGCGGCCATTTCCATCGCGGGGGACTCGAAACCGTTGGCCGGATTGCCGGGCACGGTGTGGAAACGCCAGACCTGCTTGCCGGTTTCAACGTCGTACGCGGTGACATAGCCGCGGACGCCGAACTCCGCGCCGCCGTTGCCGATGATGACTTTGCTGCGCACAACCCGAGGGGCTCCGGTGATGGAATAGGGCTCGCTGGGGTCCGTCGTCCGCACGTCCCACACAGGCTTGCCGGACGCGGCATCGACCGCGATCAGCCGCCCATCGATGGTCGCGAAATAGATCCTCCCCTTCCACGCCGCAGCACCGCGGTTCGCGGGTCCGCAACACATGTAGCGCATCCACGCTTTGTTGACCTGCGGATCGAATCGCCAGATTTCCTTGCCCGTCCTGGCATCGAGCGCATACAGGAGGTTCCAGACGCCAGTCGTGTACATGACGCCATCGATGACGAGCGGTGTGGCTTCGAGGCCGATGGTGGAGCCGAAGTCAACGAACCAGGCGAGACCCAGCTTATTGACATTGCTGTCATCGATCTGCGCGAGCGGACTGAACCGCTCCTCGGCGTAAGTGCGTCCATGCGTGAGCCAGTTCGCCGGATCATTCGCCGCAGCCGCGATGCGCTCGCCATCGACATTCGCTGCAACCGGCGACTCGGGCGCCTTCGGGCCGCCACACGCCGCCAGCAGAAGGAGTCCGAGGACGAGGCTTGCCGGTGCTAGGAGGGGTCGGCTCGCGTTGGTCATGAGTGGCACTTCGCACCAGGAATAGTCGGTACCGGGTTTGCCTTATTGGCCATTTGAGCTACCAGGTAAAGTCGTACAAATGGCCAATAAGGCAAACCCGGTACCGACCATCCGTTCGCATACGATCAC
>DATBVX010000226.1:0-11058 GCA_036515135.1 Steroidobacteraceae bacterium
CTCGACCCAACCTCCGAGGCATGGCTCGCTCAGCTGATCACGCAAATTGAATCGCTGGCCGCACTGCTGCTCGTCAGCTATCGCCCCGGCTATCAGCCCCCGTGGGCGACGCAGTCGGCCATCACTCAGCTCGCCCTGCCCCGGCTCACGGTTGAGGACAGCGCAGCTCTCATTCGATCGGTTCCACGAGAATTGCCGCCGTCACCTGCGGTCGTTCGGAACATCATCGCGAACGCCCAGGGAAACCCTTTCTTTCTGGAAGAACTGACCTGGACGGTCGCCGGTGATCCCGCCGATCACTCTGGTGGCGTCACTATACCGGGCACCGTGCAGGCGGTGCTTGCGGCACGCATCGATCAATTGGCGGCGGCCGACAAGCAGCTGCTGCAGGTCGCGGCAGTCGTTGGCACGACATTCGCCGAACCGCTGTTGATCGCGATTGCCGGTCACACGCTCGAAGCACTTCGGGCGAGCCTCGCGGTGCTGCAGATTCGGGAATTCATTTACCAGACGGCTGCACTTCCGCGCGCCGAATTCGCCTTCAAGCACGCGCTCACCCGGGACGTCGCTTATCAGTCGCTGCTTGGCAGCACCAGAAGGCAGCTCCATCAGCGTATCGCCGAGGCGCTTGAGCATGATTTTCCAGAGCTGGTGAGCGCCCAGCCCGAGCTCCTGGCGATGCACTGGGCAGAAGCCGGTCAATTCAGATCCGCATTCGCTTGCTGGCGCAGGGCAGGTGAGCGTGCAATCGAGCGCTCGGCCAATCCCGAGGCCGTTGCGCACTTGCGGCGCGCGCTCGAAATGGGCGAGCGTCTCGAGCAGACGCCGACGAATGCCCGTCACCGCCTCGAAATACTGCTGATGCTCGGACCGCCCCTGATGGTTACGCTCGGATTCGCAGCGCCGCAGGTCGAGTCTGTGTACCTGAGCGCGCGCGAACTCAGTCGCGACGTGGGGACGGAGCAGCAGCTCTTCGCGGCGCTGTGGGGACTCTGGCTGCACAATCAGCACCGCAGCCGCATCGGCGTCGCGCGGGATTTCGCCGCGCAGGTACTTGAGCTGTCGAGCCGAATTACGGTGGACGAGTGTTCGCTGCAGGCCCATCACGCCGCGTGGACGACCGAGCTTACCCACGGCGACCTTGAATCCTGCCAGCGGCACGCGGGGCACGGGCTGAAGTTGTACGATCGCGCCCGGCACCATGCCCGCTCCTACCTGTTCGGCGGACACGATCCTGGACTCTGCGCGCTCAATTGCACTGCGCAAGCCTCGTGGTATCTCGGCTTTCCGGATACCGCTCTGCGGACCGCACAGCGCGAGCTCGAACTCGTCAACCAGCTCAAGCACCCCTTCAGCCGTGTCCTGACTCTCAACGGCATGATGTGGGTCCATACCTGCCGACGGGAGCCGCGCGAAACCCAACGCTATGCCGAGCTCGCCACCGAGCTCTGCGCCTCACTGCAGAGTCCGAACTACCTGGCAACCTCGCAGATTTTCCAAGGGTGGGCGGCGGTGATGTGCGATGAAGTGGAGCGGGGATTGGAGCTGCTCCGCGCCGGTCTGAGCGCATATCGCGCGCTGGGACTCGAGCGGCACCGCGGACACTTCCTCACGCTGTTTGCCGATTGCTGCCTGCGACTGCGGTTGATCGACGCTGGACTCGAGGCCGTGCAGGAGGCCGCCGAACTGATTGCTCGCACGGAAGAGCAGCGCTACCTGCCGGAAGCGAGTCGCATGCGCGGCGAACTCCTGCTAGCGCAGCACGATCCCGATGACCGCGCGGCAGAGATCTGCTTCCAGCGCGCTCTCGACGAGGCGCATGCGCAGAAAGCCCGAGCCTTCGAGCTGCGCGCAGCAACCAGTCTCGCACGCTTGTGGAACTCGCGCGGCGAGCCAGCGCGCTCGCACGCCTTGCTGGCACCGTTACTGGCGCAATTCAACGAGGGCGCAGGGTTGCCCGATCTTGTAGGGGCCCGCCAGGCGCAAGGTTTCAGCTGAACTTTCCGCAGACGGTCGCTGCCGCGGCATGCAATGCTGCATGCGGGGAACCTGTGCCGCAGCATCTTCTCCGCGGCAGCAGATTCCTCCCCGCTGTGTTCCGCAATTCGCGTTTGCACAGCGGGCCACAGCGATGGCTAGAGTTCCTGGTACAAGCTATCGGAGACGACCTTGCGGACCTTGTCGAGGCCCTTGAGCCACGCCTGGTACTCGGCGCTACCCGCGATCTTCGGCTCATCAGCGGCAAATGCCGCCATGTTCGGATACTCAACCGAGACCACGACCGTCCCCGTCTCCGGGCCGGCGAATCTTGCTCTCCAGGCGCGAACGGTCCCGGCACTCCCGAGGCGCTTTAGCAGCGCCCTGCCCTGCTCGAGCTGCTGCACGTAGGCATTCACGTCGTCGGCCTTGACCACCACCACCCGGAGCACCGTGGGCTCTGCGGCGGTGACGAGCGTGGAAGTCGCCAGAAACAGCGTCAGAGCAAGCATCATCAATGCGGGCTTTGTTTTCATGGTCCCTCCGTTATTCTGGTACGAAATGCGCATTTATGGGACGCGCAACCTTGCGACGCAATCTGGATAGAGTCAATCGTGCATCACACAACGACTGGGTCGCGCTTGCTTGCGCGCCTGAACCGACGGGACGGGAAACCCGAAGGATCTAGCTGCCGGCGCGGCCGAGTGCCGCTGCTTTCTCGCTGTGTTTCTTGTCCTTCTGCGCCCGCTTGCTGGCGGCACCAACGATGCATAGCGTGGCGACGATGGGCGCGGGCAGGTTGCGGCCGTGAATCGTCACTCTCACAGGCACCCTGCGGCCGATGCCATCTTCATTGATGACCACGCGCAGGGGCTCGCGAAACAGTTCCACGCGTGAGTCGCGCGCCACGTCACCGAGGCTTGCCGTGATGCGGACTGTCTTGTCGCTTGCGGTCACAGGCGGATAGTCGGCCGTCGATGGCGACCCAATTGTTGGTTTCGATCCGTTGGCCGCATCGGCCGAGTGGCTCACGAAGAGGCGCGTTGCCACTTCCACGCCCACGCCATCCGGCAGTTCGATGCTTGCCAACGCATCGACGATCGTGTCCGTGCCCCGATTGACCAGCGTGAAGTTGATGCGGTGGCCGAGTCGCTCGAACCGGTGGTGAGCGTCCTCCTCGCGGTACTCCTCGGCAATGGAATCGAGATCGAGACGCAGCTGTTCGAGCGACTTCGACCGGTAGGGAGCCTCGTGACCAAACAGGCGCAGATGCGTGAGCCGGATGATCGTGCTGCTGGCGACGTTCTTTGCCGATGCCAGCATTTCGCGCGCCTGGATGGCCGCGGCCAGCTTCGCCGACGCTTGAGCGGACGGCGACTCGTACGGACCGATCGCGCGCAGCACGATGTTCGAAGCTGGCTTCGGGCCCGAGAACCCTACCTTGATGCCGCCTCGAAACAGGCCATCGTCGTGCTTGCGCGCATACATGCGGTCGAGATCCGCGCGAGCGAGTGGCATTTGCTCGACGCCGCGCCGGATCCACGCTTCACCGCTGCGCAGGTTGGGCGAAAGTGGATTGCTGATGAGATACGGCTGATTCGTGCAACCTGAGATCGTCAATAGGCCGATCCACTTGCCCTCGATCTCGCACACCCGATAACGCACGCGCAGCGGTGGCTCGATGTGTTTCTGGACCAGCCCCTCGTAGGTGCCGGATACGACGCACTGCTCGCGTGGAAAACCGATCAGCCGCCGGGAATCGCCGCTGACCTCGACACCCAACACGATGACTCGCTCACCCTGCGCGTTGGCATTGGCCAGTGCGACGACATCGCGCAACAGCTCGTCATGCTCGTGCCGCAGGTACTGCGTCGGTCGGAACTTGAGCGAGGAGTGCTCGTTTTCGTAACGGATGAGCGTTTCGAACTGGCTCAAGGGGCATATCACCTGCCGATCTGATCAGGGCGCAGTCTAGCGGCGGCGATCCCCACCGATGTGACCTGACCGACATTTGGATGGAGAGCCAGGATTGTGCGCCTGTATAAAAGAACAGTATGCTGTCAGCCCCCAAGTACACGGCAGGAGGGGGCGATGCGACTGTATTGGTGCGCGAACACACGGGCCGTCCGAGCCGTCTGCATACTCGAAGGAGGCTGAGGAGTCGTCATGCGTAGCAGCGTGGCGTTTGCACTTTTTGACACGGCGATCGGTCGCTGCGGTATCGCGTGGGGCACACGCGGAATTGTGGGCGTGCAGCTTCCGGAGTCTCGCGAAACGGAAACGCGTTCGCGCGTGCTCGAGCGATTTCCAGACGCGCGGGAAGCGCCACCACCGGCCGAGGTGCGGCATGCAATCGACGGCATCGTCGCCCTGCTCCACGGTGAGCCACGTGAACTGTCCGCCATTGCGCTCGATATGGATGACGTGCCGCCGTTCAATCGCCGCGTCTATGAAATCGCACGCACGATTCCACCGGGTGCAACGCTTTCGTATGGTGAGATTGCCACACGGTTGAACGAGCCTGGGGCCGCACGGGCCGTGGGACAGGCGCTAGGACGAAATCCGTTCGCGATCGTCGTGCCGTGTCATCGCGTGCTCGCGGCTGGTGGCAGGATCGGCGGATTTTCTGCAAATGGTGGCATCACCACGAAGCTCCGGATCCTTTCGATCGAGGGCTCGCGCGCGACCGGCCAGCTCGCGCTTTTCGACGGTGACGGCGCGTTTGGATTCGATCCTGTCGTCGCGCTCGATTACCTGCGCGCAGCTGACGCGCGCCTGGCAACCCTCGTTGATGCCGTTGGGCCCTTCCGCATGCAGCTCGACAGAACCCCGAGCATCTTCGTCGCGCTGGCGGAATCCATCGTGTACCAACAGCTCAACGGCAGGGCCGCCGCAACCATTTTTGCTCGCGTGCGTGCCCTGTTCCCGCGGGCGCACGAGGGCCCGACCGCTGAACAGATCCTTCGCGCGTCGGACGAGAAGCTTCGCGGTGCGGGTCTCTCGGGCTCCAAGCTGCTCTCGCTACGCGATCTCGCTCGCAAGACCGTCGAGGGCCGGATTCCCCCGCTCATCGAAATCCAGCGGATGGACGACGAGGCGATCATTGAGCGCCTCACCGAGGTGCGCGGGATCGGGCGCTGGACCGTGGAGATGCTCCTGATGTTCCGCCTTGGCCGCCCGGACGTGCTGCCCATCGATGATTACGGTATCCGCAAGGGCTTCGCAATCGCATTCGGGAAGCGAAAGCTGCCGACGCCGAAGGATCTGAATAAGTACGGCGCACGCTGGCAGCCGTATCGCACGGTCGCTAGCTGGTACTTGTGGCGCGCCACGGATATGGAAAAGAACTAGGTCGCACTCAGGGGAGCGCCGCAGACGCTATGTCAATCGGCGCGCAGCAACGTGTCGAGGTCGCCCTGGCCGGAAATCCGGGGCCGCTTCGGGTCGGGATCGACGCGCCTGATCCAGATCGCGTCGACGCGATCCGGGTGGAGAGCGCGGATTTCGTGGTAGATCTCCGGATCGCGCTCGCCATCGTCCCCGATCAGCGTAAATCGAGCATGTGGAACACGCGCCAGGATTTCCTCGATCCTCGATTTCTTGTAGGCGATCTGATCCCGCAGCGGTTCGCTGGTCTCGTCATTCGTGACGCGCTTGGTGATGAGAACACCGGGCGGGAAGCCGTTGTGCCCCAGGAAGGTCTCGAGCGAAAAGTGCAGCTGCCGGGGTGATGCCGACAGATAGAAGATGGGCGCTGCTGCCGGATCCGCGTTCCTGGACGCAAGCTGGCGATAAAGCTTCGCGGTGCCCGGGACGGCCTGACGCTGGAGCGGATTCCTCAGCAACGAGTTGGCCAGCATGCGTCGCGCGCTATTCACCTCGGTGACGAGAATCGTATCGTCAAGGTCGGAAATGAGCCCCAGCGTGTTCGCTTCCGGAACCACCAGCAATCCAGTCTCGGTGCTGGACTGGTCAACCTGCCCGCCGATCCGGTGCCATCCCGGCGTGAGTCCGGCCAGGTCGCGGAGTTCGACGCGAAAATAGCCTTCCTTATCCGTCGTTGTGTCCCATTGCCGGTCAGCCAGGCGCACGATCACCGGCGCGTTTTCGCGTTCCTGGTTCACCAGGAATCCGAGGTTGCGCCGCAGGTTGGCCCACTTCCGATCCTCTGCCGTTGGCGCGCGTATTGCTTCACGCGCGATGACCCTGCCTTCGAGCACACCCGCCCCACCATGGGTGGCGTAGGCCGGATAGAGAACTATCGAATCCTCAGCCGCGTGGACACTGAAATAGGCAAATCCCAGCAGCAGGTAAAAGACGAAGCGCATGGCTCCCTCGCACCATGGCTCAGTCAACGCGCCGCTCCGACCCCGAATTCAACCCCGTCACGGCAGCCACGGGCACGGCGCTTTCGTCCTTGGTGTGCGCGAATCTCGTGTAATGCTCCGTCAACAGGTCAAGACCGAAGTCGCCCTCGAAGTCGCGCCAGACCTGGTGAATGTGGTTTGCGCTGTTCTGCGTGTTATCGAACTCGATCAGGAAGGTGGGACCTTGGATGCGGTAGTAGTGCCCTTCGGCTTTGTCGGTGCCGCCCATCCACGCGAACTTGATCGCCTCGAGCTTCGATGCGCGCACTTTCGACATCCGATCGCGCGCCACTGGCTCGACTGCCGCGTTCGCATGCTCGCCGATCAACTCGATGACTGTTTCTCGCTGCGTCGTCGTCAGCTCGGCGAACGAAACGCCGCGATCCTCCTGGATGGCAGCTTCCCTCTGGTTCGACGTCAGAATGTCATCGGGCGCACGTGAATCGATGATCGCTGCCCGCCTCTGCGCGGGATCGAGTGATCGGAGCAGCTCGTAGGCCAAGTCCTCTTCTGCGGCGAGAGGGCGCGTGCCCGCCATCTTCCCCTGCCGCACTTCCGCGGGATTCGCGCCGAAGAACTGCGGCGTGGTAGCCATTGCAGTGCCGTTGGCGACTGTCCAGTGCTGCGAGAGGTGGTGACCCTCGTAGCGCCATCCCCAGGTGGTTTGCGGGCCCGGCTCACCGAACACCGTGAAGTAATACAGATCACGATCGCGCACACGTGGATCGCCACCCATCTCAACGAGCACATCCTCGAGCGAGCGAATCGTCTCTGCTTTAGTTAAGCCCTGCTCGCTCAATCCAGTGCGCAACAGGTTCGTTGCCGCCTGCCGCTGCACCTCGGTCATGTCCTTCAGCGTGAGGCCGCGCCGCGTGACCGGCGTAAAGAACCAGTTAAGACGCTCCTCGGCGTCAAACGGGAATTGCGCCCGCGACTGCTGCTCGGGTGACAGCGAATCGAGAAATGCGCGCGCGGCGCTCGCCATCGCGGGTGGCGGTGCGGGAGCAGTGGCAACCTGGGCGATGGCCGTGAACGCCATCGTAACCAGCACCCCGAGCGTTGTTTTTCTCATGGGCATCCGACCTCCGATTACACGGATTATACGGAGGCCACTCACATTGCGGGCACGCATCACGTTCGGCATCCCACTGGCAGTGTCAAAATCCTTCCGTGCGCTACGTTCGAATCATTCTCGTCGCGGTCGCCCTGTACGGCGCCTATGGCTACTTCACCTCACGACCGGTGGACTGGCCCGCGGGCGAGCTCGTCGCCGATGATCCGAAGCAAGTGAACTTCGAGGCCGCCGCACCCATCTCGCGGCGGAATTTCCAGCTGCTGGCGCGCGCCCGATTCGGCGCCGAAGTTCGCGTGCTCAGCCACGAGCGATACCGCGCAGGCGAGCTGGCGGATATCAGCCCGCTCGATCTCGCGGTCGGCTGGGGGCCGATGTCCGATTCCGCCGTGCTCGACCGGCTCGAGATCTCGCAGTCGAACCGCTTCTACTACTGGCATTTCGACGATGAGCCACCAATTCCGCAGCGCGAGATCGTGACTCACTCATCGAACTGGCACCTCGTCCCGGCCAACGACAGCGTGTGGAGCGAACTTCAACGGGTGCGGAAGGGCGACATCATCCGTCTCGAAGGACTCCTGATAGACATCAAGAACTCCAACGGTCAGGTCATGCGAACGTCCCTGCGGCGCAACGACACTGGAGCGGGTGCCTGTGAAGTCGTCCTGGTCGAAAAGGTTTCCTTTCGCCATCACGAGGAAAGGAGTTAGTGCGATGGGATCGCGAGGAATGATTGCCCTGTTCGCCGTGTCGATCGCCGCGTGCGCCTGTGGAGGTGGCCGCGGCGACGCGATGGAGCCGTTCGTGAGCCGCGACGGTGTCTATCTCTTCTTCAAGAACAACGGCGCAAAGCGGTGCATTGGAACTTGTCGCGATCCCGCTGGTCTCGATCCCTGACCGCTGATGGACGTGTCCAGCCTGGACACGAGGGAGGCCATCATGAAGGGCTCAATCGCGACCGTCCTTGCGCTCTGCACAACGCTGGTGGCGTCTGAACCGGCGTCGGCGAAGTCCGGAATCATCAAGATCGAGATCACGGGCGGCAGCCTCGAGTCGCCGCTCGAAATCACTGATCCGCAGATCGTGCGGGAATTCAGCATCTGGGTTGGCCCCGGCGTTCGCATCAACGACCAGCCCGCTCACCTGGACCCGAACAACACGCGCGGCATGTTCATCGACTGGCCGAAGGGCATAGCCGCTGAGCGTCCGAAAGGCCTGCAACACTACGAAGTGACGTTCCACCTGGGCATCGACCCGGATCGAACGGCGCCGAGCGAGCGGTGGAGCCGGTACAACGTGATCTACGAGTTCGACCCCTGGGCAGCCGCGGGCTACTTCTATCTCCCGGGACCAGCCGACGGCGAGTTCGGGAGGAATCCGGCGATCCATCACGGCGTGGAAGGGAGCTGGTTCTATTCCACGCCGGCGTGGGAAAGGCTCGTGAGGCCACTGGTTGAAGGTGCGAGCTGCGACTCACAAGCGGCCACTTCCAGCAACAAGCGACCTCGCCGAGCCATCACTTCGTTTATTTGACCGACGCAGGCCGATACAGGAACGCCGCGAGGACGCCCAGAATCGTCACCAGAATTCCGTCGAATACGATCTGCTTCACTACGTGCATGCCCGGCATTGGCTGCACGACGTAGTAGATCATGTAGGTCGGAACGACCCCGAGCAGCGCGACTGCGATTCCGAAGCGTATCCCCTGCGCGAGCCACGGCTTGGCCTCGACCCCTCTTGCGTAGATCCAGACGAATGCGCCGGCCATGACGACGTGCGCCAGAATCATCAGCGGGAAGTACTGCTGCGCCTCTGTCTCCGGCCGGAACAGACCCGGCAACTTGGCGTAATCGTCGTGCAGCAGCACGCCGTGTACGACGAAGCTGCCAACCATCCACGCAATGAAAATCACGGCCCATGCAATGAAGAATTTCTGGTTCATATCCCCCTCCCCTGGTTGCCGGCGTGGCGCTAGATTACGCCGCGCCTGATCTGATCCAGCTCGATCGATTCGAACAGCGCCTTGAAATTCCCTTCCCCAAACCCTTCATTCCCCTTCCGCTGGATGATCTCGAAGAAAATCGGGCCGATCACGTTCTGCGTGAAGATCTGCAGCAGCGTGCCCTGCCCCTGCGTCGGCGCACCATCGACCAGGATGCGGCGCAATCGCAGGGAATCGAGATCCTCGCCGTGTCCCGGCACGCGCGCATTCACTCCCTCGTAATACGTGTCGGGCGTGTCCTGGAATCTGACGCCGCGGGCGCTCAGCACGTCGACGGTACGAAAAATATCATCCGTGCCGAGCGCGATGTGCTGGATACCCTCGCCGCGATACTGGTGCAGGTATTCCTCGATCTGCGATTTCTCGTCCTGCGATTCGTTGATCGGGATGCGGATCTTGCCGCAGGGGCTCGTCATCGCGCGGCTGAAGAGGCCGGTCTTCTGGCCCTCGATGTCGAAGTAGCGAATCTCGCGGAAGTTGAACAGCCGCTGATAGAAGCCTGCCCACACGTCCATGTTGCCGCGGTGAACGTTGTGCGTGAGGTGATCGATGTACGTGAGCCCGGCCTTCCGGACCAGTTCGGGCTGGCTGACCGGGCGGAAGTCGACGTCATAGATGGTCTGATCGCCGTAGCGGTCCACCAGATAGATGAGACTGCCGCCGATGCCCTCGATCGCCGGAATGTTGAGCTCCATGGGCCCCACGCGACCCTTGAACGGCCTGGCACCGAGGTCGACCGCACGCTTGAACGCTTGCGTCGCATCCTTCACCCGAAATGCCATGGCGCATACCGACGGTCCGTGCGCGCGCGCGAACGCCTGCGCCACGCTGTCGGGTTCTGCATTGATGATGAAGTTGATATCGCCCTGCGTGTGCAGAGTCACGTCCTTGCTGCGATGACGCGCCACCACCGGAAAGCCCAGTTGCTCGAAGAGTTTCCGCAGCAACGCCGGGTCGGGGGCCGTGTACTCGACGAACTCAAAACCGTCGGTGCCCATCGGGTTCTCGAACAGTGAACCGCTGGCGTTGGGTGCTGCTACAGACATAGGAACTTCCAGAACGGAGCCGGGTATGCCATTTCTGCCATTCGGCGCCGAGCCGAATGACAAAAATGACAAACCCGGCACCGTCGCCATTAGTTACAATTGCAACCATTATAGTCTTGAGGCCCCGATGCGTAACAGCGACCAGCGCCGCGAGCGGCTGCGACTAGAGCATTTCGTGCCTTACCGGCTGTCGGTTCTGACGAACACGGTCAGCACGGCGATCGCGGGCGCATACGCCCATCGCTTTGGGTTGACGATTCCCGAATGGCGGGTGATTGCGGTGCTCGGACTCGACCCGGGACTGTCGGCTGCAGAGGTGGCAGAGCGAACGGCGATGGACAAGGTGGCCGTGAGCCGCGCGGTGTCGAGCCTGTTGCGCTCGCGGCGCGTGGTGCGTGCGACTGCGAATTCCGACCGGCGCCGATCGGTGCTCAAGCTCTCGCGCCTGGGAGAGAGCGTGTACTGGCGGGTCGTGCCGTTCGCGCGCCGCTACGAAAAGGAATTGCTCGCGGATTTCACGACCATCGAGCGCGATAGACTCGATCGGTTGCTCAGTCGATTGCATCGGCGTGCCCAGGCACTCGGCCCGGTGCG
>DATBVX010000227.1:0-3280 GCA_036515135.1 Steroidobacteraceae bacterium
CGGCAACGCTTCGGGCGCGGTGCCGCCGTTCAATGCCGGGATCCTCGCTCAGAAGGGCTCGCTCTTCCTCACGCGCCCGACGCTCGCGACCTACGCCGCGACGCGCGAGGAGCTGGTGAAGGGCGCGCGCGAACTGTTCGCTGTCGTGAAGAGCGGGAAGGTCAAGATCTCGGTCAACCAGACCTATCCGCTCAAGGATGCCGCGCAGGCGCAGCAGGATCTCGAAGCGCGCAAGACCACGGGGTCGACGGTCCTGCTGCCGTAGGGCGGAGCAGGGGCCCCATTCATGGGGATGCGACCCCGGAGGCGGCAGGCGCCCGACGCGTCGATGCTTGTTATTCTCGTATGATTGTTCAGAGGGCGCGCTGCTGCCGTAGCGCGGCAATCCCTTGCCGCGAACGATGCCGGCAAAGGATTGCCGGCCTACCGTTCTCAAAAAAACGTGCATAAGCCTGGAATCGCCGCTGCCGCGCTGCTCGCCAGCCTAGCGGTATGGAGCGCGGCTCAGGCGCAGCAGGGCGCAAAGGTCGCGCGTGTCGGGTATCTCACGTCGAGCCATGCGATGGACGACGATCCGCTCGCGCTCGCTTTTTTGCGCGGGCTCGAGGACCTCGGGTACGTGCAGGGGCGGAACGTCCACTTCGAGAAGCGCGCAGCGCACGGCCGCCTCGAACTGCTACCCGGTCTCGCTGCCGAGCTGGTAAGGGTAAACGTGGACGTGATCGTCGCGCCGCCGCTGGTGGCCGCGCGTGCGGCGGTCAAAGCGACGCGTACCATTCCAGTCGTATTCATGATGGTCGCCGATCCCGTCGGCGCCGGACTCGCGGCGAGTTTGTCGCGGCCCGGCGGCAATGCAACCGGGATATCCAATCAGTCGGGAGATGTGGCGGGGAAGATGATCGAGCTGCTCAGGGAAGCCGTGCCTGCCGCGAGACGCTTGGCCGTAATGACTCGAACCAGCACAGGGCACGACACTCAATGGGCCTACGCCGTGACCGCCGCAGCGCGGCTGAAGCTCACGGTGCAGCGCATCCAGGTCAGCAGCTATGACGACGTCGATGGCGCGCTGCGAGAAGTCAAAGACCTGCGTTTCGACGGGCTGGTGCTGCTGTCCGACGCGGTTTTCGTCAGCCGCCGCGAGGACATCGCTCGCGCCGTGAACGAAATGCGCCTGCCAGCCATCTATGGATTTGCCGAATTCACCGATGCGGGCGGCCTGATGAGCTATGGCGTAAACCTCGAGGATCAGTTCAGGCGCGCCGCAGGCTACGTCGACCGCATCCTGAAAGGGGCGAGACCCGGTGACCTTCCCATCGAGCAGCCCTCCGCATTTGAATTCTCGATCAACGCGAAGACAGCGGCGCGCATCGGCCTCGCTCTTCCACGCGAGCTGCGGTTGCGCGCGGACCGCTTGATCGAATGAGCGCTTCACGCACGCTTCACCGGAAATACACGATCCTGATCGGCGGGTTCGTCATCGGCGCGCTAGTCCTCGCCGGACTCGTTCAGGCGTATTTCTCGTACCGTGACAGCCGCGCTTCAGTCTCCGCTCTCACGCAGGAAAAGGCGCTCGCCGCGGCCTTGCGCATCGACGATTACGTCAAAAGCATCGTCGAGCAGATTGCGTGGGTGTCGCTGCCCATGCGCGACCTGGGCGAGCAGGCGTTGTTACAGCGTCGTTTCGAATACCGCAATCTGTTGAAGCAAGTCCCGGCAGTCACGGATATCCGTCAGCTCGACCGGCTCGGCGGCGAGGAACTCCTCGTGTCGCGAACGGAGCTCGACATGATCGCATCGGGAACCGATCATTCGTACGACGCGGGCTTTGTCGCAGCCCGCGCAGGGGCGCTTCACTTCAGTCCCGTTTACTTTCGCAAGGGGACGGAGCCTTATGCCCGCGTCGCGGTCCCTGCGCGCCGGGGTGCGGAAACGGTCGCGCTCGCCGACATCAACCTGAAGTTCGTATGGGAAAGCGTGTCGCGCATCGAATTCGGGCGCACGGGGTACGCCTACGTCGTCGACAGCAGCGGCCGGCTGATCGCCCATCCCGATCTCAAACTCGTGTTGCAGAACAGCGATTTCTCGCAACTCGCGCAGATCCGCGCGAGGAACGGTGCGGTGCTCGCGCAGAACCACGCCGGGACGAACGTCATCGCAGCATCGGCGCCGATGGCGGCACCCGGATGGACGGTGGTGGTTGAGCAGCCGATCGCGGAAGCCTACAGGCCGGTCTACGCGAGCCTGACTCGTCTGGGCATCATTGCCGCGCTGTCGCTCGTCCTGGCCACGCTGGGCGCGCTCGTGATCGCGAGGCGAATCGCTACCCCGGTGAAGGCCCTTGAAACCGGGGCCATGCAACTGGCCGCCGGCCAGCTCGATCATCGCGTGCGCATTGAGACCGGAGACGAGCTTGAGATGCTCGCGGATCAATTCAACGCCATGGCCGGGAGCCTCAGTCAGTCGCATGAAGAGCTGGAGCAAAAAATCGAAGAGCGCACCCGGGAGCTCGCGCTCGCCAACCAGGCAAAATCGCGCTTTCTGGCTGCCGCGAGCCACGATCTGCGCCAGCCGATGCACGCGCTTGGACTCTTCGTTGCGCAACTGCGCGGCAAACCGTTGCTGGCCGAGCAACGCAGGCTCGTCGACCGCATCGATGCTTCCGTGTCGGCGATCGGCGACCTGCTCGATTCTCTGCTCGACATTTCGCGCCTTGACGCGGGCGCCGTAGCGCCCGAAAGCGCCGACTTTCCCGTGCAGAGCCTGCTCAGCCGGATGGAAGACGAGTTCATGGAGCCCGCCCGGGAGAAGGGGCTCAGGTTCCGTGTTGTTCCGAGCGGGGTGTGGGTCAACAGCGACCCGCTGTTGCTCGAGCGCATCGTGGCGAATCTCGTCTCGAACGCCGTGCGCTATACGCGGCGCGGCGGGATTATCGTCGGTTGCCGCCGTCATGGGGCAACGCTGCGCATCGTGGTGTGTGATACCGGCCGCGGCATTCCTGCCAGCGAGCAACAACGGATTTTCGCGGAGTTCTACCAGCTCGCCAATCCCGAGCACGACCGCAGCCAGGGACTGGGTCTGGGCCTTGCGATCGTCGACCGCCTGACGCGGCTGCTCGGTCATCACGTGGAAGTCCGTTCGAAAGAAGGCAAGGGCTCGATGTTCATCGTGACCGTGCCGCGCGGAACGCCGGGTGCGGCTATTCGGCCGGCACGCGCCGTCGAGACCGGCATCCCGAGGGGCACGCTTGTCGCGCTCATCGATGACGACGCTCTCGCGCGCG
>DATBVX010000228.1:0-8665 GCA_036515135.1 Steroidobacteraceae bacterium
CTTCTTTGCGCGACAGGCCCGTCATGATTGCTATGCGCGACAGCGAGATTTTTCTTTTGGGTAAAGTGAAATCCCGCCCCGCCACATCAACGAACACCTGGCGCGCTACCTCTGCGAACTCCAAATAAGAGATGCCATTTCGCAGAAGCACGCGAACTAGCGGTGTCAACAAATGGCGGTAAGCCGCTAATAACGCTTGTTTTACATTGTACGGACCCGACATGACTTAATCCACACAGAGTGTGACTGGCGTCACGCTCGATAGTACGTGAATTGAGACTTACTTCCCAAAAAGCTGCGCGCCGTCGAGCGAGTGGCCTCCGGTTGAACGTCTAAAATCAGAAACGAGCACGTTATGTCATCCCGTCATTGCTTCTGTTGATTTCCAGTTAGATCAAGAGCTTGCCCGCGTGCCCGAGATCATCAGTGGCAGCGGTCTTTGAACGACGGACGGACGCAAATCGAGCGTCGAAACCCACCGGACGTGCGGCCATGTTTCGGACCACTTTGAGAATCGATCGGGTCGATTTTCAGGGAACCCCTGATGCCGCCGGCATCCACGCGGACCCGTCGCTTTCTGCCGAGCCGACATCGGTAGCGGGAATTGCGGATGCCATGTGAACTAAGACATGCGCGATACTCATGCCGCACGCGCGTGTATCTCGGCGCAAACCCATTGCACAGCACATGAGCCTATGGAGAACTCGACAGATGGAACATGTATCGACGGACAGACTGCTCGATGACCTCAAGGCCGTTGTCAACGACGCCGAGGAACTGCTCAAGGCGACCGCGGGCCAGGCGGGCGAAAAGTTGACCGAGGCGCGTTCTCGCGCCGAGGCGTCGGTGCGAGCCGCGCGCAAACGGATGAGCGACTTACAGGGCGACCTGATGGGGCAGACCAAGGAAGTTGCCGACCAGGCCGATGCGTACGTGCGCAAGAATCCGTGGCAAGCCGTCGGCGTCGCCGTCGCCACGGGTGTCATCCTCGGGCTGATCATCGGTCGTCGCTGATCGCGCCTCGATGCACGAAGTCGACGACAACATGCATCGGACACCTGCGAGCGGGCTGTTTCGCTCGCTCAGCAACCTGCTCGCGACGTTTATAGCATTCGCTCAGACGCGTCTAGAACTGCTGACCACCGAACTGCAGGAAGAGATCCACCGCGCAGCGGGGTTTCTGATCTGGGGCTTCGTCGCCTTGATGTCAGCGGGCGTCGCCCTGGTGTTCATCGGCGTGACGATCATAGTCGTGTACTGGGATTCGCAGCGAGTGCTGGCCGCAACCCTCGTGACGAGCGCATTTGTGGCGCTGGCTGTGATCGCGATCGCGGTGCTGATGGTGAAAATCCATAGCAAGCCGCGGCTGCTCGATGCGACTCGCACGGAGCTGGCGAAAGATCGCGAGCAGCTAGAGTCGCATCGATGAAGCATCGCACGCGTGAGCTGGCACGCCGTCGCGCCGCGCTGCAAGCACGCTGCGCCACCCAACGCGCGCAGCTTGGTGAGATCAGCGGCGAGCTGCAGTTTCAGTTGCGATTCATTGATCGCGGTATCGATCTCGCCCGGCGAGCAACGGCGGCGCCGATGTTGATCGTCATTGCGCTCGCCGCGCTCACCTTCGTTGGGCCCTCCGGAGTCGTGCGTTGGATCAGCCGCGCATTGCTGGTCGCGACCGCGGTACGACGCCTCACCGGCGCGCATCAGCACATCAATTGAGCTGGAACTTCACGTCGAACGTGCCCCACGCGGCAATCGGCTGACCACTCCCCGACGTCGCCGGCAGGAAGCGCCACGCTATTCTTGCTTTGCGCACAGCCGAAGCATCGAGTAGCGGATAGCCACTGCTGCGTCCGATCTTCACGTCCCCGACACTTCCGTTCGGCAGTACGTAGATCAACAGCTGCACAGTGCCTTCCTGGTTCTGGCGAATCGCGCTCGCTGGATAATCCGGCGGTGCCAGTGGAAGTCGCGGATCGGATCGCAGCGGTGACGGTTGAATGACTGTCAGCGTGGTCTCGACCGAACCCGGATTCGTCTGCTCATCCGGTTGCGCGATAATGATGTCGCTATCGGGCTCAATTACAACTTCGATGACCGGTTCGACAACGTCGACGGTCGTCGAATTCGCGTTCGCGACCAGCGGCCTTTCCTCAGGTGTTTGCGCCACGGGCTGCTCTGGTTTGACCGGAACGAGCTCAATGTCTGGGGGCAGCGAAATTCGCGGGCGTTCCGCCAATCCATTCACGAGGGCGAGAATCAATGCGGCGTGGATGGCGACAACCGCGGCGGCACCGGTTATCTGGCGAGAGGGAGCGCGTTCGGCGTACGTCATGGCGAGCTCCTGCAGCGCCCGCGGCATCAATAGAGTGAGGGCCGGTCACCGCGGGCAGCACCTGCCGGCTCCCTTCGGGTGATAACGCTGGTGCTCAGACTTCGGGTTGGACGCTGACCAGCGACGCAATCGACGCTAGCGCCGCCGGCCGCCAGAAGTGTCATGAAAGAGTCAGAATGCGACGCGCAGAAAAAGCTCGGGTCCGGAGTTTCGCAAGCTGAAGTGCCCTGAATCGCCGATATCCGCGGAATTGCCTTCGCGCTCCATGAGCATGTATGCGGCACCCACCGCCAGGTTGCGGTTGAAGCGATAGAGCAGGCCGGCGCGCACATCGAGGACCGTGCCGTCGAATTCGTCGACGTTTGCCGTGAGGTAGTCCACGCGCGCTTCGAAATGGAACCGGTCGGAGAATCGCACCAATGTTCCGAGGCCAAGCGCGGGAATGGGCGCGGCCTCGGTCTCTTCTTCGCGGATGTCATCTGCCGCAACCTCGCCTTGGGCGCTCATCTCGACGAGGTGCAGGCCAAAGCTGCCAAAGAGCTCGAACCGCTCCGTTCTCAGGAACGTGTAGCCGTAAGTGATGCTGAACTCACGCCAGTCCAGCCGCGACTCAACGAGATCGCTGACATCAAACGTCTCATCGCCGAACAGGATCTGGCGATCGATCGCTTGCACTGCGCTTCGATCGAGTCGGAAGTAGTTGAAACGCAGGCGATGACGTTCACGGATGCGCAGCTCGACCTCGACGTCGGCTTGCTCGCTTTGCTCGCGCAATCCAAGGTCGGTCTCAGCGCTCACCAATGTGCCGGGTGTGCCGTCATCTGCATCGAGACGTAGCTCGGTATCCGAACTGGCCGAAAGCAATCCCATGGTCAGGCGAAAGTGATCTTCGAAGGGGCTGGCGAACTCTTCCTGGGCACTCGCTGTGTTGAGCGTGAGCATCCCGGCAAACACACAACCTGCCAGCAACCATTGAGATTTCCGCATGCCGGTCTCCGAATCTTCTGCAGCCATCCGTTGTCAGCCCGCCGCGATCAGACCACGAAGGCCGAACACGCTGATCGCCGTTCCGCTGGCGAAATTTAGCACGGCGATGACATGCGGATTTGCGAGCCATTTCCCGATTGACGCGCCGAGAAGTGCGAGTCCCATCTGCACGATGAGACTACCGAGGAAAATGCACATCGAGAAGTAGAGAATCTCAAGACTGTCTCCATGGTGCGACAGTTGACCGGCAAAGCCGATGAAAATTACGAGCGTGAGCGGATTGGCGAGAGTCAGACCGAAGGTGGTCCAGAACCCAGGAGAGAGGGCGCCGCGTCGAGATGCGGCGGTGACGTCCGCTCTTCTTCTACCATGCAGCGCCGTCCACGCCAGCCACGCCCCGATGCCAATCAGAATCAGCGCACTGATCACGCTAATGAGCTGCGCGTGCGAGGTGAATACTGCGAGGAGGCCGCCACCGGCCGCGAACGCCAGCACACTGTAGACGAGATCTGCAGTCGCAGCTCCGATCCCGCTGCGTACCGCCACCGGCAATCCGTGGTTGATCCCGTTTTGAATGATCAGCAACGCGATCGGACCGATCGCAATCGCGAGTGAAAACCCAAACACCAATGCGTGCACTGCGTTCATGACGCGCAAAAAAGAATGCCCCGGTTTCTGGCCGGGGCATTCGGTGAGTCGATGGATACTTCGTCTTCAGCCCGACGGCGACATTCCGAGTGCCATCATCACCTCTGTGCCCCTGTCCTTGGCCGCTTGGGCCATGTCCACCGCTTCCTGCATATTGTTGTTGGCGAATGCGCCCAGAGCCTGCTGCCAGCTCTGTGCCATCGTGTCTGCTGTTGCCTTGATATTCTCGAATGAGGCGGCGTCGACGCCCTCGGGGTACTTCCGGCTCTTGGCCAACGATGCCACGCGCGCGGTAACGGACTCGACCATCTCCGGAATCTCTGTGCTCAGCGAGTTCCACCGCTCGGTCAGCTGCGCGGCAACCGCCGCGGCGTTTGCCCTTTCCGTCGCCACCGTTTCATTGACGCTCGCAATGATCCTGTTCAGTTCGCGCGCGGCCGTCAGCACTGCCGGATACTTTTGCTTTGCCAGGTTGTCTTTCATCTGCGCCAGTATGTCGTCGACCTCTTTCAACTGATCTGGCACAAAGCGTGCTGCATCGTCCCTGACTGCCGCGATTGCGGCCTCGGCGTTGGCCACGGCCTTTTCGGCGGGCTCTTTCTGGCCGCCACATGCCACGAGCAGCAAACTGGCGATCAGCAGGGCGGTCCATCGGTGAACCCTGGGTAACGCGGTCATCTGGTTTCTCCCCTGGTGGAGCTGTTATTGGCGACAAGCGGGCGGCGGAGAATACCACCGGTCCCCGCCTTGGGCGAGTGGGGGGAGGAGCAGCCTTATTCGACGGTTACCGACTTGGCCAGGTTGCGTGGCTGGTCGACGTCAGTGCCCTTCAAGACGGCCACGTGGTAGGCAAGAAGCTGCAAAGGTACCGTGAAAACGATCGGCGCGATCAACCGATCGCAATGTGGCACATCGATCACGGCAATGCCCGCCTCTGACTTCAATCCCGTCTCCCGGTCGGCAAAGACGTAGAGCTGCCCGCCGCGCGCGCGGACGACCTGCATGTTCGCCTTGAGCTTGTCCAACAGTTCATTGTTCGGCGCGACGACGATCACGGGCATTTCTTCATCGATCAGCGCCAGTGGACCATGCTTGAGCTCGCCGGCGGGATACGCTTCCGCATGCACGTAGGAAATTTCCTTGAGCTTGAGGGCCCCTTCCATGGCAACCGGCCACATCGGGCCGCGCCCCAGGAACAGGGCATGGTGTTTCTCGGCAAAATCCTCGGCGAGCAGCCGGAGTTGCGGATCCATCTCCAGAGCTTGCTCCACTGCGACGGCGGCATGAACAAGGTGGCCGACAAACTCCATCTCGCGTTCTGCACTGAGGTTTCGCTGACGGCCCAGCATCAACGAGATGAGCAGCATCGACAGCAGCTGGGTGGTGAACGCCTTGGTGCTGGCGACGCCGATTTCCGGACCGGCCTGCGTCATCATCACCAGGTCGGACTCGCGCACTATCGAGCTGTGCGGACTGTTGCATACCGTGAGCGAGGCCAGATAGCCGGAGCGCTTCGCCATGCGCAATGCTTCGAGGGTATCCGCGGTTTCGCCGGACTGTGACAGCGTCACGAACAGGGTGCCGGGCGGAATGACCACATTGCGGTAACGATACTCACTTGCGATCTCGACCTGGCACGGAATCCCGGCCAGCGATTCGATCCAGTACTTGCCGACGCAACCGGCGTGGTAGCTGGTGCCACACGCAACGATGTGCAGCTGCTGGACCTTGGGCAGCAACTCGGCCGCACGCGGCCCGAGCGACTCGGGCACCACGCGCCGGTTGGCCACTCGACCGTAAAGCGTGTCGCTCAGGGCGCTCGGCTGTTCGAAGATCTCCTTCTGCATGTAGTGGCGGAATGGGCCCTTTTCCGTTGCTTCCGGGCTCCACTGCGTTTCATGAACGGGCCGCTCGACAGATGAGCCGTCCGGCCGGAACACGCGCACCGCGTCACGGGTGATCTCGGCGAGATCACCCTGCTCCAGATAGATGAAGCGCTGGGTGACCGGAAGCAACGCCGGCACGCCGCTCGCGACATAGTTCTCACCGATCCCCAAGCCGATGACCAACGGACTGGCGATGCGTGCAACGACGATGCGGTGCGGATCATGAGCGTCGAAAACCAGGAGCGCGTAGGCGCCGGTGAACCGCTTCACCGACAATCGCACCGCTTCCGCCAGGTCGTGTCCCTGCTTGAGATGGTCGTTGACCAGGTGAGCGATGACTTCGGTGTCGGTCTCCGACGCGAAACGGTAGCCCTTGGCGATCAACTCGGCCTTCAAGGGCTCGTAATTCTCGATGATGCCGTTGTGGATGACTGCCACGCGGCCCTCTGAAAGATGCGGATGCGCGTTCGCCTCCGTGACACCACCGTGCGTGGCCCAACGCGTGTGCGCAAATCCCAAATGTCCCGAGAGCGGGTGGGCAGCGAGCTTCTCCTCAAGACATGAGACCTTGCCGACAGCGCGAACACACGCGAGCTTTTCCTTGCCATTCGCGACCGCGATACCGGCAGAATCGTAACCGCGGTATTCAAGGCGCTTCAGCCCCTCGATGAGGATCGGGACGACGTTGCGCTCAGCAATGGCTCCGACTATTCCGCACATCTATTGCGCCCGGATGGGATCGTCGTGATTGTCCAAAGGCAGGCTAGTTTGCTACACGCGCGGCGTACAAGTCCGAGATACGCGCGCCCGGTGTGATTCAGGTCTCACGCTTTCTCTTCACCGGCCGCTTCCACCCTTCGATGGTCACCTGCTGGCTGCGCTCCAGGGTGAGCCGGTCGGCCGGTGCCGGCCGCGTTATCGTCGAGCCCGCGCCAATCGTGGCATTGACACCGATCTGCACCGGGGCAACCAACATCGTGCCGGAGCCGATGAATGCGCCATCGCCGATGTCGGTGCGCCACTTGTTGGCGCCGTCGTAATTGCACGTAATCGTGCCCGCGCCGATGTTGACCTGCTCACCCACGACAGCATCGCCAAGATAGCTGAGATGATTCGCCTTGCTACCGGCTCCGATCTCGCTCTTCTTCACCTCGACGAAATTGCCGATGTGCACGTCACGCTGCAGGGTCGTTTCCGGTCGCAGCCGCGCAAACGGTCCGATCTGGCAGCCCGGACCTATCACGGCGCGATCGATCACGCAATTCGGCTGGACTTCCGTGTCATCACCGATCTCGGCATCGCGGATGTAGCAGTTGGGACCGATACGCACGCGGTTACCGAGTTTCACGTTGCCAACCAGCACGACATTGATGTCGAGGTAGACATCCGATCCGGTCGTCACGGTGCCCCGGACATCGAGTCGGGCGGGATCGGCAACAGTCACGCCCGCAAGCATGAGCTCGTTCGCTTTCTGCCGGCGGTGTGCCGCTTCCACTTCGGCGAGCTGAATCTTGTCGTTGATGCCGAGCACCTCGTTCACGGTAGGCGCGATCACCGCGTTGACCTTCAAGCCTTCCTTCACGGCAGCGACCACGACGTCGGTAAGGTAGTACTCGCCCTGTGCGTTGTCACTACGCAACGCCCCAAGCCAGCGGCGCAGATGACGCGCGGGCACGACCATCAGACCAGTATTCACTTCCTTGATCGCAAGCTCTTTATGGTTCGCGTCCTTCTGCTCGACGATGCGCACGACGCCCCCCGACGTGTCGCGAATGATCCGTCCGTAGCCGGTCGGGTCATCGAGCATGACGCTCAAGATCGAGATCGCCTTCGTGTCAGCCTGCGCGATGAGGCGTTCGAGCGTATTGCGACGGATGAGGGGTACGTCGCCGTACAGCACCAGCACCAGATGATCGTCGGGAACTGAGGGCATTGCCTGCAGAACGGCATGACCAGTTCCCAGTTGCTCGGCCTGTAACACGCAGTGAACCGCATCGTCATCGAGCAACTCACGAACCAGCTCGCCACCGTGCCCATAAACGACATGGATCGCGCTGGCATCGAGCGTTTGAGCGCACTCTATGACGTGGCAGAGCAGCGGACGGCCAGCAAGCGGCTGAAGGACTTTCGGCAAATCGGACTTCATCCGTTTGCCCTGTCCGGCGGCCAGAATCACGATGCTCAAGGACATGGAAACAACCCAGGGTCGACGTCGAGAGCGATTGTAACCGACGCTGCCGCACTGCCGCATGAAGTCACCGTGTCTCCCCCGTACACTCCGCGCGCCTGAATAACCGCGGCCGTACTCCCGACAGTCGCGCAAACCAATCAAACGAGGGGAACTACATGTCGACTCGAATCCGTCTGTTCTTAGCCATCCTGCTGCTTACGTTTGCCTCGAGCAGCTTTGCGCAGGACGAACACGCCTACACGGAAGGGGCCGTGGTCGCAATTTCCTACATCAAGATCAAGCCAGGCATGTTCGATGCCTACATGAGCTATCTGCAGTCCACGTACAAGCAGATCATGGAAGAGCAGAAGAAGGCCGGGCTCGTCTTGAACTACGGCATTTACTCCGCGCAAGCGCGCTCACCTTCGGATCCGGATCTGTACCTGACCATCACCTACAAGAACTGGGCGACGTTCGACGGCTTGACTGCAAAGTCAGACGCGATCCAGAGCAAGATCTGGGGTTCACTGGCGAAGTCCGACGCGGCAGCCATCGATCGCGAGAAGATGCGCGACGTGCTCGGCGGCGAAGTCGTGCAGGAACTGATTCTGAAGTGAGAGTCCGCGGGGGACCCGCGGG
>DATBVX010000229.1:0-21205 GCA_036515135.1 Steroidobacteraceae bacterium
CCGGACCGACCGCAAATTTGAGCGGCTCGTCGCGCAGGATGATGCGGGTATCGGTCGTGCCGAGACCGTGCGTGCTTTCCAGCACTTCGAGCACCAATGTCTCCGCATCGAGCGCGACCACGCGACCGATGCGCCGGTGTCCGTCGCGGCCAACGACCTGAATTGCACTGTGCAGCCCGACGTCCACGGTGCGTCGGGCGAAGAGCAGCGGCCCCGCGACGCGCGTGACGGCCCCTTCAGCGGACAGCGTCGCGCGCATCGCTCGCCTCGGCCGTCAGGCTTTCAAGCTGGCTCTCGATCTGTCGCACGAGCGGCTCAATGAGCGCAATGCGATCCTCGCCGACATCTTCCCCCAGACGCTGCAGACGGCGGTAGGTCTCGAGCGCGACGATCCGTTCCGGTGAGACACCTCGCTCGAGCACGCGCTCCGCGAGTTCGATGAACCGCATGACGGCCTTGACGATCGCGGCCTGGCGGGCGGGCGAACAATAGCGGTCGACTCGCGACATCGCCGACTGGCGCAGCACCGCTTCGTTCACGAGCTCGGCGCACGCCAGCACGAGCTGCTGCGCGGGTGGCAGCGCCTCCTTGCCGACGATGCGCACCATTCTCTCGAGTCGCGCCTGCTGCTCGAGGAGGGTGAGAATCCTGCGACGGTGCTCGAGCCAATCCGGGTTGCCATGCAGCTTCCACCATTGAGCCATCACCTCCACGTCTTCAGAGTAGGACTGCAGCGGGTGGATGGCGGGATAGAAGCGCGCATGTGCACGCTGCCGATCCAGCGCCCAGAAGCTGCGCACATAGCGCTTGGTGTGCGACGTCACGGGCTCGGAGAAATCTCCCGCCGGGGGGCTGACCGAGCCAATGATGGTCACCGAGCCCTCGGTGCCGGCGACGGTGCGCACGCGCGCCGCACGCTCGTAGAAGTCGGCGAGGCGTGAGCTGAGATAAGCGGGATACCCGGCCTCGCCGGGCAGCTCGCCGAGTCGGCCTGACACCTCGCGCAACGCCTCTGCCCAGCGGCTCGTCGAATCGGCCATCAGCGCGACGTGTAGTCCCTGATCGCGGAAATACTCGGCCACGGTGATCGCCGTGTAGATGCTCGCCTCGCGCGCAGCCACCGGCATGTTGGAGGTGTTGGCGATGATGACCGTGCGCTCCATGAGTGGCCGCCCGCGCGCCGGGTCGTCGAGCTGTGGGAATTCGTGCAGCACTTCGGCCATCTCATTGCCGCGTTCGCCGCAGCCGACGTAGACGATGACATCCGCGTCGCATGACTTCGCGAGCGCCTCCTGCAGCACCGTCTTGCCGGTGCCGAATCCGCCTGGCAGTGCAGCGCGCCCGCCGCGTGCGACCGGAAACAGAGTGTCGAGAATTCGCTGGCCGGTGACGAGCGGACCGTTAGCGGGCAGCCGCGCGGCTACCGGGCGACGCCTGCGTACGGGCCAGTAGTGGGCCATCGAGAGATCGAGCGTGCGACCGTCAGGCGCGCGCAGCCGGCAGATCGGCGCGTCGTCTAGATACTCGCCGGCGGGCGCAATCCACTCGGCGATGCCGCTCTGGTCGGGCGGTACGAGGCAGCGCTGCGCCGGTCCAGACGCGTGCACTTCGCCGAGCACGGCGCCGCCAAGAAGATGTTCACCTGCGCGTGCGACGGGCTCGAATCGGAATGGCCCGGCGGCCGTCTGCGCTATGCCGCGCTCGGTGAACATCGCACTGCTGCGGTCGAGCGGGCGGAGCAGGCCGTCGTAGATATGACCGATGAGCGCGGGACCGAGTCGCGCCGACAACGGCTGAGCCGTGCCGACGACGCGGTCGCCCGATCGCAGACCGCTCGTATCCTCATAGACCTGTGCGACGAGCTCGTCGTCGCGCAACTGGATGACTTCGCCGAGGAGACCCTCCGCGCCGACATACAGCGCCTCGTGCAGGTGGAATGGGCCGCGCATCCTGGCCCGCAGGACCGGGCCACCGATCCAGCGAATTCGCGCCTCGCTCACGCGCTCGCCACTCCGGCGCTCGCGCGCGACTCGTCGCGCAACCACTCGCGCAGGAAATGCGCGCCGATCGCAGCGACATCGTCGAGCAGACCGGCGACCGTCGCATCGAGCGTTGCGCCGGCGGCTCGAACGCTCAGACCGGCCCTGAGCTCTACGCGCTCGCTGAGCGTGTGCGTTCCGGCCCGCAGCTCTCCGGCTCGCGCGAGCAGGCCGTCGCGCTCCTCCTTGCTGGTGCCGGGTGCTATCTCGATGGTCCAATCCGCGCTGCAGAGCCGCTGCGCGGCCGTGGTGAGCACAGTTTCGCACCACTCGCGTCGCGCACCCGACTCTCGCCAGCGCCGCTCCAGCGCGGCGGGGAGCCCATCGCGGGCTCGCTTTACGAGCTCGCCCAAAGCGGCGCGCTCCTCCCTGCGCCGCGCAGCATCGAGCTCGGCACGCCGGAGCGCGAGTGCTTCCGCGAGGCGCATCCGTTCGTAGCGCACCGCCTCCCGCAACCTGAGGCGCGCCTCACTGCGTGCAGCGCGCACGATCGCGCGAGCGCGCTCGCGTGCGCTAGCGAGCTCGGCGTTGCAGCGACGCTCGCGGTCCTGCTCGAGCCTCTGTAGCAGTCCCTGAAGCTGTGCGGCGACGATGCTGTCCGGCAGACTCACGTCTCGACTCCGAGCGTACGTTGCAGCTCGCGTGCGAGGTCGGGTGGATCACGACGGCGGAACGCATCGGGGATAAGGAGCACTAGCGGGCGATGCGCGGCGAGCGCTGACTCGAGCCGCTTCGCTGGCAGCGCGGCTGCGAGCGTTGCGCTCAGCAGGAGCAGTTCGCACTCGTTACATGCGGTTTCAAAGGCGACAGTGAGCGTCTGCGAGTTCGGCACGATAGTGCGCGCTCCCGCGAGACGGAATCCCGCGGCGGTGAGCTCGTCTGACATCACAATGGGTGCCGGCACGTCAGCTCACCCGGTTGAGGATCAGGATCGCGATGATGAGTCCGTAGATCGCGATGCCCTCCGCCAGACCGACCAGGATCAGCACGCGTCCCATGAGCTCTGGTTTCTCGGTGAGCGCGCCGACAGCGGCGCTGCCGACTCGGCCGACGGCATAGGCCGCCGCCAGCGAGCTCAACCCCACCGCGAGTGCGGCGCTCAAGAGGCCCCACTGCAACGCCTGTGGATCGCCTGCCACGGCGAGCGACTGCGCGGGAGGCGTCTGAGCCAGCGTGGTCGTCGCAATGCCGGCGACAATGAGGGTGGCGAGCGCGAGCCCGCCTCCCGTCCAGGCGAGCAAACGCAGGATGCGAAGCTTGAGATTCATGTGGGGCGTTCCTGAGAAGATGAATGGACGACATCGATTTCCGGCAGCGGCTGAAACTCGCGCCCGGTGCCACGCAGAAAGCGGACAAAGAATTCGAACAACACCAACCGGGTGGTCTGGATCCCGGCGACGAGCGCTTCGAGCGTGATCACGAAGCCGTTGCCAAGGACCAGCACGAGGAGGGCGAGCGCGCGCGACGATGTCGCCGAGGCCAGCCCCACAATCGCGACCGAGAGCCCGCAGTGAGCCAGCGCAAATGCGCCGACGCGCACGAAGGACACGGTGTTGACGGCGATCTGCAACGCTGACTCGAGGAACTCGCCGATCGCTGGTCCGATGCGTGCAATGCGAATACCTGCGGGCGCGCATGCGATCTGCCCTGCCACGAACCAAGCTGCGCCGGCGCCGGCGATCCAGAGTGCAGCGGCGTCCACGACAGCGAGCAGCAGCCCGACGTAGAAGGCCACCAGTCCGCCCTTCGAAGCGCACCAGCGCGCGCCGCGACCCGCCCAGTGCTGCTGCAAGGCGTCAAGCGCCAGCCCGAGCAGCACGACCACTGCACCGAGGCCGAGGGTCACCGCCAATACCAGGAGCGGAGCTTGCAGCGGTGCGATCCACAGGGGGCGAATCAGATCCTCGCGCGCGAACACACTGCCGAAGAGCACGCCGAACAGTATCGAGGACACGCCGCCGGGCACGAGCAGAGCAAGGGGCGGATAGCGGCGTCGCAGCACCAATCCCGCCGCGAGCAGGACGAGTCCCTGCCCGACATCGGCGAACATGAATCCAAAGACGAGCGGGGCGATGATCGCGACCAGAAGGCTCGGATCGGCTTCCGACAGCCCTGGCGTACCCAGGAGGCGCGGGAAAAGTTCAAAGGGCCGCACCCATCTCGGATTGCGTAACGTCACGGGCGGTTCCAGCCCCTCTGGCGGCGACGGAAACTGCAGGAGATGCGGAACGTCGGCCGCCTGCAGTCGCCGGTCGAGCGGCTGCGCATCGGACTGGCGCGTCCATCCCGTTACCCACGCGAAGTGCTCGGTGGCGGCGAGCTGTGGAACCTGACTTGCGTACCAGTCCGCGAAGGCGACATCGCCGAGCACGCGCTCAAGGCGATGCTCCGCCGTAAGGGACTCGAGCGAAGCGCGCAGATCGCGCACCTGAGAATCGGTTGAGGCGATCAGCTCTGTCAGTGCTGCGCGCTCGGAGGTTCCACCCGCAGGCAGCGTCGGCAGGACGACGCGGCGCGCCTTGCGCGCAAACAGGGCGTCCTCGAGAGCCGCGATCTCCGCGCTGAGGCCCACAGCGACGAGGAAACAATGCCGGCCGGCATTGATGCGCTGTACGAGCGCACCCGCTGGAAGTTCCTTCGGCCAGTCACGGGGTTCAAGACGAAACGCGCAGCTCCGCAACTGCGGCCCGGCGCTCGCGAGCCGTGTGAGCCCCGGCAGGCGTCCCGCCGAGGCTTCGACGAGCTCCGCGGTGTGCTCGAACTCTTCGCGCCGTGCGAGCGCGGCCTGCAGCGCCGAGACGAGCGGATGCGCCTGCGTTTGCCACGCGCGCAGCTGCGCGAGCGCGTCGTCAAGTATGCGCTGAGGTTCCCGCGGTGGACCCCCTGATTCGAGGTGCGGCGCGGGCCAGTAGGGGGAATAGCGGCGCTCGAGATCGCGGAATTCGGCAAGTCTCGCGTGCAGCTCTGGCAGAGCGCCGCGTGCGATGGTGCGGCTGTGAGTCTCGAGCTGCACTGCGCGCGTGCTCGCAAGCAGCGCCAGTGTGCGCGACAGTTCCTCACGCGGCACGAGCAGCTCGAACCAGGCAGCGGGCCGCGATCGCACGCTCATGCGGTGTCCACGCGCGCGGTTTCGAGGAGCACGCGGCGCACGAGGCCGGCACGCAGCCGCTCGAGATCGAGCGCTTCGAGGAGCAGATGGGCGAGGGTTGCCGCCGCTGTCTCGAAGTGACGGCGGAACAGCGTGCACAGCCGGAGCTTGAGCGTCATCCGCAACTCGGCGCTCGGCGGCACGTCAGATTCGCGCAACGTCGCGCAGTGCTCAGCAACCGCCAGTACGATTTCCTCTAGGGCGAGCGAGTGCTCAGGCGACATGCGCGGCCAGAGCCGGCGCCAGACGACGAGCCAAGCGCGCAGAGTGGGAATGCCAGAGCGCGCCTCCTGCAGCAGCGCGGCGACCGGCGACGCCTGCAGAGCTCGCTGGCGCTCGTAAGCATCTGTCCGGCACCACGGCGCGTAGATTTCGTCTTCGGCCATCCAGGAGTGAATCGCGCCGCCGCGCAGCAGGTGATCAACGACTGGCAGATCGACGAGAAATGCAGTCCATGCGACCGCCGTGCGCCAAGACTCCGGCAGAAAGCGTGCCACTTCGTTCGCGTACGCCCGCCATTCGGCGCGCAGCCGTGCTTCGAGCACATGACTGCTCATGTCGGGCGCGATGCGCTCGATCCAGCGTGCGCGCCGGGTGGCGCGGAGTGCCTGCATGTACTGCGCTGCGTCATGCATCGCCTCGAGCCGCCGCCACTCATGGTCTGCGAGCCGCGTACCGTGGCGAGCCTGGATGCGCGCCTGTGCGTAGGCAAAGTCCGAGTCGCCAGTCATGCAGGAGACGTCAGCCACGCAGCTACGCGGTCGAGCAACGAATCGGACGGACTGTGTTGGGAGCGCGCGGCGAGCTGCTTGGCCGCATTGCCCTCCAGTACGAGCTCGGTGACCTGCTGGGCGAGCGCAGCGGCGCAGCGATCGTGCACCCGGCGCACGAGCTCGTCGCAGCGGTACGCAATCTGCGCGGCGCGCTCCGTTGCCTCCTGCACGGCGAGCGCACCGCCTTGCTGGGCCCTGCGGACGGCATCTGTCGCCGCCTGTTCAGCGGCGAGCGCCGCATCCATTGCTTCGGCGACGCCCGCTGATTGAGGTGGCGCGCTCATCACGACCCCCTGCCTGATTCGTTCCAACCTGAAACTTGCCTGATGCATCGCTACGGGAGCAATCGCGGTTTTCCGCAAGCGTCGTCGGTGAGCCACGCAGCACCCGACCGCGTTCCCCGTCGCGCAGCGGTAGGTACATCCCGCAGCCGCAACGCCGCCAACGCCGTGCTAGCTTACATGGCGACACCTGAGATCGCCGGTCGCCGTGGATGAGACGCTATGAATGAATTCGGCGTGCTGATGCTCGGTTTCGTCCTCGGCATCAAGCACGCGACGGAGGCCGATCACCTGGCCGCGGTCGCGACACTAGCCACGCGACAGCATTCGTTCGCGCAGAGCATGAAACTCGGGGCGGCCTGGGGCATCGGCCATTCGGTCACGTTGCTGCTGTTCGGGGGTATCGTGCTGGCGCTCGGCACATCGATATCGCCGCTTGTGGCGCTGGCGCTGGAACTCGCGGTTGGCGGCATGCTCATCGGCCTTGGCGCGAACGTGCTGTATCGGCTTGTCCAGCAGCGGATCCATGTTCACGTCCACACTCACGGATTGGGTTTGCGGCATGTGCACGCCCACAGTCACACCGCTGGAGGCGTGCACGGCGATGCGGCGCACGAACACGCCCATGCCGGAGGGCTGCCAATGCGTGCGCTTGCGGTCGGGATGACACACGGTATGGCGGGTACGGCAGCGCTGGTCGTCTTAAGCCTGGGTGCCGTGCAGTCTTGGCCGGCCGGCCTCGCGTTTATCGCCCTGTTCGGCACAGGTTCCATCATCGGCATGGCGTTGCTCTCGGTCGCGATTGCGATTCCGCTGCGACTCACCGCGCCTCGCTTCGGCAGGCTATACAAGGGCCTGACCGCCCTGATAGGGGGTTTGAGTTGCGCGCTGGGCATGCTCATCGTGTATCGAGTCGGCGTCGCTGAAGCCCTGCGGCTCGGCTGGCTCAACCCGGGCTCGTGGATACAAAGCTGAGCCGCGGCTCCGCTTGCCGATGCAGCTGGACGTCATCGCTGCTCTGGTTTTTCTGGCCATCATCATCGCCGACTATCGACCCCTCGCATGAGAACCGTGCACTTGCCGGCAGAACGTCGCCTGGTGTGGCGCCGGGCAGCGATTCTCGCTTTCGCATCTGCCGTCCTGGCGGCGTTGGCCGCATCCGATGTGCTGCATTCGGCGCTGATCGATGTGCTCGAGGCCAGCGAAGAGCTGATCGTCGGGAGCCCGATCATCGGAGCGTCGCTGTTCATATTGTTCGCCGCACTGTCAGCGATGCTTGCGTTCGTATCCATTGCGTTCATCGTCCCGGTTGCGGTCTACTCCTGGGGCGAACCGCTGAGCATGCTGTTGCTATGGGTGGGATGGATTCTGGGCGGCTGCCTTTCCTACGGTATTGGACGCTTTCTGGGTCGAGCAGTGGTTAGATGGCTGATGGCGGACGCGGCTCTTCATCGTCTCGAGAATCGTGTGCAGCAGCGGACTCCGTTTGGGCTGGTGCTTCTATTTCAGCTTGCGCTGCCCTCCGAGATCCCCGGGTACCTGCTCGGGCTGGTGAACTACAGTTTCCCCAGATTCCTGCTGGCACTGGGCTTGGCGGAATTGCCTTACACGGTGGCCACTGTTTACCTCGGCGCAAGTTTTGTAGAGCGCCGCAGTGGCATGGTGCTGGGCATTGGGATCGCAGTCGTTGTCTTGAGCATCGCGGCGTTTTACGTTTTGAGGAAGAAGCTCGTGCGTGTTGGGGCAAGAGCGAAGACTTCGGGAGTGCCATAATGGTCGGCGTGAATCTCGCAATGTGGCAGCTCCAGCCAGGGATCGAAGAGGTCATCACTCTATGAAGAAAACGTTAGGCCTGCTGCTTGTCCTCGCAGGCGTCACTCCGGCTGCGTGGCCGCAGGACTTTTCGCTGTACTCGGGTGCGGAGCTATTCCAGCGCTTCTGCGCCAGCTGTCACGGCAAGACCGCTGAAGGCGAAGGGGTGGTGGCGCCTGTATTGCAGATCAGGCCACCCGACCTCACGGAGATTGCGAAGCGGCACGGCGGGGAGTTCCCGGACAACAAGATTTACCAGATCATCGATGGGCGAGTCCCGATCACGGCGCACGGGACGCGCGACATGCCGGTGTGGGGACTCGAGCTCTGGCGTGCGCAGGGATATGACATCGAGGCCGGCCGCAAGACCGTGCTCGTCATCGACAAGCTGGTCGAGTATCTGAAATCGATTCAAAAGCCGAAGCGCGCTCCCGAGCCGACCGGTTCCGCGCAGCCGCCAGAGTCCGATGCTGATGGCGGCGCCGGCGCGTAATCAGAAGCCCACGGTAAGGAAGGCCATCGCGCCGCCGTATCCGACCTCCATTTTCCCGGAGAAATCATCCTTGCTAACGTCCAGGCGCGTGATGAACTTGTTGTAGCCCACGCCAATTCCAACGTTTTGCCACGGGATCCAGGTCACACCCACCTTGTAGTCCTGGATGCTGCCTGTGTTGTTGTCCCACTCCACGTAAAAGAACTGAGCGATCCCGTCGAAATAGAAATTGCCGCCGATGTGCCAGAGGTAGCGGAGCCCGATGACGGGTAGGGGGCCGGTGGCATCCCCCACTTCTTCCACTTCCGCCGTGCCGCCACCGCCTGGACTGATGATGGCGCCCTTCATAGCGGATTCCAACTCGATATTGTGTATGCCGAACGACCCCGCAAGCTCCATGTTGTCCCGCTGCAGAAAAGCGTACTCGTAAGCCAACTCGATGATGCGGGTCTCCAGACGCGCGTCCACTTGCAGGTCTACCGGAAAGGTGGTGTCGCCGAAGTCAATGTCGCGTGTGAGCGTCCGGGTGTTCGAACGATTATTCTCGAAATACATGAGCCGCACCTTGTGCCTGGCGGCGAAGCGCCAGAATGCATCGACGCGGAATCTGTCCGAGTCCTTGAGGTCGAACTCGCTCTCCCAGTCAACATCGGTTCCTGGCCCGGTCGTGTCCCCGTCGAGCCGCAAGGTGGTGTCGGACTGCATGAAAAACCCGCCGACGCTCACCTGAAAATCCTGGTCGATCGGACCACGGTCATCGGCCAGCGCGTCGCAGAATGGAGCGGTCAGCAGTAGGACGACGAGTAAACACCGCGGGCAAAATTTGAATTTCATCGTGTGGGAACTCCAACAAGGGGCGGGCTCAGATTCAGGCCGATGACTTGACGGTCGGCAAATTACCAGAACCCATTGAGCACTGCGACCATCTGGACTTTCACCTTGATCCGCTTCGGCATCGTATGGAATACGCTGTGCGTCGGCTCGATCGGGCCTCGTCTTGCATGTGACCGGCACGCCCACTAGGCTGGGCCCCATAAGCAGCGGACTCTCCGATCAGAGCCCGCACACGTAGATCAATCGTGATCGGATCATCGCCACCGCTCAAGTTCCAGGCGTCGTGCGCGCAGCAGCAATGATTGGGCCCAAACACATTCTCAAAGGCGCCGTGATGTTGATGCTCGGCCTGCTTGTCATCGCGGGCACGGCGTGGGGCGTCCTGGCGCTCTATTATTCCGATCTCGGCAGCGCAGTCCTGAGGACCAGCCTCGCCGTACTCTTTGGTCTGTTCGGTCTGGCTGTGGTGTCAAGTCTCGTCTCGCGACGCTGGCGCCGACGCGCACTGGCGGTATTCGTCGCGGTATTCGTGGGCCTGCTCGCGTGGTGGAGCAGCATCGCGCCGTCCAATGATCGTGACTGGAAGCTCGCAGTTGCAGTGCTGCCCAGGGTCACCATCGACGGTGACCTGGTCACCATCCGCAACATCCGCAATTTCGCCTATCGAACTGAAACGGATTTCACGGCGGCCTATTACGCCAAGACCTTTGATGTGCGCAAGCTCGAGTCCGTCGACCTGGTCGCGTCCTACTGGGCGGGCCCGGACATCGCGCATATCTTCTTGAGTTTCGGCTTCGGAGCGAACGATCGTGTGGCGATCTCCATCGAGCGACGCGACGAACGCGGCGAGGAGTACTCGACGATCAAGGGGCTGTTCAAGCAATACGAGCTCTTTTACGTGGTAGCCGATGAGCGTGACGTCATCCGCCTGCGAACCAACGTGCGCAGCGACCCGACCGAGGATGTCTACGTGTTCAAGCTGCATGGCCCCATCGACAATGGCCGAAGGCTGTTCCTCGAGTACATGCGCGAGATCATTTCACTCGCAGAGCAACCCGAGTTCTACAACACGCTGACGACGAATTGCACGGGCAACATCTGGCTGCATTCGCACGTCAATCGCACGCGTCCGCCATATACCTGGAGAATCCTGCTCAGCGGTCACGTCCCCGAGCTGCTCTACAGGCTCGGCAGGCTCGACACCACGCTGCCATTTCCCGAGCTCAAGCGTCTCAGTCGCGTCAACGAAGCCGCACGCGCCGCAGACCAGGCGGAGGAGTTTTCGCAGCGGATCCGCGCCGCCTTGCCCGGGAGCTGAACGGCGTCGCAATCCGGTTCAATCGAGGCATTGCCATGAAACGACAACACTACGTATCGAGCGCGCGCGACGGTTGGATCGGGGCATCCCGTGGCTCGCCTGGCCACAGAGCTGCACATTGGGGGCGGCTCATCAGCCTCTGGTCCTGGATACCGTTCCTGTCGTTCGCAACGGTGACGCCGGCTATCGCCGACGAGGCAGCCAGCGAGGCTCTGCGGCCGCGGATCGGCCTGGTGTTGGGCGGAGGGGGCGCGCGCGGCGCAGCCCACGTGGGCGTGTTGAAAGTGCTGGAGGAATTGCGCATTCCCGTCGATTACGTCGTCGGTACCAGCATGGGCTCGGTTGTCGGCGGACTCTATGCGTGCGGAATGAGTGCGGAGGAGATCGAACGCGAAATCCGCGCGATGGACTGGGACGACCTGTTTAAGGACGATCCGAGCCGCCAAGACCGAACCTTCCGCCGCAAACGGGACGACGACAGCTATGCGTTCAAGGCCAAGGTCGGCGTGCGTGAGGGAAAGATCAAGATCCCGCTTGCCTATGTCCGGGGTCAGAAGTTCGACCTCCTGCTCAATCGCCTGACTCTGCCGGTGGTTGGCGTCGACGACTTCGATCAATTGCCGGTTCCGTATCGCGCCGTGGCCACCGATCTGGAGACCGGCAAAGAGGTCGTGCTTGCTGAAGGCAATCTGGCCAGAGCAATTCGTGCCAGTCTGGCAGTGCCGGCCGCGTTCGACCCGGTAGAAATGGATAGTCGCCTGCTCGTGGACGGGGGCCTTGCCAACAACGTGCCCGTGAGCGTCGCGCGCAGTATGGGCGCGGATGTGTTTATCGTCGTCGACGTCGGCAGCGGGCTGTTCAAGCGCGACGAGATCACCAACGCGCTGGATGTCACTGCACAGCTGACCAACTTTCTCTTTACCCTTAATACGGAGCAGCAGCTGAAGAGTCTGGGGCCGCAAGACGTGCTCATCACGCCGCCGCTCGGCGACCTCAGCGGCGGCGACTTCGGCAGCGCGGCCGAGGCCATTCCAATCGGCGAGAGCGCCGCGCGCGAGGCGATCGATGCCTTGCGGCGATACTCCGTCAGCGAGGAAGACTACGCGCGCTACCTGGCAAGCCGCGACCGCGCACGATCAGGCGTGCCAGAGATCGATTTCGTGCGCACCGAAAACCGGTCGCGGCTGGACGATGCAGTCATTGCCAAGCGCATTACGGCCCAGCCCGGCAAGCCACTCGACGTCGACAGTCTCGAACGGGACATCAGCCGAGTCTATGGACTCGAGAACTTCGAGTCGGTGCGCTACGACGTCGTCAGCGAAGGCGCGGCGAGCGGCCTGGTGGTGAATGCTACGGAGAAGCATTGGGGTCCGGGATTCCTTCAGTTCGGGATGACATCTTCCAACGACCTTCAGGGCAGTAGCGCCATCAACCTCGGCGCAATCTACACTCAGACAGCAATCAACTCACTCAACGGCGAGTGGCGCACCGGCGTGCAATTGGGTCAGGAGCCAGGGCTGTTCACGGAGATTCACCAGCCGCTGGATCCTCTCACTCGCTATTTCGTATACGGCAAGGTGGGCTATCTAAGCAACGTCGTGAACGTTTTCGACGATGCCGGCACGAAGCTTTCTGAAGTTCGCCTGGCCAGTGGTCAGCTGGAGCTTGGCGCGGGCCGCGAATTCGGCTCGTGGGGTGAGGGCAGGGTCGGGTATCGGTGGGGAAGCGGGACCGGCGAGGTCATTACCGGCACGCCCGCACCGGATTTCGACGTGGCGCGGGGTGAGGCTTTCGCGAGGCTGTTCGTTGACACGTTCGATAGCTTGTATTTCCCCCGGAGCGGCCACATTGGAGTGCTCGAGTGGCGCGCCGCACGCGGCGGGCTGGGTGCGAACGTCGACTACGATCAGGTATTGCTCGGCTACGCTCACGCCCATTCCTGGGGCGCCAATACGGTCATCGGCAGGCTCGCCGGCACGACCACGCTGGACGACGACGCACCGCTCGAAGGTCTGTTTCAGCTCGGTGGATTTCTGCGTCTTTCCGGATTGGAAGAGGACCAGCTGAGCGGTCAGCATTCGGGGTTGGCGACGCTGGTCTATATGCGGCGTCTCTTGGACGTTCAGTTGCTGCGCGCATTTGCCGGCGCCAGTCTCGAGCTGGGCAACGTGTGGCAGAACTCGAGCGACGCTTCCCTCGACAACACCATCTTCGCGGGCAGCCTGTTTCTGGGGGTCGATACGCCAATCGGACCGCTCTACATCGGCTATGGGCGCGCTGATACGGACGATCAGAGCGCGTACATCTATCTGGGACCGCGCTTCACTTTCTGAACCGCATCCGCGCTGCCTTCAGGCAGCGCGGGGGAAATCTGCCTATGACTTCTTGCGTCGCCAAGCCTCGCGCAAGCGCTCTCGTATTCGGGGTGCTGCTGATGCGTCTCGCAGGTGCCCTGTCACTGATGTGGAGCGGTGGATTGAGCGCTGCTCCCAAGACAGACGTCGTGATCCTGATCAACGGCGATCGAATTACCGGCGAGGTCAAGGAACTCGAGAGAGGGATCCTGAGCTACAGCACGGACTTCATTGGGACGATCAACATCGAGTGGGAGAAGGTCGCACAGCTGCAGAGTGGCCAGCTGTTCGAAGTTGAAATGATGGACGGCACGAGGCTGTATGGCAGACCGGAAAGTCTTGGTGACCAGGGCTCTCTCGTCCTCCTGGTTGAAGACCGTGGAGGCGAACGGCGCGTGCCGCTGGACGAGACGGTCCGAATCGCCGCTCTCGACCAGGGGCGCCTGCGTGACCGCCTGGACGGCTACTTGAGTCTCGGCTGGAGCGCCGCAGCGGCCAACGACGTGAGTCAGTACTCTCTGGGCGCGGGCTTGACCTATCGCGATCCCAAAAGGCTCTGGGACCTCGACTACAGCGGTTCGAGCAGCGAGTCCGAGACCAGTCCTGCGTCCGAAAGTCAGTCGCTTGAAATTGAGCAGCGCCGCTTCCTGCGCGACCGCTGGTTCTGGTCCGGCGCGGGTGCCCTCCAGACCAATGACGCATTGGGTCTCGACTTGCGCGTGCTCCTGGGCGGCGGCTTCGGCCGGTACGTCATTCAGAGTGCCCACCAGGAGCTGGGAGCGCTCGCCGGCCTCGCCGTTACGCGTGAAGAATTCTCTGACGGGACGTCCCAGAGGAGCTTGGAAGGAATCCTGGCGGCGTCCTACGACCTCTTCAAATTCGATGACCCCGAGATTGATATCTCGGCCGACCTGAGCGTCTTTCCCAGCTTCAGCGTGTCCGGACGCGTCCGAACCGATGCCGGTATTACTGTAAGCTACGAAATCATCAAGGACTTCATCTATCAACTTTCGTTCACGCATACCTATGACAGCGAGCCCCAGTCCGCGGGCGCGACGGAAAGCGACTGGACGGTGGTCACGTCGCTCGGTTATGAATTTGACTGACGAGAGCTTCTGCGCGATGGTTTCCCGACACGCTGCGGCAGAGCGCCGCATTCACATTGCGTGCGCCGTGATCGCGGTCTGCGCCATGGCGCTCGTTCTGCGACCGTTGTCGGCTGCCGAGAGCTCGACAGCAGCGGAGGCGCCCGCGATCTCCTCAGCAAGCGAGACCTTCATCGTCGGAAACGTAACGTTTGCGCTGCTGCATGAATTCGGCCACGCCATCATCCGGGATTTCGACGTTCCCTTGCTCGGGCTGGAGGAGGAATCCGCGGACACCATCGCTGCGGTATCGCTGATCCGGCTCGATGTGCAGCACCCGAATGCCGGATTCGGCGAAATGCTGGGCGTGACGGCGCTGGCGCAGGCGTACGTCTGGAAAGCAGGGCTCGAGCGCGAGGGCGCGCAAGTCGCATTGTGGGCGCAGCATGGGCTTAGCGCGCAACGCTATGCACGGCTCCTGTGTCTCTTGTACGGCAGTGACGCCAAGCGGTTCGGCTGGGTCGCCGAGGCGGCCGAAATGCAGGAGATCAGGGCCGAAAGCTGCGAGGACGAATGGAACATCGCCGAGCGTGGCTCACTGTGGGTGCGCGATACCTACGGCATCCCACCGAGTCAGCGCTCGTCCCGGCCCGCTGCCGAGATCGGCGTCAAATATGCGCAGCCCCTCGATGCCAACGAAACCAAGCTCGCGAAGTTGATTCAGGGGCGCCAGCTGCTCGAGAAGCTGGGCCAGCAGATGCAGACGACTTTTGCATTCCCCGAGTCTCTTACGCTAAAGCTCAGCCACTGCCGGATCCCGAATGCGTACTGGGACGATGAGTATCGCGAGGTCGTGCTTTGCTACGAGCTCATGGAGGCGCTTGCGAAGTATTCGCAGCAGCCTGAGGTCACCAAAGTCGTGGAGCGGTTTCGCGCGGGGCGCTGACAGATGCTGCTGTAGCCACGGTTTCTGGAGCTGGCGACTGACTGCAGGCCGCGTTGCACAGTTCACGCGCCACGTCAATCGTATGACAGTCGATTAGGGGCTAATACGCAAAGCTTGATAACATGAAAAAATAACAGCGCGCCAACTCCAACCAGGGGGATCAATATGAATTACCGAGCGCTACTCGCTGCTTCCGCAATCGCCTTGTCTGCGGGCACAGCATTCGCCGCGTCCGGGTTTCTGACCGACTACAGCAAGCTCCAGCCGGTCACCACCGCGACGGGTACGGATCTCGTCTATGGCGCGCCGGATGCCGCCAAGCGCATGGTGGCCTACACCAGTGTGATGATCGATCAACCGGAAATCCACTTCAGCGCCGATTCGGAATACAAGGGGTTGAAGCCCGAGGACATCGAGGCGCTCTCCACGGTTATGCGCGATGCGCTGAAGTCGAGGCTCGAAGCGGGTCGTTACAAAGTGGTAGAGAAACCGGCCGCGGATGTGCTGTTCGTGCGGACGGCACTCACCGAGCTCTATCTCAAGAAGAAAAAGCGCCGCCTCATGGCTTACACACCGGTCGGCGCCGTGACTAAAGTCGGTATCGATGCGCTGAAGGAGACGCTCGACAAGGTCGATATCATCGAGATGGCCCTCGAGGCCGAAATTGCGGACAGTAAGTCCAGTGAAGTGCTGGCAGCCATCGTCGTCAAGCGCGGCGCGCGCAAGGCGGAGGGGCAGAAAGAGCAGCGGATGGACATGGATGAATTCCGGGCAACGGTCGGCGAATATGGCTCACGCCTGCGTTGCCGTCTCGACAATGCCAAGCTGCCCGAGGCGCAGTGGATTGACTGCACCGATCCAAAGGCCCGCGAGGCCCGTGAGGGCAAGGCGAGCTGACGCCCCGTTGACACATCCATAGGAGGGTCCATGTCCTCGCATAGAGTTTGCGTCTACGCGTTCGCCCTGGGTTTCGTGCTCGGCGTGCCGGAGCTGCTCGGCATGCCGGGATCGACGTCAGCTCTTGCGCAGGCGGCCGATGACGGCTGGCGCTGGAGCATCGCCCCCTACCTCTGGGGCAGTGACGTCAAGACCGATGTGCGCTTTCCTTCCGGCCAGGAAGTCAGCGGCGAGGCGGGGTTCGACGACATCCTGGACAAGCTCGACATCGCCGCTCAGGTGCACGCCGAGGGGCACCGTGGCGAGTGGGGAATGTTCTTCGATGCGACCTACCTCACCATGAGCGACGACGGCAGCCGGGGTCCGATCGCGACGGAGGCCGAAATCGACACCGGAATTTACGAGGTTGCAGCGGTTTACACACCCGGCGGTGCGGCCGGTCGGTTCAGCGCGTTTGCTGGCGCGCGCATTCTCGATCTCGGTGTCGATCTCACGTTCTCCGGCGGTTTTCCGAACAGTCCGATTCGCCGCTCGGCGGACAAGAGCTATACCGACTTCATGATCGGTGGACGTTATGCGCAACCCCTCAGCGAGCGCTGGCTGCTGAACCTGCGGGGTGACATCGGGGGCGGTGATTCCGAGTCGACCTGGAACGCGCTCGCCGTCATCGGCTGGCGATTCGGCAGCGATCTCGACAACGCGGTGTTGTTCGGGTGGCGGCACATGGAGATGGAATTCGAGAACGAGGGTGTAGAGCTCGACCTGACCATGGACGGCCCGATTACGGGAGTCCTGTTCGCCTTCTAGTGTGCTTACGAGGAGAGCTGTATGACCGGTCGTTACGCGGGTGGCATCGTTGCATTGCTGGTCGCGGGGCCGATGGCCGCGGACGATTTGACGGGTGCGGATCGATTCCTTTGCTCTGCAGTGCAAGCGACGCAATGCACCGCCCAGGGAGAATGCACCAGCGGTCCACCATGGAACTTGCAGTTCCCCCAGTTCCTCGAAATCGATCTCAAGCAGGGGGTGTTGGCGACTACCGCGGCCAGCGGTGAGAACCGGTCAACACCCATCCTCAGCAAGGAGCGTGCCGAGGGCAGGATCGTGTTGCAGGGAATGCAGCTGGGACGTGCATTCAGCATGGTCATCGGCGAACAGTCGGGACAGGCCGCCGTCGCAATTGCGGCGGAGGGAATGACGGTGACAGTCTTTGCCGCGTGTACGCCGATGACCGGCCGCTGATAGTTCCCGTGCGGTCGTTCGTCTGATCAATTCGCGTTGAAATTCGGGTAGGGGTCGCTCACATGTCTCGATTTGTGGTTGCAATCGCGCTGCTCGTCGCGGCGCCGGTCGGAATTCTTTGGGCTCAGCAGACGCAGCAGGCGGGCACGCAGCCGGCAAGCGCACAGAAGACGCTGGCCGCGACGCTGGGCGTGGCCGTTTTTCCGGCCGCGGGCCAGGCCGCGGACAAGCAGTCAAAGGATGAGGCGGAATGCTACCAGTGGGGTGTGCAGAACACGGGAGTGGATCCGTTCGCGGCGCAGAAGCAGGTGGAGGCGGCACAACAGCAGGCGGCGCAGCAGCAACAGCAAACGCAGCAGGCAACGCAGGGCGCAGGTGCCAAAGGTGCCGTCAAAGGGGCGGCCGCGGGCGCGCTGATAGGCGAGGTCGCGAGCAATGACGCCGGCGAAGGCGCAGCATACGGTGCCGCGGCTGGCCTTCTCATCGCGCGGCGCGGCGCAAAACAGGCGCAGACGCAAGCTCAACAGCAAGGGGAGCAACAGGTTCAGCAGGCACAGGCATTATCGAAGGAACAAACAGACGCGTTCCGCAAGGCGTTCAGCGTGTGCCTCGAAGCGAAGAAATATCTAGTCAAGTACTGATCGAGACAAACAAGCGGCGGGCGCGACTGAAGGCGATCCGGCTACCGGCGCGGCGGATCAGCCTCGACAGGCGCCGCGTCACCGGGTGTTACAAGCAATAACACAAAGGAAGTTGACCATGAACGTCTCACAACTCCGCGACGCAATGCTCTCCGGGTTGCTGGCCGTTGGTTTTTCGCTGCCCGCAATCGCCCAAGACGCCGGAGAGCTCACCAAGGCGAAGGCCGAAAGCGCGCATCCTCCTAAGCCGCCGTACTCGCCCTATGCGGGGCGGAATTTCCCCACGCGGCCATTCTTCGGCGACACGCACCTGCACACGGCATTCTCGATGGACGCAGGCGCAGCGGGCGCCCGCCTCAATCCGCGCGATGCCTATCGCTTTGCGCGCGGCGAGGAGGTCATGGCGTCGACCGGCCAGCCGGCAAAACTGTCGCGCCCCCTCGATTTTCTCGTCGTCGCGGACCACTCGGATGGCATGGGCTTTTTCCAGCTGGTCATTGCCGGTGATCCGGCAGTCATGGCCGACCCGCAGGGCCGGAAGTGGAACGAGATGATCCACTCCGGCAAAGGTGCGCAGGCGGCGATGGACATCATCCTCAACTTCGGCAAGGGGACGATTCCCAAGGCGATCTTCCCCGTGCCCGGCACTAAAGCCTACCGCGACGCGTGGCAGGAAACGATCGCCGCAGCCGAGGCCTACAACGAGCCGGGCCGCTTCACAGCGTTCATCGGCTACGAATGGACTTCGAACACCGGTGGCAACAACCTGCATCGCAACGTCATCTTCCGCGACAATGGCGACAAGGCCATCCGGGTCGAGCCGTACACGACGATGAAGCCGCTCGGGAGCGACAATCCCGTCGACCTCTGGAAATGGATGAGCGCCTTCGAGGAAAAGACCGGCGGCAGCCTGTTGGCCATCGCTCACAATGGCAACTTGAGCAACGGCCGGATGTTCCCGATCGTCGAGGCGTTCGGCAAGAAGCTGGACCGCGAGTATGCCGCAACGCGCGTGAAGTGGGAGCGGCTCTACGAGGCCACGCAGACCAAGGGTGACAGCGAGGCACATCCCTTCCTTTCGCCCAACGACGAATTTGCCGACTTCGAGACGTGGGACAAGGGCAACCTTGACCTCACCGTGCCGAAGACCAAGGACATGCTCGAGGCCGAATACGCGCGCGCGGGTTTGAAGACCGGCCTCAGGCTCGAAAAGGAACTGGGAATCAATCCCTACAAATTCGGCATGGTCGGCAGCACCGATGCGCACACGGGCCTTGCCGCTGTGGAGGAAGAGAACTTCTTCGGCAAAGCGACGGTGGGCGAGCCCACCCCCGAGCGGTTGAGCGCGTTCTTCATGAATAATCCAAAGACCGGCCTGAAGGTCATGGACTGGGAAGTTGCCTCAGCAGGCTACGCCGCCGTGTGGGCGAGGGAAAACACCCGCGAGTCGATCTGGGACGCGATGCAGCGCCGGGAGACCTATGCGACCACAGGCACGCGCGTGGTAGTGCGCTTCTTCGGCGGCTGGGACTTTGAGAAAACCGACGCCGAGACGCGCAGCCCCGCCGTCGCCGGCTACACGAAAGGCGTTCCTATGGGAGGTGACCTCACCAAAGCACCCACCGGCAAATCACCGACATTCCTGGTCGCAGCGTTGCGCGACCCGATCGGTGCCAACCTCGACCGCATCCAGATCATCAAGGGCTGGATGGATGCGAAAGGCGAACTGCACGAGAAGGTTTATGACGTCGCGTGGAGCGGTGGCCGAAAGCCGGACGCGAACGGCATACTCCCGAGCGTGGGAAGCACGGTGGACATCGAAAGCGCGACCTGGACCAACACGATCGGGGCGCCCGAGTTGATCACGGTCTGGAAGGATCCGGAATTCGACGCGAAACAACGCGCTTTCTACTATGCCCGCGTGATCGAGATTCCCACGCCGCGCTGGACCGCTTATGACGCCAAGCGTTTCGGCGTCACGCCGCTGCCCGGCACGCGCATGACCATCACCGAGCGCGCTTACACCTCGCCGATCTGGTATACGCCAGGGAACTAACGCCGCGGAGGAATTGGCGTACGGCAGTGGCACGGTTCTCGTAAGCCCCATGAGCCCGACTGTTATCGGCATGATCGTGTTCGCATGCACGCTCGGGTGCGCGCTGCTCGGAAATTGGTTGCGCACAACCTTGCCCGGGCATCACCTTGACGCTGAGTCCAGAGACACGGTGAAGCTTGGCATCGGGCTAATCGCGACGATGACCGCGCGCTGGTTCTTGGCCTCGTCACTGCCTCCGCCAAGGGTTCCTTTGATGCTGTGGACACAGCGGTGAGACACACTGCCATGGACATCCTCAAACTCGACCGTCTGCTGGCTCGCTACGGTCCCGAGACCGCCGAGATTCGTGGGTCTTTGCAGCACATCATTGCGAACCAGATCGTCACGAATTGGCCGCAGAGTTCAACCCGGCACGCCAATCCGGATCCGATGCGCTCGGGAGCAGCGACGGCAGCTGAAGGATTCGCGGTCGCAATCCGCGGTCTAGAGCCGCGCGATGACTCCCAGCGGGCGCTTCAGTCCCGTGCTCTGGACCTCAGCGAGGCGCTGTTGCAAGCGAGGTGGGTGCGGTTCGCCGGCGTCGGAACGTCAGTCCCTCTGGCCTTCCTCGTGGTCCTCATATTCTGGCTGACGATCACGTTCGCGAGCTTCGGGTTGTTTGCCCCGCGAAACGCAACGGTGCTCGTGGTTCTCTTCGTTTGTGCAGTGTCTGTTGGAAGCGCCGTATTTCTCATATTGGAGCTAGATGGGCCGTTCGACGGCCTGATCAAGGTCTCCGCAGATCCGATGCGCTACGCACATGCGCATCTCAACCAGTAGCCGGGTGATGGTCGCGTGCTTCCGTACTTCGTTCCGTCCAGCGCGCCAATTCCTCCTGAGCTTCCCGCACCGCGGCGTCGACCACAGCGTTTGCGTCGCGCATCTCGAAGGTGACGAGACAATACGTACAAACCGCGCGGTGACGCGCGGTCGGCGCAGAGCCAGACTGCTAAGCAAGGTGTGAGTTGTGAAGCCGGCCGGGAGAATCGCTTCTTCACGTGGCAGGTTGCATTGCCGCGGGCTGCATCCGCACCGCGTCGAGCCGTGAGCGCAGGATGCGCGCCCAGTTGGCGATCATGGCGCGAGCCTCGGCAGAGTTTTCAACGCTGCTCGACATCTGCAGGAACATGTCGTCCCGTGCTTCACGCTGATCCGCGACACGGGCAAGGATCGCTCCCGTCTCGGCGTCGCGGAATTCCGCCACTAACGTCATACGGCCGGCATTGACGACATAGGTCGTACTACGG
>DATBVX010000230.1:0-4631 GCA_036515135.1 Steroidobacteraceae bacterium
ATCCTGGACGAGATGGACCTGATGTGGATTCCGGTCGAGCGCTCGTGGCGCTTGAACGAGCGTCACTACGGCGCGCTGCAGGGACTCAACAAGGCGCAGACCGCCGAGCGCCACGGCGCCGAGCAGGTCAAGATCTGGCGCCGAAGCTACGACATCCCGCCGCCGCCGCTCGAGCCCAACGATCCGCGCCACGCGCGCTTCGACCCGCGCTACAAGACCCTCGCGCCCAACGAGATCCCCGCGACCGAATCCTTGAAGGACACGCTCACCCGCGTGCTGCCCTACTGGGAGCAGCGCATCGCGCCCGAGCTCAAGGCCAGCCGCAACGTGCTCATCGTCGCCCACGGCAACAGCCAGCGCGCGCTCGTCAAGATGCTCGACCGCATGTCCGATCAGGAGATCATCGACTACAACATCCCGACCGGCGTGCCGCTGATGTATGAGCTCGACGACAAGTTGCAGAAGATCTCGAGCCGCTACCTGGGCGATCAGGAGTCGATCAAGAAGGCGGCGGAGCAAGTAAAGCGGCAGTCGGAGGGGAAGAAATAGAAGTACTGAGCCACGCTCCCCGCCCGCATACCAGCGATCAGCTCAAGACCTGTCCGCATTCAAGTTGGCGGTGAAACCGATCGGCCGCGGCTTTGATTCCGGGAAGCGAGTTAGGCGTCGAATTTCTTCCAGTAGCCTGAGTATCGTCTGGTCGTGGACGGTCAACTTTCTCCTGTGAAGCCCGATTTCGCGAGCCAGTTCATCAACACGCGCCGCGAGATCCTTGTTCGCAGCCAACACGGTTCGAAGATGCACGAACGCCCGCACGACAAGCAGACTGACCTCAACCGCGCGGCTGGATTTCAGAACATTGGCGAGCATGAGGCAGCCATGCTCGGTGAACGCACGCGGTAATCGATCGAGTCTGCGGCGGCGTTGCGATGTTATCGCAATTTGCGACAACATCAGGACTGACCATTCCTGCCTGCTCAGCTTGAACGTAAAGTCTGCGGGAAATCGCCCCCTATTGCGCTTCACTTGCTCGTTGAGTCGCCCGGTTGGCACACCGTAAAGCGCGGCGATGTCGACGTCGAGCATTACGCGCTGCCCTCGGATCACCAGAATTCGACCGGCGATTGATTCGATGGAACGTGCAATGGACGGATGAATGACCACGACCCCATGAATGCCCTTCGAGCAGCGTAGATGGATGTCTCTGAAGGCGCATGATGCATTTCTCGTGCGGCTGTTCGATTTGTGACGTCCGCGCGCCTCACCTTGCGATCCAGCGGCCCTATCGACCCGCACTCAATCCTGGCATCTCATCAAACGTCGTGCCGTACAAGGTCCTGCCGGAGCGGTGTTTCTGCACACCACCCCACTGCTTGAAGAAGAACGCGACGTCGCGCGCACGGCACTGGCGCAGGATGCGGTCGACCCACTCAGGGTCCATGCGTCGCGCACCAGGACCCGATTCACCGCCGACGATTACCCAGTGAATTCCCTCCAACGGCAGGTGATGGATCGGCCCAAGTAGCGGCTCGACAGAGAGAAACCGAATGTGCGCCGGCACTAGCGCAAGCTCAATCGCTCGTCGCGCTCGCTTCTGATCCTCCACGCTCACGCCCATCCAGATGTTGGGCGTCCAGTGCAGCCGATCCACCAGCGCTCTCAGCCGTGCCGCGCGCTTGGTCAAGATCTGAAACTGATGCTGCGGGCAGCGATTCATCACGTCGAATACGCGCTGGATGAACCCGAGCGGCACGTCCTTGTGAAAGAGGTCGGACATGGAGTTGACGAAGACCTTGCGCGGCGCCTTCCAGCGCAGTGGCGCATCGAGCGCCTCCTGGTGCGTGCTAAGCGCAAAGCCGTCTTTGTAGCGAAACGCGCCCATGGCCTTGAGACGCTTCGCCATCCGCTCGGCGTAGCAGTTCAAGCAACCGGGACTGACTTTCGTGCAGCCGGTGACCGGGTTCCAGGTCATCTCGGTCCATTCGATATTGGTGCGTGTCGCCATGACTGATCTTGGAAAGGAAGTTGCCTGGTCGGCTCAATGTCCCGAATCTTCTCCCAGAACTCCGATGCCTTGTTGTGTTTCGCGGCAAATGCCAGCCAGTAAAGCGGTTGATTTCGTGACTGCACCGCTTTCCAATCGATATCCTCAAGATCGATCGTTCGTTCGTTGCCCGCCTGACCAACTCCTCCACCGGCCCGGAGCTCGCGCGCGCAGTGATCACGCTCAGCGAGACTCTGGGTCTCGATACAGTGGCCGAAGGCATCGAGCTCGAGTCACAGGTCGGCGCGCTGATGAAGCTCGGGTGCGTTGCTGGACAAGGATTCCACTTTGCGAAGTCCGGAACTCTCGCAGAGCTGTCGAAGAGCCCGTTTGTGGCGAGACGCAACGAGCTTTGGAATTCCCAGGCGAGTCGCGAAGACCTTTCGCCGACGGGACGCTTCCGTGCGCTCACGAGTGTCGCTGGAGCGGCTTAGCTGAGACCTCAGGTCCCGATCCAGTCGCACGCGCAAGAACTCTGGCGCAAAGTCCGCCCCGTTGGGCCAAACCAGCGTATGCAGCTCGGGGTCTAGCCGGAAGTGGCGAAACGTCTCGAGATTCCTGAGCGGCTTGAAAATGGGCCCGATAAGTTCGTCACTCCGGTCGATCTCGCCTTGTCGGGACTGTCCCACGCCGGCGATGAGCGGTGTTGCATGTAACGCGCCGATCGCGCATACTCCGTTACATGTAACTCCGAGGAAATCAGTCATGAGCCCTGCACGTGCCCGGAGCCGTGTAAACACATCAGTCGCCCAACGTGTGCAAAAGCACCGTAAGGCCCTGCGCGCCGCAGGCCTTCGCCCCATTCAAATCTGGGTTCCTGACGTCCGCTCGAAGCGCTTTGCCACCCAAGCTCATCGGCAATCGCTCGCGGTCGCGAGAAGTCCCTCTGAAAAGGAGGACCAGGCCTTCATTGACTCCATTTCTGAGTGGAACGCCACTTGAAGCGAGGCGACGTCTGGACCGTCGCCGGCGGTCCAAACTATGCCGGCAAACCGCGCCCGGTGACCATCCTTCAAGACGACCGTTTTGACGCCACGGAGTCCATCACGATCTGTCCCTTCACCGGCGATCCGACCCCCGCTGAACTGTTCCGTATCCCTATCGAACCTACCTCCACCAATGGTCTGAAGAGTCCATCGCGCCTCATGGTCGACAAGATCACCACCGTCCCAAAGACAAAGATCGGTACACAGATTGGCCGCCTTGATGACGAAGACATCGTGCGTTTGAATCGCGCCATCGTTGTGTTCCTGGGCTTGGCTGGCGCGAGTGCCGAAGGCGAACAGCGAGATCAGTGAGCCATTCGGCCGTCCCGGTGGCGAGGAGCTTCGGGTCGCCGTCAATGTTTCGAGTCGCCACCTGCAAAATGGCGACCTGGCGCGGGACGTGGCGCAGGCCCTGGAGGAGTCGGGACTCGAGCCCGGCAACCTCGTGATCGAATTGACGGAAAGCACGATCATGCACAACACCGAGGCGAACCTGGCCTGGCTACAGCAATTGAAGACACTCGGCGTGCGGCTGGCGATCGACGATTTCGGCACCGGCTACTCCTCGCTTTCGTACCTGCACCGCTTTCCAATCGATATCCTCAAGATCGATCGGTCGTTCGTCGCCCGCCTGACCAACTCCTCCACCGGCCCTGAGCTCGCGCGCGCAGTGATCACGCTCAGCGAGACTCTGGGTCTCGATACCGTGGCCGAAGGCATCGAGTTCGAGCCACAGGTCGGCGCGCTGATGAAGCTCGGGTGCGTTGCCGGACAAGGGTTCCTGTTTGCGAAGTCCGGAACCCTCGCGGAGCTGTCGAAGAGCCCGTTCGTGGCGAAACGCAACGAGCTTTGGAATTCCCAGGCGGGTCGCGAAGACCTTTCGCCGACGGGACGCTTCCGCGCGCTCACGAGTGTGGCTGGAGCGGCTTAGCTGAAATCTCCGGTCCCGATGATCGGGCCAGCTTGGGCGCGCGTCGATTGCCCTCTCCCCGTTGCGGGGAGAGTGCCAGGGTGAGGGGCAGCTTTCGACGCTCACGCCCATCCAGGAGTTCATGAACACCTTGCGCGGCGCCTCCCAGCGAAGCCGCGGTCGTATCGAGCCGCGCCCGAGTTCAATGCCTACCGCAACGTGCTCATCGTCGCCCACGGCAACAGCCAGCGCGCGCTCGTCAAGATGCTCGATCGCATGTCTGACCAGGAGATCGTCGACTACAACATCCCGACCGGAATCCCGCTCATCTACGAGCTCGACGACAAGTTGCAGAAGATCTCGAGCCGCTACCTGGGCGATCAGGAAGCAATCAAGAAGGCGGCGGAGGAAGTGAAGCGCCAGACGGAGGCGAAGAAGTAGATTGCGCGATGTCGTGCGCCCGAAAGGGCTGATTCGCTCCTGCCACGCAACACGCGTGTTTCGCTATCCCCGGTCGTGGGTCAAGGCGACAAGAAAGCGCGGCTCCTCACCGGCGTAGTCCGAACCCTCAATCGTTTGCCATAAGCGAGACCTGCTTCGCAACCCGCCAATGGCCACCTTGCCAGTCGGGCCGCCAAAACCCATTCTGCGGCGCGGATTGATTCGCATGACCTTGAATGTGAACCACTTC
>DATBVX010000231.1:0-17238 GCA_036515135.1 Steroidobacteraceae bacterium
GCAGCCGCCGCGTAGTGCCCCGACTCCACGCAAAAAAAAGCCCCGCGCGAGGCGGGGCTTCGGGCTGTCCGGGATCTGCGTTTTTCTATTTCTCAGTGATCCCGGGGATGCTTTTTTTCGTTATTTCTCTTTGCGGCGACGAGACAGCGCCACACCCATGCCAATCAGACCGATAGCCAGCAGCGCCAGCGTGCCTGGCTCCGGCACTGCGCGATAGCCGTCCGAATAGCCGCGCGAATCGAGACGCGAGGATCCGAACAGGAAGTCGCCGTACATACTCGAGACCGTCACTGAATAAGTGCCGTTCAGATTGAGCGTGAGCAGTCCCGCGAGCGACCAGCCACCGAACTCGGTGCCGCTCACGTTCCAGAACCGGTTGTCGCCATATGAAAGATTATCCGACCAGGAGTTCTCGGTCTCCCACCAGAATGTCGGCACGTTGATGTAGGCCGCTTCGCCTGCCTCATCAAAGCTGTACAGGTCGACCGTCAGCTGGAACGACGTCAACACGTCCAGTCCGGGCCGGAACCCGTATTCACCGTCGGTGATGTCGTGCGTGTACGTTAGCGACGGCGGTATTTCGATGTCTGGAGTGGGATTGTAAACATCGTTCCACGACCACCCGATAAAGGTCGCATTCGCAGTGGCGGAGAAGCCTGCGAGTAGCAGACCGACTGCCAACGTGCTTGCGAGCTTGCTCCCGAATGCCCTCATTTCCCTTAATCCCCTAGCTTCCGTTTCTCTGACCGTTCCGTTTGCTCTTGGCGCCCCGAACCCGGGTGGATCGCGGTTGCCAGAGAAGGAGCAAGTGACGTGCCACTGCGAATAGTGCCTTTTGGATCAATTAGATATGAGTTCTGGTGCGCGCGGCGCGCTACGGCACTGCGACAACCTGTAAGAAAGGCCGACGGGCGACTGCCAGAAGCGTGACGGGGCACACGAGCATCAATTCCCGGCACGCACGAATCTAGAATGGGCTAGCGCCGTGCATGTGTACGTCTTTGATATCTAAAGAGTTGCCGTGACTGTCGCGTTCAGGGAGCCCGAGTAAGAGGGTACCTACGTGTAAAGTCCATCGACGAGTCCGGGACAAAACTGCTCTGGGGAGCCTGGAGTCATCGTTCGCGTTCGACCGGAACGCGCACTCCGAAGCGAACCCCACCGCGCGCCGCGACATTCTCCGCAATGAGCTGGCCGCCATGGAATTCGGCGATCAGCTGCACGATGCGCAGCCCCAATCCGAAGTGCGGTTGTCCACGCGTGTCGCGGCGAAACTGGAACATCGAATCGAACAGGCGCGCACGCACACCGGGAGGAATGGGCGCGCCGGGATTGAACACGCTCAACAGCAGGAACTCGCCTTCGCACTCGAGCGCGAGCTCGATCGTCGCGCCGGGTGCGCTGAAATCGATCGCGTTGTCGATCAACTTGTCGAGCAGTTGGATGACGAGCTCCGGTGCGCCCGTGATCGAGCATGCCGCATCAGGCGTGCGCGCCTCGAAGCGATGCGACTTGAACGTATCGGCATAGGCGCGTGCCATCGAGCGAGTGAGCTCGGCCAGGTCGAAACGTGTCCGCTGTGCATGGCGAATCGCCTCTTCGGTGCGCGTCGCCGCGCCCATGGCGGTCAGAATCGCCTGCAATCGGTCCGTGCCTTCGCGGGCGCGGCGCACGTACGTGTCGAGTTCATCGCGGTCCGACTCAAGGTTGTCGAGCGAAGAACTGACGATTGCGAGTGGCGTGCGCAGCTCGTGCGACAGCTTGCCGGCGAGTGTGCGCAGATAGTCGGTGTATTCATTCAATCGCCCGAGCAGCGCCGCAAAGCTTCGCGCCAGGTCGCCGACCTCGTCGCGCGCGCCGGTTCCGGGAATCACCGCATTCACGCGACCATCCGGCGCCAGGGCCGTCTCTGCCGCGCGCTTCAGCCGGCCGAGACGAATCGAGATCACGGCCGCGAACGCCAGCAGGCCGAGGACTGAGACGGCGGTCGCCGCAAACGTGATGTTGAGCAGCCGCGTGAGCGCCCGGTCACGAAGCGTGAGCAGTCGATCGCTGGCCTGTTCCAGGACGAGGATGCCGAGAGGATCAGCCGCGTTGCGAATTGGCGCGCTAACGGCGAGCAACGTGCGCCTTTCGTCCGGCAGCCGGAACCAGCTGCTACCGCCTTTTCCGGAGAACGCGGCCCCTGCAGGTGGATCGATCAACCGGCCTGCCTGCCCCGCTCGAGTCGGCATCTCGGCCTGTCCACTCTCGAGCACGCGGCGATAGAGACTCTGCATCCATCTCGCGGGTGGCGGATGGGCGGATTCGGCATAGCCGGGCTCGGAGTCCACCGATCCCGCCGCAGCGAGCAGCCAGCCGTTGACATCGCCCACGGTGGCGCGAGTTGCGGGTGGCAGCAACGATTCAAGTTCGCGAGCGAGGGCAGGGGACGGCACGAGAAGTCGCCCTCGGGGTTCTCGGGTCTCGAGGTCAAGCGTGCCGACACGCACCGGGACCGCGCCCGCAGCGGCGACATCGACGACTTCGAACCCCAGTCGCGCACCGACCATTGTCGACGGAATGCGAATCTCGAGCCGATAGCCGCTGTGATCCGGCTGCCAGAAAGCCTGGATGCGCGGCTCAGCAATTTCCCGGCGCTCGCCATACGACGAGAGCACCGGGCGCCGTGCGCTGATGAGACCGGGTGCGCTGGTCGATAGCAGATAGAGCGCTCGGTCTCCCGGGGAAGATTCCAATGCAAGCCAGACGTGGTCGGCACGAGTGTCGGGCACGCGCTGCGGGTCGGCCGCCTGCTCGAGCTGCGAAAAGGGATCGGCTACCACGAGCAGCAAATAAAGATTGCGGTCATCGAACGCGACTGCGTAGTCGACAGCGAGAGGAGCGCTGGCCGCGGCGACGTGTAGCAGCGCATCGGCCGGCAATCCCCAGTCATCGGCATAGCCGTCGAGGAGAGGCGGCGTGCGCAGCGGATAGGCGTAGAGATCACCCGCCTCAGGGTCGAACGGAGCGGGCCGCGCGGAATCCGGATACAAGAGCTGTGGCCGGGCAGCGAGCATGCCCGCGAGCGTCGAGGCTGTCGCGGACAATGCCTGCTCCTGCCCGTCACGCAGCACCGACTCCATCTCGCGCGCGTAGCGGCACCCGGCCCAGGGCAGGAACAGCGTGAGCAGCGCGAGCAGCAGGAACTGGTAACGCAGCGGCATCAGATCCAGCGATAACCCATGCCGTACACCGTCTGGATCGCGTCGAACGCCGCATCGATCGCGACGAACTTGCGGCGGATGCGCTTGATGTGGGACGTGATGGTGTTGTCGTCGAGAACTACGTTCGCGGCATCCATCAGTTGCTGGCGATTTTTCACGTGCCCCGGGTGCTCGGCGAGGGAGTGCGCGATCCAGAACTCTGTGAGCGACAGAGGCACGACTTGTCCGTTCCATGACGCCTCGAGGCGTTCGGCGTCGAGCGTGAGCGGCCCGCGCTGAACGATCTGTGATGCTTTCGCCGGCTGATTGAGCGCGTCAATGCGCCGGAAGAGTGCCACGACGCGCGCCACCAGGTGAGCGAGGCTGATGTCCTTGGTGAGGAAATCATCGGCGCCCAGTCTCAGTCCGGAGACCGCGTCGATCTCGCTGTCGCGCGCGGTCAGAAATATGATCGGCAGCTGCGTGGAGGCCGCGCGCAGCTCGCGGCACAGCTCGTATCCCCCTTCCACCTCGTCCTCGAGCGCGATGTCGATGATGGCGAGGTCCGGAAGCCGCGAGCCGAACGCCTGCAGCGCCTGGCGGCGGTTCGCAAACGTGCGCACCGCGTAGCCATTGCGCTCGAAAGCCGCGGCGTAGTTGGCGCGGATCGCGGGCTCGTCTTCCACGATCGCTATCAGCTTCTTCATCGTGCTCAGTCTAACGTCTGCCGGCAGCGCCAAGAACGGCTGCCCGAATTGATCACAATCGTCCCGCTCTTTGCCCCGATCCCCGCACCGGCTTGGCCCTTTCGGCGCGCTGAATGATCTCTGCCGGAACGCGCCGGAGCGCGCACTGGAGAGGGCATATGGCGAGCGAGATACAGAGTTGTCAGAGGGCGTCATCGATCGGCACCAGGCAGTGGTCACAGTTCAACAGCCGTCGCGGCACGGGTCAGGAACCCTTCGCCCAGCGCCTCGCGCGTGCCCGGCTGCTGTTCCTGAGGCGACGCGAACTGGCTGCGGACTGGCTGGCGCTGGTCGTGGTGCTGTGCTTTTGCGCCGTCCTTGGCTGGACCAACGTCGCCCAGGTAGCACCGCTCGATGATGGGCCGTTGCGATTCGAGGTCGCGGCTGAGCCTTTAGGTCTCGCCGCAAGTGACGTGGTTGTCGCCCGCGTGCGACGCCCTGGCCTCGAACCCTCGCGAGAAACCGCTGTCGCAAACACTACGAAGCAAGTGATGTCATGACTACGCGCGACACGATCGAGACGAATCTGAATGGCACCGGGAATGTCGCCACCGCGGCGCGCACACGGTACCGCGACCAGGCGCTCAACTGGATTGCGCTCGGGATATTGCTGGGTGCGTGGCAGCTCGAAGCTGAACTGGATCGCGACGAGGAGCGGCAGATGACTCCGCGTCTCGCAGTGACCAGGCCTGCGCACGCCCGGGAATCGCAGGCGCTGTGGAACGCCGAGCCACGCGGGCGATCGTGGATCAGCCGCGCGACGAAGCGCCCGACTAGAATGCGCTGACGCCCGTCAGCTCACGGCCGATGGTGAGCTGATGCACGGTTTCCGTGCCCTCGTAGGTGATGACGCTCTCGAGGTTCAGCATGTGGCGAACGGGCACGTACTCCGCGCTGACTCCCGAAGCACCGAGCATGTCGCGGCAATCGCGTGCCACATCGAGCGCCATGCGGACGTTGTTCCACTTGGCGAGCGACACCTGGCTCGGCGTCATCTCGCCCTTGTCCTTGAGCCTGCCGAGCTGCAGCGACAGGAGCTGTGCGGTGGTGATGCGCCGGGAATGATCGGCGAGGCGCATCTGGATCGCCTGTGTATGCGCCAGCGGCCGGCCGAAGAGAACCCGCGACTTCGTGTAGTCGAGCAATTGTTCCAGGCAGGCCTGCGCGGCACCGATCACGCCCCACGAGATGCCGTAACGCGCCTGGGTCAGGCAGGACAGTGGGCCCTTCAGGCCTGAAACTCCGGGGAGGACGTTGGCCTCCGGCACCACGACATTGTCAAAGAACAGGCTCGACGTGACCGAGGCGCGCAGGGAGAACTTGCGTTCGATTTCGGGCGCGGAAAAGCCCTTCATGTCCTTCTCGACCAGGAAGCCGCGGATGCCTTCGTCGGTCATCGCCCACACGATCGCGAGGTCCGCGATGCTGCCGTTGGTGATCCACATCTTGGCGCCGTTGAGCACCCAATCCTTGCCCTTGCGCCGCGCGTGCGTGCGCATGTTGGCCGGGTCGGATCCGCCATGCGGTTCGGTCAAGCCGAAGCAGCCGATGATCTCGCCGCGGGCCATTCCAGGCAGGTATTTCTGCTTCTGCGCATCGCTGCCGAAGGCGTAGATCGGGTACATGCAGAGACTCGTCTGCACGGAAACGAAGCTGCGGATTCCCGAATCGCCCCGCTCGAGCTCCTGGCAGATGAGGCCGTAGCTCACGGCATTCAGGCCGGCGCATCCGTAGCCCTTGAGGTACACACCGAGCAGTCCGAGCTCGGCCAACTCCGGCACGATCTCGCGCGGGAATCGGTGCTCCTCGAAGCAGCGCCCGATGATCGGAAGCACCTTCTCATCGACCATCCGCCCGACCGAGTCCTGGACCATCTGCTCCTCTTCCGAAAGCAGCGCCCGGACGTTGTAGAGATCCAGCGGGTTGAGCGCCGGCGTGGAGGACTTGCGCGCCGGTGCGGCGTCGTTTGCGTGCGTGGCCACGGTGCTCTCCAGCTCGCTTGTGGTCGGATTTGGCGAGGGAAATGGGGCGCGAATGATATCAGCAGGTCCTACCCACGACCGCCGCTCGATCGCGCCGCGGATAGACGATGAGCCGGCGCCGGCACACTTCAGTGATGTCGATGGCGAGATCAAACCGAGTGACTTCTGCGCTATTGTTGACTAATATCGCAACAGAATGGATCTGTACTCGCTGTCGACGTTCGTCAAGGTCGTGCAGACCGGCAGTTTCACCAAGGCTGCCGCATCCATCGGAACGCACAAAGCACGGGTGAGCCGCGGGCTCGCCGGCCTCGAAAAAGAACTCGGTGTCAGGCTCCTTGAGCGCACCACCCGACGCGTCCGGCTCACGGAAGTGGGTCAGCAAATCTACGACCAGGCGGTGGGCGTGCTCGCGGCTGTTGACGATATTCAGTCGATCGCCGGCAACCTTCAGAGCGACCCCCAGGGGACGCTCAGGCTGATGGTGACTTCGGAACTCGGCGTCACCGGATTCGGGCGCTGGATCGACGCGTACGCTGAAAAATATCCCAAGGTCGCGATCGAGATCGACGTGAGCGACCGACCCGTCGACCTCGTCGCCGAAGGTCTCGATCTTGCCCTGCATACGGGACCGCTCGCGGAGTCCGCCGTCGGTGCCAGGAAGGTAGGTGAGTTGTCGTACGGTCTCTACGCGAGCCCGGCTTACCTCGAACGCCACGGAACACCACAGGATGGTGATGACCTGAGGAAACATCCGCTGCTGATGTTCTCCGGCAGCGGCCAGCGCGGCTGGCGGCTCGTCACCTTGTCGAGAGAACTGCGAATCGATGGTCCCGCGCGCGTCCGGGCCAACGACAGTCTCGTCGTGCGCGATGCGGCCATGCGCGGCCTCGGCATTGCGCTTCTGCCGACGGTGATCGGCAAGGAAGAGGTCTCGCGGGGGACCTTGCGCCGCGTGCTTTCAGCGTGGTCGGCGCCCAAGGTGCCGGTGCACGCCCTCTTCCTTGGAGGGCGCGACCTCGTGCCGAAGGTGCGGGCATTCATCGACCTCGCGAGCACGATGCCGCTGTCCTGACACGCGAACTCCGGTCTCGCAAAGCTAATTTCTGCCCCACGCAGCCCATAAGCCTTGACGTCGTGAGTCCGGCTTTGAGTTCGCCGAGTCGCCGGACTGATGCCGAGACATGCAACAATAGGCTCGATGGCCTGGGTATTGACGCTTGTGTTGTAGCCAGTCGAGGCGTCGGAATCGGGTGACGTCCAACTCAGCGGACCATCCCGGTAATTTCGGAATGCCGCAAGACTGTCAAGAACTCGCTAGAAACCACGACTGATCGTCACGCCCGCCCAGACCGGATCGCGCCGCCCAAGGCCGTCGCGGACTTCAGAGGTCTGCACGCGCACCGCGTAGCTCATCTGCGTCCCGCCGGCAAACTGCCCGGTGACCCCAAACCAGATCTCGCCGATCACATGGTTGATCTCGTCCGAAGCGAACACGTGGTCGCTATCGCGGAACTGACCTTGCAGGAATGCGTTGTATGCGCGCAGTCTGACTTTCGCGCCGGCCCAGACATAAACCTCGCTCAACCCACGGCCGTCCGTACGCGCAATCGGCGCGGGTTGTACGATGTAATCGACGCGTTCCGGATTGAACGTCCACCAGGGCGAATTGATTGCACCCAGGCGTGCTGACACGGCATAGCTCGCTTCGGTGAGATAGCCGGCGCTCAACTCCCACGTGGTCTGAGTCTCGAGGAGACCAGGGCCAAGCATCAGGCGCCGGCCGCGCAAGGTCGAGCCGCCGATCGCGTAGCGCGCCGTCGGCTCGCCACCCGAGGCGATCTGGTGGCCGTAGCCGCGCGGTGCGTCGCTGCCCACCGCCTTGTGAATCGCGGCGTGCAGGTTTGACGTTAATGAGAGACCGAGTATCCCGAATGTCAGGTCGCTGTAGCGAACCGAGCGTGCATCGGGAGCGAGGTACTGGCGCGCGGCGCTGACGAACAGCAGGCTGGCGTACGGCCGGTCCTCGAAACGCACCTCGTCAGCGGCAAGATCCTGCGGCGTGAAGCTCATCAATCCGACCTGCACCCCCTGGTGCAGTCGCGATTCGCTCCACTCGGCATCGCGTGTGAACACCAGGGAATCGAGACGGCGCAACAGCGGATCGAGCGACCACCAATACTCCGCCGTCTGTGCGCCACTCACGGTGACGCCGAGGCCACCGGTGTAGTCGCGATCGCTTTGGGCCGGCGCGAACAGATCGTTGTCGATCGCGAGCGACCATCCGCGTGCATCCTCGATTGCCGGCTGCTCCGCGGACGCGCGCTCGATGATGCTGTCGAGCGACGGCGGCTCGGCAGCGGACACGGGCGCGACTCCGCCCGACAGCACCCCCACAAAAGCCAGCGCTGCCAGCCAGCGCACGCTCCATGGATTTTGGGGTGCGTGACGCGACGACACGATGCGACTCCTCTCGATGTGACCAGGGTGATACGCTACTGGTGCCACGCCTGCGGAAAAATCCACCACCGTGAAAGTCACTGATTCCGGGAAATCAACAATCCGCGCGTTGCAGGCTTCGGGTAACGACAATTTGCGGGCGAAAGTTTTCTGGATGCGGCGCGCGTATGGGCGAGAGCACCGCGCGTGTGCACGACTGTGGCGGTGCACACCAGCATGCGGCAGCATCGTCAGTCAGTCGGGCGACTGACTTTGGTCAGCATTCCGCGGAGTTATGGGCCCAGACCAGAAAGGAATGCCGGCGCGCCTGTAGACATGCGCAAGCAACCACAACGGGCCGATCATGAGGAATTGCACATCCTTGAAAAACGATGGTCGCTTGCCCTCGACTGCGTGGCCGATGAACTGACCGATCCACGCCACGACGAACAATGCCACGCAACTTACCCAGAGCGGTACGGCAAGTTGGTCGAGGAGATAGACGAGCCACGTCAGCACGAGCATCGAGAGGAGCATCCCGACGCCGAGGTTGATCGACATCGTGAAGTAATAGAGGACGGCCACCGCAGCGACGAGCGTGCCCCAGTTCAGAAAGGGTGACACTGCGCGAAATACGGAGGGCACGGGCAGCGCCCACAGCAGGCCAATGACGCTCAGCACGATCACCGGCACACAGATCCAGTGCAGCAGCTTATTTGTCGGTTTGCGATGGCTCTCGGAGTACTCGTCGAACCACTCTTGCGCGCGACGTGTCATGGCGGCAAAGCTACGCCCGCGGTTTCCTGCCCGCAAGAATGGGGGCCCCGAGTGGATCGCGACGCATGAGCAAAGCCACCATCGGCCAGCGCGTGATGCAATATTTCGCGCAGGCGAGATTCATTTCGGATGCGCGGCGCCTCGATATCTATCCGCCATTCTTCCTGATGCGCATCAAGGTTCTCGAACTCAGCCCGGATTGGCGTCACCTGCGCGTGCGCCTGCCGCTCAACACACTGTCACGCAATCCAGGTGGCGTGATGTTCGGGGGTTACCAGGCGGCGCTGGCCGATCGGATTGCGGCGATCGTGTGCGCGCGTGTGTTTCCGGGTTACTCTGTCTGGACTCGGACCATGAGCATCGACTTCCAACGCGGTGGCAACACCGATCTCGAGCTGCGCTTCGATTTTCCCGCCAATCTCGAGGCCCTCATTCGTCGCGAATTGGAGACAGCGGGACGCGCTACGCCGACATTCGAGTATGGCTATTATCTACGCGACGGAAACCGCTGCAGCGTGGTGCGCAATACGGTGGCGATCCGGCCCAAAGGCTATCGCAAGGCCACCACGCCACCCGCGCCGGAACGTGGTTTGTAACGTGACGCCCGTTCAAGCGCGGTTCAGGAACCTGAATTCAGACTAGCCATATGAAGATGCATCCGATCAACGGGTGGAGGAACGACATGAAGCGATTGCCAGCGTGGAAGGTGCTGACTCTTGCGGCAGCGGCCGCTCTGGCCGGGCTCGCAGGTTGTCAGACGATCAATCCCTATACGGGAGAGACCCAGACCAGCAAGGCGGCCAAGGGAGCGGCGGTCGGCGCTGCGGCCGGGGCTGTCGTCGGTCTGATCACGGGCGATGACTCGAAGGAACGGCGTGAGCGCGCACTCATCGGCGCCGGCGTTGGAGCGCTTGCGGGTGGCAGCGTGGGCTACTACATGGACGTGCAGGAAGCGAAGCTGCGTCAGCAGCTGCAGGGCACTGGCGTGAGCGTCACCCGCATCGGCGACAACATCACGCTCAACATGCCCGGCAACGTCACTTTCCGCACCGATAGCGCCGACCTGAATTCCAGTTTCTTCGGCGTGCTGGATTCGGTGAGCCTCGTGCTCAAGGAGTATGAAAAGACCATCGTCGAGGTCGCCGGGCACACCGACAGCACCGGCACGGCTGAGTACAACCAGGGGCTTTCGCAGCGTCGCGCACAGACCGTGGCGACTTACCTGGCAGGCAAGGGCGTGATGGATCAGCGCATGATCACGGTCGGAGCGGGCGAATCACGGCCCGTGGCGACAAACGACACACCTGACGGCCGGCAACTCAACCGGCGCGTCGAACTCACGCTCACACCGATAACGCAGGGGTGAGGCCGCCGCTTTATTGACGGCACCTAAAGTGCCGTCAATCCGGCCGAACGCCCGCACATGGGTTTGGCCGGTGCTTCAGTTGAATCACTGATTCGACCCGGCCAATCGGCTGCACAGGGAGGTGCAGACTCGATGGCGCCCATGGACGGAAGCGCCGTACGCGCCGGCCGGGTTCACAGGGATGCACTGGCGGGACCCTTAGGCTGCGTCGATCACCGTTTCGGGTGCCACCAGCGCGCGAAGTTTCTTGATCGCATTCGCCTCGAGCTGACGAATGCGCTCGGCGGAGACACCGTAGCGATCAGCGAGCTCGTGCAAGGTCGCCTTCTCGTCGGTCATCCAGCGGCTCGTCAGAATGTCGCGGCTGCGCTCATCGAGGGTCTTCATCGCCAGCCCGAGTCGTTGCGCAGTCGTGTCCTGCCACTCTTCGTTCTCGACCTGTACTGACGGATCGGCGTCTGCCGCCGGCAGGTACATCGCGGGCGTGTAGGCATCCTCGTCGTCGCCTTCCGGTACCGGATCGAACGACAAGTCCCGCGCCGAGAGGCGTTTTTCCATCTCGGTCACTTCTTCTGGCGCTACGCCAAGATCCCGCGCGACCGCTTGCGTCTCGGATTCCGTGAGCCACGCGAGATTCTTCTTGAGCCGGCGCAGGTTGAAGAAGAGCTTTCGCTGCGCCTTGGTGGTGGCAATCTTCACCAACCGCCAGTTGCGCAACACGTATTCATGAATTTCCGCACGAATCCAATGCACGGCGAACGACACCAGGCGCACTCCGACTTCCGGATCGAAGCGCTTCACGGCCTTCATCAGGCCCACGTTCCCTTCCTGCACGAGATCGCCCATCGGCAACCCGTAGCCCACGTAGCCACGGGCGATGTGCACGACGAACCGAAGATGCGACAAGACCAGCTCACGCGCCGCTTCAAGATCGCTGTCGCGACGAAAACGCGCGGCGAATTCAAGCTCCTGCTCACGGGTAAGCACCGGGATCCGGGAGACTCGCTCGATGTAGGCATCGAGGCTTCCCAGTGGGCCAGCCAGCAGGGTATCGGGGCTCCTGAGGACCAGAGATGTGTTCATTGAGTCGGAATACCTCCTGATGTCATCAGACTCAAAACCGAGACAGATTTTAGCAGTCGCGCTCTTAGAGTGCTAATCACTCGATAGGTTCTGACGCCAAGGGTATTACTGATAAATCAATAGCTTATACACTGCGACCACGGACCTCGATCCTCCAAAGCGGTGCTTTGCGCGTGGCGACTCGCGGAAGTAGTCGATTGCGATGTGCACTCGCTTCGCCCGCTATTGATTGCCCGCGAGGCCGGAGTCGTTGTTGTTCGGCCTGTTAGCATTGCGCGAACGGCTGAATATCGGAGACCTCCATGGACTCGCCACTGTCGAATATCGCCGCTCTTCTCGCATCCACGATCGCGGTGGCGTGTTTGGTGGTGGCCCCGGTCACACGGGCGGGCAACCTCGGCTTTCTCATGGACTCGCCCGTGAGTTACTTCGACGACGAAGACATGCGGCTGTTGCACGAAGCCGCGCTCAAGGTGCTGGAGGACGGTGGCCCGCGCACGAAACAGACCTGGAAAAATCCCGCAACCGGGCACTCCGGCCGCGTCGAGGGACTTGGTGCATTCACAGCGCAGGGCGGGCTGGCGTGCCGGCGCGTTCGAGTGTCGAATCGGGCCGAAGGCGTCGAGGGTCAGGCGACCTATACCGTCTGCAAGGATGCGGAGAAGGGTTGGATGCTCAACCCCTCGGCGCAGCCTGCCGGCTGACGGTTGCGATCCTTTCACACCGTGAAGACCTGGCTGCGCGAGCCACTGCTCCATTTCCTGTTGCTCGGGGCCGCGCTGTTTGCGCTGTATCGATGGGTCGGCGGTGATGAGACTAAACCCGAAGCCATCCTGGTCAGCGCGGCGACGATCGAACGCCTGGCCGACAACTGGCAGCGGACCTGGCAGCGCCCACCCACGCGGGCCGAGCTCGGCGGGCTGATCGAGGACTACGTTCGCGAGGAAGTGCTCTATCGCGAAGCCGTAGCGGCGGGCCTGGATCGTGACGATACGATCATCCGACGCCGGCTCCGGCAGAAGATGGAGTTCGTCAGCGAGGACCTTGCGGCCCAGACCGAGCCGACGGAGGCCGAGCTGGAGGCGTATCTCAAAGGGCATCCGGATACTTTCCACTTGCCCGGCCGAATCAGTTTTACACATGTTTACCTGAGTCCTGAACGCCGCGGTGAGGCCGCGCAACGTGATGCCGCGCAACTCCTCGATCGGCTGCGAACCACGCGCGCCGAAGCGAGCTCCTCGTCGTCGGGCGATCCATTCCCGCTTGCCGCGGAGTATCGGGACATTGCCACTGATGAGCTGGATCGATTGTTTGGCGACGGATTCGCCGCGCAGCTGGTGGAGCTTTCCCAAGGTCAATGGGCGGGGCCAATCGAGTCCGGTTACGGCCTGCATCTCGTTCACGTGAACGAATACCAGCCGGGTAAACTGCCCGCCCTTGCCGATATCCGCGAGCAGGTGGTGCGCGAGTGGTCCGTCGAGCAGCGCCGGCGACAGAGCAATGAGCTCTATCAGATGCTGCGCGCGCGCTATACCGTGACCATCGAACCTGCGCCTGCGGTCCAGGTAATCGAAGCGGCAAAGGACGCGACATGAAGCTGCCGCTGGCGGCAATCGTGGTGGTGCTTGCTCTCGGCTGGTCGGCTCGCGCCCCGGCACATCAATTCTGGCCGGGCTACCTGCAACTGCGACAGACCGGGCCGGAAACCTATGATGCGCTGTGGAAGGTCCCGGCCAGCGGCGAGCTGCGCCTCGGTATCTACGCGAAACTGCCCGCAGCGTGCCAGCCGACCACACCGCCAATGGCATCGCTCGCTGCCGGAGCGTATGTCGAGCGCTGGAGTGTCCGCTGCGGTGGGGGCTTGAACGGTACGACGATCACCATTGATGGACTCTCCACGACTTCGACCGATGCACTGGTGCGCATCGAAAGGCTGGACGGCACGACACAAGTCGCGCGGCTGACACCGGACTCGGTGTCGATGGTCGTCGAGGCCGCGGCGGACTGGACCCAGGTCGCGTGGACGTACCTCAACCTCGGCGTCGAGCACATCCTGCTCGGAATCGACCACCTGCTGTTCGTGCTGGCGTTGCTGTTGCTGGTGCAGGGCTGGCGACGCGTGATCGTGACGGTCACCGCATTCACGCTCGCGCATAGCATCACTCTGGCCGCAGCGACACTCGGCCTGGTACGCGCACCGCAGGCCCCGGTCGAGGCCGTCATCGCGCTCAGCATCATGTTCGTGGCCGTGGAGATTCTCCATGCCAGAGATCACCGTCCGGGCATTGCCCATCGGTGGCCCTGGGTAGTGGCGTTCTTGTTCGGTCTGCTGCACGGGTTCGGGTTTGCCGGTGCGCTGCGCGAGATCGGGATGCCCGAGGACGCGATTCCACTCGCTCTGCTCTTTTTCAACGTCGGCGTCGAGATCGGCCAGCTGTTGTTCATCGCGTTCGTCTTCGCCGCCGTCACGCTGCTGCGCCGCGCGCGTGCGCGCTGGCCGGCGTGGGCAATTCAGATTCCCGTCTATGGAATCGGCGGCCTTGCAGCGTTCTGGACGATCGCTAGAGTTCTCGCATTCTTTGCCTAGGAGCGAAAGCGCCATGAGATCCTGGAATCGGGAAATTCCACGGAACGCAGGAGCCGCTGGCTCGGTGGTGTTACTCGGCGTGATGCTGCTGTCGCTTGCGGGATGCGTCGACATTCCGGCCGCATCCGAGGTGCAACCGACGCCCCCCGCTGCGTCGCCCGCCGCCCGCATGCTGGCGGGCGCGATGCTCCCTGCGCTGTACGAGGGCATACTGCCGTGCGCCGATTGTGCCGGCATCCGTTACTCGGTCGACCTTCGCGCCGATCGCGTCTATTTTCTGCGGCGGACCTACCTCGGCAAGCATGACGGCGTCGACGAGAGCTTCGACGACATTGGCGTGTGGTCGGCTTCACCGGATGCGCATGCGATCATTCTCCGGGGCGGCCGCGAGGCGCCGCTCAGTTTCTCGATCGAGAATTCCGAGACGCTGCGCAAGCTGGATGTGGAGGGCAAGCCAATCGTTTCGGCGCTCAACTACGAGATCAGGCGCAACGCCAGCTATCGGCCGCTCGAGCCGCGCGCGCTGATGCGCGGCATCTATTCGTACATGGCCGATTCTGGCTGGTTTCGCGAATGCATCACGCAGCTCAAGCTTCCGGTGGCGCAGGCTGGCGATAACGCGGCGCTGGAATCCGCGTATGGAAGAGCGCGCAAGGAGCCGAACGAACAACTCCTGGTGAATCTCGAGGGACGCATCGCGCTGCGCCCGCGGATGGAGGGCGGTGGTGAGCAGCAGTCGCTCGTCGTCGACCGGTTTATCAACGTGTGGCCGGGACAAGCCTGCGAGTCACCGACATCAGCCACCCTCGAGAACACGCACTGGACGCTGCTGCGGGTGCTCGGCGAACCGGTCGTCACGCCTGCGGATCGCGCCGAGGCCTACCTGACGCTCGATCCGATCGGTACCAGGGTCGTCGGTTTCAGCGGCTGCAACCGGTTCGCCGGCGGCTACGAGCGCGACGCCGAGCACTTGCGGTTCAAAGAGGTCGCGATGACGATGATGGCGTGCCAGGACAACCGCAACCCGGAGACGAAATTCGTCCAGGTATTGAACGATGCGGTGCACTGGAAAGTCGCAGGTAACGAGCTCGAGCTGTTCGACCAGGCGGGAAAATCGGTCGCAACGTTCCAGGCGCGCATCAAGCAGTAGCTGCGGTCAGATCAACCGTTCGCTCTTCAGCCGTCTCGATACGAGTTCCGCCACGTCCTTGACGAGCGTTTCGACCAGCCGCGGCCGGGCCGTTTCGCTGGTTCCGGTCCACAGCAGCTTGCCGTCCTTGAGCGAGTAGATGTTCACCTCGACCTGAAGCGTCTGCTCGGCGGTCCAGTAGTCGGGTGGCCTGTCCGCGATCCAGTAGTGGCTGTAATACGACCAGACCTGGTAATAAGCGACGGGAACCGGATCACGCGCGGTCCGGATCTGGGTATTGACATCGACCAGGCGTATCGTGATCGCGCCGTCGAAGCCCTCGCTGGCCAGCCTGGCGCGAACCTTTTCGACATCACCCATCTCGCCGTCCTTAAGCACCTGTGATGAAGCCACCCCCGTGGGCCCGATGATGCGCACCATCTCGCTCTCGGCCAGGCGGCGCAACGGGCCGTCGGTCGTCATCGCCACGGCGACGACGCGATTGAACTCAAGCTTCTTCACGGACGGTTCGGTCCATGAATGCACCAGCCGATCCGTCGTACACCCGGCGCTGACGAGCAGCGCGACGGCGAGCATCCACACAGCTGTCGAACTTCGCATGATGTGATCCTCTGTCATTCAAGCCGTTGGCTCGATCGCCCGCAGGTGACGGGAAGTGGCGAGCCACGATCCGAACCAGCCGAGCAGTGTGCCGCCACCGAGCAGCAGGCCGACCGTCCGCGGATCGAGACCGAGCAAACGGAAATCGCTGCCGTAAAGGCCCGCGAGCCGGCCGACGGGTTCCTGCAACAACCACGCGCCGAGACCCACCAATCCGCAAGCCAGCCCACCGCCCAGCAGACCGTACCAGAATCCGCTGTATAGAAATGGGCGGCGGACGAATGCATCGGAGCCGCCCACGAGCTTGGTGACCTCGATCTCGGTGCGACGGTTTTCAATATCGAGCCGGATCGTATTGCCGACGATCACGACTACGCCGACGGCGAGCAGACCTGCAATCAACGCCAGCATGCGGCGCAGGACGTCGAGCATCGAGTGAAAGCGCTTGACCCACTCCGTATCGACCTGCACCAGGTCCACTTCCGGCCAGTTCTGCACGTGACGCTTGAGTGCGTCGATCTCGGCGGGCGAGGCGTGGCCGGACGAGGGCCGCACGACCAGAGCGTGCGGCAGAGGATTGTCTGTGAGCGCATCGAGCGCCGCACCGAAGTCGGAGAACTCGCGGAATTCCTTGAGCGCGGCATCGGCCGGAATCAGCTCCACTGCCGCCACGCCGCTGCGCTCACGCAACGCGCGCGCCAGCTGCTCCGCCTTGGCCAGCCGCACATCGTTCTTGAAGAAGACCGACAGCTCGATGGCGCTGTCCCAGGCACCGGTTGCGGCGCGCGCGTTGGCGACGAGCAGACCGAGGCAGGCCGGAAGTGCGAGCGCGATACCGATGACCGAAGTGGTCATGAGCGTCGCCATGGGCTGGCGTGTCATGCGACCGAGAGATGCAACCAGCGTCTGGGCATGGCGCTCGAAGTAGACGCCGGTCGATTCGAACAGACCGCGCCTGGCTCTGCCCGGTCGGACCTCCTGGTTGCTGTCGCTAGCCACGGACGGAGCCTGCTGCAACAGATGACGTTCGACCGTGATCGAGCACGACGCGCCGCAGATCGAATCGCTCGATGAGGTGCACGTCATGTGTCGCCACGACCACGGTGACGCCAACGTCGTTGAGACGCTTAAAGAGCTGCATGATCTCGAGCGCGAGATCGGGATCCAGGTTGCCTGTCGGCTCATCCGCGATCAGCACCGGTGGCTTGCTCACCACCGCGCGCGCAATGCCAACGCGCTGCTGCTCGCCGGTCGAGAGCTCGAGCGGCCCGACATTCTCCTTGCCCAGGAGTCCCACCTGGTCGAGCGCCGCACGCACGCGCT
>DATBVX010000232.1:0-3816 GCA_036515135.1 Steroidobacteraceae bacterium
TCCAGCTGCGGATAGATCGCGAGGCGCGCCTGGTTCGCTGCAAACGGAATCAGCATCACCAGCAAAGCCACAGCCGCAACGCCGCGGTAGATCGACGCCAGTGTGCGCAGGCGCCCTTCCGGCGCTTCGCGCGCGAGCACCATCGCGATCACGAGGTTCACCCAGAGCCAGATCATGCCGCCGCTGTCGTGATGCGTGAGGGCCAGCGCGGGCAGCGCAAGGGCCACCATCCGCCAGCCGAGCAGCTTGCCGATCGCGAGACTTGCAATCAGCACCAGAAACATGTCGAGCAGGCGCCACCGCTCGATCCACGCACTCGGAGCGTCATCTGCGCCGATGGCAGCGAGCAATCGATGACCCGGCGGGAGGTTGAGCGTGCCGCGGACGTTCGTGAATCGGCTTTGCCACCCGCTGGCAGGCATCGCGGAACCGGCTTCGACCCGGCTCACCGCGGTGACGTCAACGTAGGGCGAGCGCAACTCGATGCCCGTCGCGCCCGATGTGGCGCCCTCCGTAACCAGGAGACTCTCACCGCCGGCCTGCGCGCTCATCAGTCGATACGGAGCCACGACATCGAGCCGCCAGCCCTGGCGCATTTCGCCACCGATGACGTCCATCGCCGTATAGCCCTCGTGAGTGAAGTCGAGCCAGATCTCGCGGTTGAGCTGCAAGCGGTTGTCATCCGCTGCCGAAAGTCCACGGCTGCGCTCCACGATCTTTAATTCGGCTTCGGCGGTGAGCCGGTAGCTCGGGAACTGTTGCCACTCCTGCGGGACATTCGCCTGCGCTGGATCGATCGCTTCAACGCCCTCAACCGCTGCGATGCGCAGCCGATCGACGCTTGCAAAGCTCCAGATTTCCTCGCGCGCCCATGGCCCTTCTCCTCGCGGACGCCGCAGCGAGCCGGCCACGGCCGGACCGCGTGCGGTGAGCGTGATTTCCCAGCTGCCGGCACGGATCTGTACGCGCAGCCTGCCATCGGGCTCGAGCCTCGCCGGTAAAACTGTCATCAGGCTCATCGGGGTGAAATCGGCGGGAAGCACCGGCGCCAGCAGTTCCTCGCGAGCCTCACCTGAGGCTTGCAGCCGGATTCGCGTCGTCAGTATCACTGGAATGTCGTCCGTGACCAGGCGATACACCTGCAGCTCCATTTGCGGTTGCTCCGCGGCACTGCGACGCTTGCCCAGCCATACGGTCGTACCCGGACGCTCTGGCTGAACGATCGGCTGTCCATCGACCGTCAGTGTGACGATTCCGGTCTGCGACGGAACAGCCAACGACTCGGGTCTGCGGCTCCAGCCGAATCCGCCACTCAGGGTGTAGTTGCCTGCCGTTAGCCAAACTTGCGGGACGCCGTGGCGCGCCGTCACTGCGGCTCGTGCGCCATTCACTCGTACGTCGCGCGGCCAATGTTCGAGGTTGCCCGGCAGACTGACCCACGATTCGGCAAAGACCTGCCAGCGCTGCGTAAAGCGGCCACCGCGGGCGTCGAGATCGAGGACCAGCCGCTCGGGCCAGGTGCACTGAAATGCACTTGCATCGGCGGATGTATTGCCGGTGAGGAAGGGACAGCGGCGAAACTCCTCGCCGTGCAGCACCCAGCTCTGCCACGGTTGCAGGTCGGGCGGTACGACGACCTCGGCGGCGATGAGTGGATTCGACAGCGCCAGGAACCAGGCGAGCAGGAATCGGGCACGCATCGCTACCATGGCTTTCCCCCGTTTGGCGGGCCGCATGAGCGTCCGCAAGATAGAATCACAACCGCAGCCGCATCGAACTGTCAACGCCAACAACATCCCGAGCGGGTCGAGCACGCACGCGCATGAGCAAGCATCGTAATCCCCAGGCCGAACAGATGGCCGATGAATCGATGATCCGCAACCTCGCCGCGCAGGCGGGTGCCATCTGGCCGCAGGAGCAGGCGCTCTTTGCCCGCTATCGGCTGGGCGCGGACTGCCGCATCGCGGACATCGGCTGTGGCAGCGGCGAAATCACTTCACGACTCGCGGCGCTCTATCCGCGCGCCGAAGTCGTCGGCATCGACATCCTCGAAGCTCCGATCGACTATGCCCGCCGCCGCTATGCCGCGCTGGCGCCACGCGTGCGTTTCGAACGCGGCGATGCCTTCGAGCTCAAGCTGCCGGCCAACCACTTCGACGCGGTCGTCTGCCGTCACATGACGCAACTCGTACCGGAACCGGAGAAGGTGCTGGCCGAGCTCAAGCGGATCTGCAGGACGGGGGGATGGCTGCACGTCCTGAGCGAGGATTACGGCATGTTGCACATGACTCCGGGCAAGCTCGACCCGGACCGGTTGTGGCACGAGGGCGCGATTGCGTATCTGCGCGCCATTCACACCGACGGCCGCATCGGGCGGCGCACGTACACGCTGCTGAAGCGGCTCGGGCTGGAACACCTGCGGGTCGACTACGTGACGGTCGATACGGTGCGCGTGCCGCGGGAAATCTTTGCTTCGATCATCGACGCCTGGCGCGATGGCTACAGCGAAGTGATCAGCCAGCACACGCCGTTGACGCTCGCTGAGACGCAAGCGCTCTTCGATCACGTGAGCGCGAGCATCCGCAATCCGGATGACTATGCCGTGTGGCAGGTGCCGATCATCAGCGGGCGGACGCCCTCGTGAAGGCGATCGATACTCTGGCCGAGTCCGCGAGCGGGGCGGACAGGGATGCGACGGTCCGGTCGGTCCTGAGATCGATGATCTGATCGGCGGCATGATCGGCCGCGCTCGTACGCGCGCTCAAAGACGTCGGGGTGCTCATAAGCGGCGCGCATTGCACGGCGGCCAGACATAAGGGATTCTCTCAAGCTCGTGCGCTATGTCTAAATCGCTTCGCCGCACACAAGGAATGCAATGAGTTGCCCACAGTTGCGTGTCATCTGCCTGCTGTTCGCCGTAGCCACGGCCGTTGTCCCGCCGCGTGCCTGGCCGGAATCATCCGTGGAGCCTTCCGCGGACGTCGCTCAGCTCGTCGTCGAGCTTGGACTGCTGGAATCCCCCACGGCGCTTCGCGATCAGCCCGGCTGGCGCAAGCCTCGCGTCATCATCGTGCGCGATCCGGCACCCAGAGAAATCGAGTGGCTGCGCGCCGTCGCACCGGACGTCGAATTCATTGCGGCACGCGATAACGCCGCGGCGGCGGCAGCCGCTGCGCGCGCCGATGCGGTGGTCGGTTTTTGCTCCACGGAGTTGCTCGCTAAGGGCACGCGGATCCGCTGGATCCAGCTCATGAGCGCCGGCGTCGAACGCTGTGTCGCGATTCCCGCCGTGGCCGAGCGCGGCATTCTCCTCACCAACATGCAACGCGTCGCGGGACCAGTGATGGCCGAGCATGTGATGGCGATGACACTCGCACTCGCACGCGGATTGCCCGGTTACCTGCGCCTTCAGGACCAGGGCCGCTGGGATCCGCAAGGCGCCTGGGATCCTCAGGTCACCGGAGATTCTGGTGGCATTGCGCTTCAGGGCAAGACGATGCTGGTCGCAGGACTCGGCGGCATAGGCACGGAAGTCGCACGGCGTGCCCATGGCTTCGACATGCGGATCGTCGCCACGCGCGCCAGCAATCGTCCGGCGCCTGACTTCGTGAGCCACGTCGGCCCGCCCTCTGAACTGCTGAACCTTGTGCGCGATGCCGACGTCATCGTCAATACGCTGCCACTGACCAGTGAGACAACCGGACTATTCGACGCCCGCATGTTCGCCGCGATGAAGCCGCGCGCGTTGTTTATCAACGTCGGCCGCGGTGGCACCGTCGTGACCGGAGAGCTGGTGAAGGCACTGACCGAGAAGCG
>DATBVX010000233.1:0-2503 GCA_036515135.1 Steroidobacteraceae bacterium
CTGCGCGTGTAGTGTCGCTGATCGTGCAGGCGAGTGTGTGGCCTAACAAGGCGTTGCAGCTGACTGGCACAGCACGTTTCAATCGATCTTGGAAGCCTTCTGGCATCAATGTCAGCGGTCACCCAATAATCCCCGGTTGTGGTCAGGCAAATTTCCCCGCCCTCCACTGACCTGGAGGGTACGAGGATGTTGGATACAACGACGATGACGAGGACGATCTCCGCCGACGGTTCGACAAAGGCGGAGGAGATCATGATTGGTCGCGAACGCTGGGCGGAGATCCGACGATTGCATTTCGATGAACGTCTGGAGATCGCCCGTATCGCGCGATTGCTCGACGTCGATCGCAAGACGGTGCGACGCTGCGTGCGCGATCACGAGTGGCAACCGTACCGCCGGCCACCCCGCACCGAGACACTGCTGTCGAGGCACGATGCGTTCTTGCGCCAGCGTGCCCCGCAGGTGTGTTACTCGGCGCGCATCCTGCACCAGGAGCTCAAGCGCGCGCACGGTTTTCGGGGCAGCTACGAGACCGTTAAGCGCTTTGTCGCGCCACTGCGCGAGCTGGCGGAGTCGGTCGAGGGGACGCAGACGCGCTTTGAGACCCCGGCCGGTGAGCAGAGCCAGATCGATTGGGGTCAGGCGGTCGTCGGCTTTCGCTCCGGCCGGCGGATCGTGCATTTCTTTGTGCTGACGCTCGGCTACTCGCGTCGCGGCTTCTATCACGCCAGTGCCGATGAACGCCTGAGCCAGTTTCTCGATGCCCATGAACGGGCGTTCGAGCACTTCGGCGGCCACACCCGCGAGCATCTGTACGATCGGGCCCGCACCGTCTGCTACCCGGATGGCGAGGGGAAGATCGTCTGGAACCCGACCTTCAAGGCCTTCGCCGAGTATTGGGGATTTGAGCCGCGCCTGTGCCGCCCGTACCGAGCACGCACCAAAGGCAAGGTCGAGTCGGGCGTGAAGTACCTTAAGCGCAACTTTCTGCGCGGGCGGATCTTCATCGATATCCTCGATCTGCAGACCCAGCTCGATCTGTGGAACGCCGAGATCGCCGATCAACGCATCCACGGCACTACGCACGAGCAACCGCTCACGCGCTTTGCGGCGGAGCGCGGCGCGCTGATCGCAACGCACGGCCAACCGTCCTTTGCGCTCGCCGCACGGCGCAGTCGCATCGTCGCCTCCGATTACCTCGTCAACTTCGAGACCAACCGCTACTCGGTCCCGTTCTCGCTGATTGGCCAGACCGTCGAGATCGAGCGCCAGGGCAGCCAGGTCCTGATCTATCACCGCGACCGGCCGATCGCCGAGCATCCGCTCGCCGCCGGCAAGCACCAGCTCGTGCTTAGCCCCGAGCATGGGCCGGGTGCCGCCGTGCGCAACGCCCGACGCCGCTTCGCCACCGCCGGCGGCACCGACGCGCGCCACGCGATCGAGTCGGTTGAGATCCGCGATCTGTCGATCTACGAACATCTGGCCCACCTTGACTCGTGCCAGGCGGTGCAGCCATGAGCGCCGCGCAGCTTGAACGCTTGCACGAGAGCCTCACGCGCCTGCGGCTCATCAAGAGCGGCGAGCGCCTCGAAGCGCTGCTGCAGGAAGCCACGACCCGCGAGCTCACCTACGCGGATTTCCTCGACCAGCTGCTCACCGAGGAAGTCAGCTCCAAGACCCAGAAGAACATCACGATGCGCACCAACCTCGCGCGCTTCCCGTTCGTCAAAGGGCTCGACGCCTTCGACTTCTCCTACCAGCCCTCGCTCGACAAGAAGCAGATCGTGCAGCTTGGGCTCTGCCACTTCATCGAACACGGCGAGAACGTCGTCATCCTGGGTCCGCCCGGCGTCGGCAAAACTCACCTTGCCGTGGGCTTGGGGCTCAAGGCCATCGAGCATGGCTATCGGGTGCTGTTCACCACCGCCGCCAACATGATCGCCTCGCTCACTCGCGCCTTGAGCGAGAACCGCCTCGAGGAGAAGCTCAAAACCTTCACCGTCCCCAGACTCCTGATCGTCGATGAGATCGGCTACCTCCCGATCGAGCGTACCGGCGCGAACCTGTTCTTCCAGCTGATCTCCCGCCGCTATGAGAAAGGCCCGATGATCCTCACCAGCAATCAGAGCTTCGGTGCCTGGGGCGAGGTGTTCGGGGATCGCGTGATCGCGACCGCCATCCTCGATCGCGTCCTGCATCACGCAATCACCATGAACATCCGCGGCAACTCCTATCGGCTCAAGGAGAAGCTCAAGGCCGGACTCGTTCGAGCCGAGGAGCCCAATACCGCGATGAACTGATCGACCACAGGGTGGGGAATTTTCAATGACCACAACTGGGGAAATCTGAGTGACCGTTGACAATCAACCCTGGGTGCCGCAGCGACTGTCGGTGGCCCATGCCACGCAGTTGAGCGCCCGGTCCGTTAGGCCGCGCTGGTTGGAGAGCAGCTTGAATGTAATCGGTATTGAAACGATTCTCGCGCGATGGTGTCACGCGGGCT
>DATBVX010000234.1:0-11733 GCA_036515135.1 Steroidobacteraceae bacterium
ACGCGTGGACGTCTCCTATCAGGACACCACGTATTTCGATGTCATCGACACACCGGAGATCGCACAGCTCGACAGCGTCACGGTCGTCAATGCCTCGCTGGTGTTCGGCAGCAGCAACCAGACCTGGCACGTCAGGCTGGGTGTGAACAACGCGACCGACGAGGAGTATCCGATTGCGGGGAATTCCTCACTCACCACAGGCAGCGGTTACGCCGAGATCGCCTATGCGCGGCCGCGCGAGTACTTCGCGCTGTTCAATTACGACTTCTGAGAGACCCCTCACTCCACCCTCTCCCCCGACGACGGGGGAGAGGGAACGCTGACGACTCTCTGTCGCTGCGTCCCGAGCCCTTCGATTCCGAGCGTCATCACGTCGCCGCGCTTGAGAAACACCGGTGGCTTCTTGCCCAGCCCGACGCCGGCCGGCGTTCCACTGTAGATGACGTCGGCCGGCATCAGCGTCATGAAGCGGCTGGTGTAGCTCACGAGCTGCGCGGGGCCAAAAGTCATCTGGCTGGTATTCGAGCGTTGCTGCTCGCGACCATTTACCGACAGCCAGATGTCCAGTTTGGACGGGTCGACCTCCCCGCTGACGAGATAGGGACCGAGAGGCGCAAAGGTGTCGGCGCTCTTGCCCTTGGTCCATTGCCCGCCGTGCTCGATCTGAAACGCTCGCTCCGAAACGTCGTTGCCGACGCAATAGCCGGCGACAAAATCGAGGGCATCCGCTTCCGCAACATTGCGCGCGATGCGTCCGATGACGATTACGAGCTCGACTTCCCAGTCGAGCTTGGTCGAACCCGGCGGAATGATGACGTCGTCGTTCGGACCATTGAGCGCGGTGATCGCCTTCATGAAAAGAACCGGCTCTCTTGGACTCGGCACATTCGCCTCCGCCGCGTGATCCCTGTAATTCAGTCCTACGGCCACGATCTTGCCGATTCCCGCGATGGGCACGCCCAGACGGGGTTCTCCTGGAACGACGGGAAATGCGCTCGGGTCGAGGCGACAGATCTCCTCGAGCGATGCGCGCGACAACCGGTCCGGCGTGATGTCTGCAAGTACAGCGCCCAGGTCACGGATGACACCTTTGTCATCGAGTAATCCCGGGCGCTCATGGTCGCGCAGTCCGTACCGCAGGAGCTTCATGCCATGGATATTACCGCTACTCCTCGAGCGCGCGCAGCGAGATGGAGCCCCGGTACTTGAGATGGGGACATTCGCGTGCGATGCGCTCTGCTTCGTCAGCGTCTGCCGCGCGGATGATGAAGTATCCGGCCAGCAAGCCCTGGTCGGAGGTCGGCACAGCTTCCATGCGCGCGTCCGCCTGCGCCAACAGCACTCCACCCGTCGAGAGTTCGGCGCCTTCGACCAGGTAGCCGCGTTGAGCAAGCGACCTCGACCAAGCCGTGTACTCGCCCACTCGATCCTCGCCTGGCGCAGCGATCTGGTAGTTCGCGTCCTCGTACAGCATCAGGGCGAACTGCGGTCGACGGTCTTCCGGAGCGGCACTCTCCGGCCAGCTGCGGCCGAGAGCCAGTCCGGCGACGAGCAGGATGGCTGCGGCCGTCGCCCAGGCAACGTGGATCTTCTTCATGGAAGGCTCCTGTGTTGAATCGGATTTGAGTAGACCTTCGCTGTGCAGAGCGCGCACGACGCGATCTTCGAGAATGCTCGGCGGCTCGAGATTCGGTGGAGGCGCGTTCGGCGGCGTTTGGAGTGCGTTTCGGATCATGATGCGGACCGTCCTGCAGCGATTGCGGGCCCGTCGGCCAATGTGCGGAGCGCTCGACGGCCCCGGGACAACTGGCTCTTCACAGTTCCGGGGGAGACGTTGAGCACGGCGGCGATTTCCTGATGAGTAAAGCCCTCGAGGTCGTGCAGAATCACGACCAGGCGATAGCCGGGCGCCACCCGGCGCAGCAGTCGTTCGACCTCGAGCCTGTCAATTTTGAGTCCCTGCAGGTCGGCGACATCCAAAGCATCGCGATATTCCTCGAGATCGAGCAGTTCCGAGGGCGAGCGTTGCAACTCCGCGCAGACGCGGATTGCGATACCGACCAGCCAGGTTGACAGGCGTGATTGCCACGCGAAGCGGTCCAACGCACGGATCGCTCTCAGCCAACACTCCTGCGTCGCATCCTCCGGGCCGCCGGTTGCCCGGACGCCATCGCCCGCCAGCAGGCGCACGCAGATCCGGTACATGAGGGACGTGTGCCGACGGTAGAGCTCCCGAAAAATCGCCTCGCCCCGCCCAGCCAGAAATCCGCGCACCAGCTCGTGGTCGTCCTGTTGCCATAAGGGCTTTCGGTTCAGGTTCCCCACGCCGGCCAGTCCTCACTGTTTCGTATCATGAGTGCGGAATCCCCCTGAAAAGGTTGCATCCCACCGCGGCTCCGAGGTTGACTTCGACCATGACCGGCTCACGCATCGTCGCATCGCTAGTTGTCGGGCTGCTGCTGGCCGCGACTCCGGGCCTCGGGTGCGCCGCTGTTCTGGAGTCGCTCAATGCCATCCGCACGCAAGGCTGCAAAGGAAAGCCGGCGGTTCAGTCGCGACTGGCGCGCGACGCCGCGCTCGAGCGCGTGGCTCTCGAGCTGTCGCGCGGCTCGACGCTGCGAGACGCGCTTGTGCGCGCGAGTTATCGCGCCAAGCACTCAGCCTCGCTCGTGGTTGCGAACACGACCAGCGAAGCGTCAATGCGGCGCGTCCTCATCGATGAATTCTGTAAGGATATCGTCAATGCAGGGCTCACGAACGCGGGCATCGTCGAACAACGCGGAAACGCCTGGATCGTGCTCGCGGCACCGTTCGTGACCCCCGCGTCGGACGAGGCGGCGACCGTGGCTGCGCGCGTGCTCGAGTTGGTCAATGAGGCGCGCTCCCGCAAGCGTCGCTGCGGCATGAAGACCTACCGTCCCGTCGGGCCACTCAAGCTGGTGGCCTCGCTGAACAGAGCAGCCCTGCGACATGCCGAGGACATGGCGCGACACAGTTTCATGGGGCATGTCGGCCGCGATGGAAGCTCACCTGGGAAGCGGGCAGTTAGCGCGGGCTATTCCTGGGGTGCCATCGGTGAGAATGTCGCGTCAGGCTCAACCACACCGGAGCAGGCGGTCGCGGATTGGCTCGAGAGCCCCGGGCATTGCGCAACGCTGATGAGCGACAGGTACGCCGACATGGGTGTCGCCTTTGCCGTCAATCCAGAAAGCGCCGCGGGCATCTACTGGTCACAAGTGTTCGCGTCGCCGAAATGACCGAGGAGGCCTCAGGGTTCCTGCCACCCGGCCTTGCGGCGCATCCTTCCCCACTCGATGCGCCGCCCCAGGAGCCATCCAATCAAGGCCTGCAGTCGCCAGAGCGCGTTGATCTGCCGGTACCCGAAATTCTCGAAGACGGCCACGACAAACAACACCAGCAGATAGCTGGTGCTAGGGTAGGTGCGAAATGACAACTCTTCGAGGAGCAGCGCCGAGGTCGAGAGCATCACGCCGAGGGCGAAGGCTGCGGCAATAAAGGCGAGCAGCGAGTCCGCGGAAAGGAGCCCGAACGCGAATGCCAGGCCCATCACAACGTAGCCGCCGACTTCCACTACAGGGCTCAGCAGCTCGAACAACACGAAGAATGGAAAGGCGAACCAGCCCGCCGCGCCACCGTGCCGTGAGAAACACAGCCCGCGGTTGTGCCACAGGCTCTCCGCCAGCCCGCGATGCCAGCGCATCCGTTGTCGGGCCAGCGTCGCGAGATCCTCCGGAGCATCCGTCCAGCAGACCGGGTCGGGAATGAACGTGATGCGGTAACGCGCCCGTTGCGCGCTGAGACGCCGATGCAGGCGCACGATGAGCTCCATGTCCTCGCCGATGACATCGGCGCGGTAGCCGCCGGCGGCGACGACCGTTTCGCGGTGGAACACGCCGAAGGCTCCCGAGACGATCAGCAGCGCATTGATCGAACTCCAGCCCAGGCGGCCGCTCAGGAATGCGCGCAGATACTCGACGATCTGCACCAGCGCGAGCGGATTGCGCGGCAATCCAACGCGCTCGAGGAAGCCTCCGCGCACCACACAGCCGTTCACGATGCGCACCGTGCCTCCACATGCCACGGTATGCGGATCCTCGAGAAAGGGCCTTACGGCGTGCTCGAGACTGTGCGGGTCGAGCACCGAGTCGGCATCGCCGGCGTAGAATAGCGGATAACGAGCCGCGTTGATCCCCGCATTGGTCGCATCCGCCTTGCCGCCGCCATTCTCCTTGTCGATCACGCGCAGATTCGGGTGCCGCAACGAACGATAGATACCCCGCACCGGTTGCGTCCGGATCTGCACCCGGTACGCCTCGGGAAACGGTTGCAGCTCGAACTCCTTTTCGAGCACTGCGAGCGTGTCGTCGAGCGAGCCGTCGTTGACGACGATGACCTCGAACTGCTGATAGCGTAGCTGCAGCAACGCGCGGACCGAGGAGACGATCGTGCCAGCCTCGTTGAACGCGGGCACGATGAGCGACACGGGCATCTGCAGATGCGAATAGACACGCTCCGCAGCGCTCGCGCCTCCCATGTAGCGGCGCAGGCCGAAGAGCGCGATCACGTTGAGCATCAGGTACGTGCCATTGAGCAGCACGAAGTACCCGAGGAACAGCCATTGCACTGTTTCGAGCACCAGGCGCACGTTCATGCGACTGATTCCTCGGCGCGCACGTGATCCAGCATGTCGCCTGCAAAGCGATCGGTGAGGCGCGAACGCACCGCGTCCAACTTGGCGTCATCCAGGCCCAGCAGCCTGAGCAATGCATGCGCCGCGTGGTAGCGGACCCACCACACCGGATCGCCCATGAGCTGTATCAGCAGCTCGGTCTCTTCCGCACCTCCCAACCGACCGAGCGCGACGGCCAGATGTTTGCGGGTCTCAGCATTCGGCGAGCCCGCGAGCGGCCGCAGCTCCGGCAGCAGCGCCTCATCCTGGACCACGAGCAACGCCGCGGCGACCACATCCTCGTGGCTCGAGTGGCGGTGCAGGAGCACGGCTGCAACCTCGCCCGCAAGGATGGAATCGACCTTGCCGAGCCAGGGCAAGAGCGGCGGAATCTTGGCGGGCTCGAGTGACAGCATGAGCGCGCGGATTGGCTCGCGTGCCACGTCGGCGCCAGCCTCGAGCAGCAGGCGGGCCATCGCCTCGCCGGGCCAGTTTTCGCGCTCGGCGAGCTGCAACATGATTCCCGGCATTGCGCGCTGTGCGTCGATCTGGATGAGCGCCGCGGCTGCATAGAACGACACGAGCGCGTTCGCGGCAACGAGCTGCTCCTGAAGCTGCTTCCAAGCCGCCGCATCGCGCAGTTGACCGAGCGTCCGGATTGCAAGGATGCGCTTGCGGATCTCGCGTGAGTGCATCATGTGGCGGGCGGCCGCGTCGAGACCCATGCTTCGCGCAAGTTCATTCAACCGTACACTAGCGCCGCCGCGCAATGTGTCGTGCAGCGCGTTCCATTCCTCCATGAGAAACGGCAGGCGGCGGGGAGCCAGGCGCGGCAAGGACGGCAGCTCGCCCTCCTCGAGCGCAATTTGCGTCAGAAGCGGTCGCCAGACCGCCACGACGCGTGCCCGTGCTCGTTCCTCGTGCTGCATGTAGCGGCGCACGATCAACGCGCCGGCAAGCATCAGCGCCGCGCCGAATGCCGCGATCTCGGCGCTGCGCCACGCGAGCACAACGACGAGATCAGAACCGGTGCTCAAGTCCAAGGCGCAATCGCACCCTGCGATAGAGATCGCCCTGCTCGTACCATCCCGCCTCCCAGCTCACGCCCCATCCGGCGTTGCGCCAATGCACGCCGTAGAGAGCGACGTAAGTGTTGTGTGTCACGCTGACCTCGCCGGGCGCGACCGTCTCGGCCTCGTCACCATAGCCCACAGCAAGCGCCACGTTGCTCACCGTGCCGTAGTCGTGTGCGATGCGCAACGAATGGCTGAGTTCCGCATCCAGACCGGACGGACGTGAGGCGGTCAGCGTATACGCTAGGCGAAAGAAGCCGGCATACTGCTCGAAAGTCGCCGCCACCGAATCGACGTCGACGGACGCGTAGCTGGCGTGGCGCACTCGCAAGCCAGCGCTGCGGTTGCCGGACAGCGCGCGACCCGCTTCCGCAGCGACGGTCCACTCCGGCAGTATCTGTGCGTCAGGCGCGAATTCCCCGGCGGCCCCCCACGACCAGACGTTGGACAGACGCTGCACGTATCCGCTCGAAACTTGCTCGTCGCGCTGATCGAATCGCTCCTCGATATTGAAACCAGCGAGGAGTCTGCGCGGCCCATCGAGCGGCTTGTCGAAGTTCAGCGTGGCCGCGCGCCACGCCGGCCGATCATCCGTCAACTCTTCGTAGCTGGCGCCAAATGACACATGAGTGCCCGAGCGCAGCAGTTGCAGCTCGCGAAGCGTCCGGCGTCGATCTGCAGGCCATGCGGACTGCGGAAATGCTTGCTCCGCTTCGGCGAGCAACGCATCCGTCCGGGCGTACTCTTCCAGGACCTCGAAAGCAGACACTTGCAGGAGCCAGACATCCTGGTACGCGGGCGCAACAGCCCGCGCGTGCTCGAGCAATGGGATCGCGTCCCGTGGGCGCTGCTGCCACATGAGCACCTGCGCCTTGCCAAGCAGCCAGTCGACGTTGTCTGCATCGCGTGCGAGCAACAGATCGTAGTGCTCAAGCGCGCCGTCATAGCGGCCGGCCTGCGCACAGGCGCGCGCGAGCGAGAAGCGCGCGTCAGTGTCGTTGGGATTGCCGGCCAGGACCGCCATGGCGGATTCAATGCTCGCGGGGACGTCAAGCTCACCGGGCTCCGTACAGGCACGTGCCTGCATCAGCGGTATGCCCGCACACAGGCAACCGCACAATGCCGGAATCAAGATGCGCCGCACTGCAAGCCGCGTCGGCTACGCGGGTGGCGCCGGGGAACGTTGCAGCCGTCGCCGGATGCGGGCCACAAGCTCCGCCGGGCTGAAGGGCTTGGTGAGGTAGTCATCGGCTCCGAGGCCGAGAGCCCGCACCGCGTCGTGCTCGCGCGTCTTCCCCGTGAGGACGATGACCGGGACATGCTGCCACTGGGGATTCGCGCGCAGCTGGGCAAGCAGCTCAAAGCCATCCGTATACGGCAGCATCACGTCGAGCAGTACCAGATCGGCAGCAGGTCCGGCATCAATGCGCTCCGCCGCACTGCGTCCATCGGCAACGCGTTCGACCTGGAATCCCTCCTTTTCGGCGAGATAGCCGAGCAGGTAGGCCATGTGCACGTCGTCCTCGACGATCAGCAGCCGCTGCTGTGGGGTAGACTTTGCGGTCATACTTGCCATTGGAACCTCCGTGCTCCACTCCCCTGGGTGCAGAATACTCGAACAGCGCACGTCGTGGTGGCGGAGGTGCGCGAGCGACATCCGGCAGCACCCGGCCGACGGCCGGTGGGTCGGTGTACCGGAATGAGCCGCTCGAAACAACGGCGAGGCCGCAGGGTGCTGCTCGTCGAGGACGAGCCAACGAACCAGCGTGTGGCGCAACTGCACCTCGAACGGGCGGGTTGCGATGTCGTGCTGTGCAATAACGGCAGCGAGGCGCTTATGGCGCTGGACACCGGACAGATCGATCTCGTGCTGATGGACGTGCAGATGCCCGTGATGGACGGGCTCGAGGCAACACGGCGGATCCGTGAGCGCGAGGCGGGACGCCACCGGATTCCGATCGTCGCCCTGACGGCGAATACCCTGCGGCAGCAAGTCGATGCGTGCATGGCAAGTGGCATGGACGACGTCATGCCGAAACCGATCGATGCTGAGCGACTGAAGGCGGTGCTCGATCGATACCTGTCAAGCGCCGGAGCGAACGACGGACCCCAGCGAGTTCTGCGCGCAGCCGGGGACCCTGCGACGCTACCCGACATTTCGCTCGAGCGCTTTCACGAGCTGGTCGGTGGTGACGCCGAACTGGCGCGCGGATTGGTGGCAACGTTTGCCGAGAGCGCCCGGCAAACGCTTGCCGACGTCGAGTCCGGCCTCGGCCGCGGCGATCTTCCGCAGGTGCGGCGCGCAGTTCATACCTTGAAAGGCGCAAGCGCAAACATCGGCGCAACGCGTTTGCAGGCTGTGGCCTTGGCGTTGGAAGAGGCAGCCGACGTGGCGGACGTAGCGGAGGTTCGCCGGCTGCTCGAGGTGGCGCGCCGGCGATTCGATGCCGCTCGCGCACAATTCGAGGCGGAGATCGCTCGCTGATCGAATTCGACGCTACTCACCGAGCACGGACGTCTACGAGCAGCTTCACGCCCTCCTGCCGATGCAGCCGCTCGAAGCCATCGCGAATGAGCCCGTCGAGCGGGATCTTCTCCACCCAGCCCTTGGTCGGATAGGCGCCCGCCGCCATCTCTGCAATGACGCTCGGGAACGCACCGCATGAAAGTGCAACGCCCGTGATGCGCGCCTCGGACATCAGGATCTCCATTGGGTCGATTTCGATCGGGCGGGTGTGGATCGCCACCACGACCACGTTGCCGTCGACGGCAGTGCCCTGAAGCGCGGCGTGAAACGCGGCAGGGACTCCGGCGGCATCGATCGATGCGTGCACACCCCGGCCTCCAGTGAAATCACGAATCGCGGATACGACATTCACGGCACGCGGATCCAGTACAACTTCGGCGCCGAGGCTCGCCAGCACCGAGCGCCGCGCAGGTGACGGATCGCTCACGATGACACGCACACCTCGACGTCGCAGGGTGAGATAGACACCGATTCCGATCGGGCCGAGACCATGCACAACTGCCGTCTGACCCGCTTCCACGCGGCAACGATTCACGGTGCTGAATGCGATGGCCATCGGCTCGATCAGGGCGCCCTGCTCGGCAGTCATCCCATGCGGCAACTTGTGTGCCATCGAGCGGCGCACGACGGTGAATTCCGCCAAGCCGCCGCCATTGCGGTTGTACCCGTGAAACGCGAGCAGGCCGCAGTGGTTGTACTGCCCCGACTTGCAGAAAAGACAGCGGCCGCAGGTCTCGACCGGCTCGACTGCGATGCGATCGCCGCGTTCCAGGTCCTCGATGCCCTCTCCAACCTCCACCACTTCACCACACATTTCATGACCGAAGATGACGGGATTCTTCACACCCGTGAGCGGGTGCGGCTCAACGCGCGTGGTGATCGGCCCGTCATAGTACTCGTGCAGGTCGCTGCCACAGATGCCGTTGTAGTGGATGCGGAGCTTGACTTCGCCTCGTTGCGGAACCGGCTCCGGAACGTCCTCAAGACGCAAATCCTCACGGCCGTAGAAAACCGCAGCACGCATGGTGGATGTCCTCGACAGCGGACTTTGCAGGATCAGGCCACGCTATGCCGCCAATGTAGCGCGGTCAAGCAAGCAACTGCGCTGCGTGATGCCGGAGGTGGTCTTCGACAAACGTCGAGATGAAGTAGTAGCCGTGGTCGTAACCCGGATGCACCCTGAGCGTGAGATGCGTGCCGGACTTGCGGCAGGCGTCGGCGAACACGTCCGGGCTCAACTGCTCGGCAAGAAATTTGTCCGCGGCCCCCTGGTCGATGAGGATCGAGCGCGCATCGCGCCGCCGGGCGACGAGCACGCTCGCATCGTACTGCTCCCACGAGCTGCGATCGGAGCCGAGATAGCCGCCGAATGCCTTCTGCCCCCAGGGGCAATTCATCGGCGCCGCAATCGGTGCAAAGGCCGAGATCGAGCGATACTGATCGGGATTGCGAAGCGCGCACACCAGCGCGCCGTGCCCGCCCATCGAATGGCCGAAGATGCCCTGCCGGTCGGCAAGGCCGGGAAACTCGCGCAGCACGATCTCCGGCAACTCGCGGCTGACGTAACTGTACATGCGGTAATGGGCCGACCATGGTGTTTGAGTCGCGTCGACATAGAAACCAGCGCCGAGCCCGAAATCCCAGCTGGCATCGTCGCCGGGCAAACGTGGACTCCGCGGGCTGGTGTCAGGCGCAACCAGCATCAATCCGAGCTCGGCCGCGACACGTTGGGCCCCCGCCTTGATCATGAAGGTCTCTTCGGTGCACGTCAGTCCGGCGAGGTAATACAGGACCGGCACGCGACCCGACTTTGCCTGCGGCGGCAGGTACACCGAAAACCGCATCTCGGTGCGGCACTCGCGCGAGTCGTGAGCATAGAACCGCTGCTGACCGTCAAAAGAGCCGTGCTCGGAGATTAGGCGAAGGGTCGACATGGCCGGTCACACCAGATCGCGAAGCACGAGTCGCAAGCGCGAAGGTTTGCCCGCACGCTCCAGCTCGAGCTTGATGCGCGTTCCGGGCGCCGCGGTCTTGAACCGCTGCCGGAGCCCGTAGAGAGCCATCTTGTTCACGGCCACGCCATCCACAGAGCGGATTTGATCTCCCACCTTGAGGCCCGCCTGGTCTGCCGGACCGCCGGCGATGACGTCGATGACCTCGAAGAAGTCGTTGCCCTCGCCCACGTTGAGCCACATTCCAGAGCGATCGAAGACGTCGGGCTGCGCATCGTTCGCATTGCGCTCGAAGTAGATCACCTGGCCATTGTAGTCGAACACGAGGTTGAAGCGCTTGAGCACGCCCGCACCGACGTTGCCGGCCACGTACTGGTCGGTGAACGCCCCTTTGGTCTGCAACGTCAGCTCGATGACCGGCCGCTCGATCGTCACTTCACCCAGCTTGAGAACAGTGGCACGCGCGATGGCCGAGCGCGACGGTCCGCCCACGCCCCAGCCCGTGACGCCCTCGAACTTCGGCTGGTACTTGGCCTTGAGCCCGTGTTTTTCCACGAAGGGCGCCATCAGATCGAGCGACGCGCGGCTGCCTGTGTCGAGGTCGAACGTGCCGGCGATGCCGTCGATTTCGCCTTGCACCTGGGGAATGTGGTCTTTGAACTTGAATGGCACGCGCACGCCATTGCCGGCGTACTTGAACGGGGCCGGATCGTCGAGAGTGAGCCGGTGCCCCTCATAGTCGATGCGTACGACGAAGCGCTTGAAGACCTCGTAGCCGATGAGCCCCAACGCGCGAATGCCTTCGACGCGGCCAAACTCGCCGAGCGGGAAGACATAGAACACCTGCTTGTCGAGGAAGGCGTCCCCGATTTCGAGCCGGTCGACTTTCGTAAGGCCGACGTCTTCCGACTTCTCGCCGACGCCCGAACCCTCGAGCTGGCCCTCCGTCTTGAGCCCGAGCTCGGCAGCCAGCTCCGGAGTCACGATGTTCGCGCCGCCGGTATCGCATAACAGCCGGTACGGTCCGCGGCCATTGAGCTTGACGTCAACGTACATGTGATTGTTGACCAGCTCGAATGGAACAGTGACGGACGAGGCACCTTGCGCGAACCCAAAATCGGGCGGAGGTGGCGCCGGCATTGCGAATTGCGCTGACTCGACGGCGCCATTGAAGGCGACCGAATCGATCGTGAGTACCGTGTCGTACTTGGGATCACCCAGGTTGACGCGCAGATTGTGCGCGAGCTTGAGTCCCTGGACCTCACGGTAATCGGTGTAGTACGTCGTACTGGTACGCGTCCCGGCTTTCTCTACCGCGCGAACGATCAAGTGACTCGACGAATCGATCCACAGATCAAACGGCCGCCCGCCTTCCGGGGTGACGCGCACGACCTCGAACTTCGTTGCCCCATCCTGCTGTCGGCCGACGTGTTCGATCTTCCCTGGCCGGCGAGCGGTGAAGAGCGAGTAGCTACGGCGGTAGGCCTCATT
>DATBVX010000235.1:0-7870 GCA_036515135.1 Steroidobacteraceae bacterium
GCGCCAGTACCGAACCCAGCGCCACGCTGCTGGCGATGGGCGTGCCCCCGGAACTGGCGCGCGGCGCGGTGCGCTTCAGTCTGGGCGCGGCCAACACGATGCAGCAGGTTGAAGAATTTGTCGTGGCGTTATCGGGCGTCGTGACGCGCCTGCGGCGCCTGACGGCGGTTGCGGTCTAACCCCCACCCTATCCCCCTCCTTGAAGGGGGAGGGTTGGGGAGGGGGTAAATCGTAAATTGTGACAGGTGAAGAGAAGATGGCGATCCAATTGACGGAAAGTGCGGCAAGACAGATTCAGGCGCGGCTCGCGACGCGCGGCCATGGCCTTGGCCTGAGGGTCGGGGTGAAGAAGGTCGGATGCTCGGGTTTTGCGTACACCTATGATTACGCCGACGGGATCGATGCCGGCGACCGGACGTTCGAGTCGCACGGGGCGAAGGTGGTGGTGGACGGCAAGACCCTCGAATTTCTCGACGGCTCGACGCTCGATTTCGTGAAAGAGGGTTTGAAGCAGGCCTTCAAGTTCGACAATCCCAACGTGGATGCAACCTGCGGCTGCGGCGAATCCTTCAGCGTGAAGTCGACTGACGCAAAAGTTTAGCGATCGGTGTTGAGCGTTTAGCGGAACAAGCGTTCTACGTATCAAAGTTAACGCTCAACTCTCAACTCTCAACTCTCAACGCTCAACGCTCAACGCTCAACCCTCAACTCTCAACGCTGAAACGCCATGAGCACGGTCTTAGAGAACCTGGTCAACCAGCCCTACAAGCACGGTTTCGTCACTGAAATCGAGTCCGAGACCGCGCCCAAGGGGTTGAGCGAGGACACCATCCGGCTGATCTCGGCGAAGAAGAACGAGCCGGAGTGGTTGCTTGAGTTCCGCCTGAGCGCGTACCGCCACTGGCTGACGATGCCGGAGCCGGCCTGGCCCAACGTCAAGTACCCGAAGATCGACTTCCAGGACATCATCTACTACTCCGCACCCAAGCCGAAAAAGCTTGCCAGCATGGACGAGGTCGACCCCGAGCTCCTGCGCACCTTCGAGAAGCTCGGCGTGCCGATGAACGAGCGGGCCAAGCTCGCCGGCGTCGCGGTCGACGTGATCTTCGACTCGGTCTCGGTCGCGACCACCTACAAGCAGAAGCTCGCCGAGGTCGGGATCATCTTCTGCTCGATCTCGGAAGCGGTGCGCGAGCATCCCGAACTGGTGCGCAAGTATCTCGGCACGGTGGTGCCGCCGGGCGACAACTTTTACGCGGCGCTTAACACCGCGGTATTCACCGACGGCTCGTTCTGCTTCATCCCCCGGGGCGTCAAATGCCCGATGGAGCTCTCGACCTACTTCCGCATCAACACCGAGTCCTCCGGGCAGTTCGAGCGCACGCTGATCATCGCCGAGGAGGGCGCCTCGGTATCCTACCTCGAGGGTTGCACGGCGCCCAAGTTCGACACCAATCAGTTACATGCCGCGGTGGTGGAACTCGTCGCGCTCGATCATGCCGACATCAAGTACTCGACGGTGCAGAACTGGTACTCCGGCGACGCTGAAGGAAAAGGCGGCATCTACAACTTCGTGACCAAGCGCGGCCTGTGCAAGGGCGTCAACTCCAAGATTTCATGGACCCAGGTCGAGACCGGTTCGGCTATCACCTGGAAATACCCGTCCTGCGTGCTGCTGGGAGACAACTCGATCGGCGAATTCTATTCGGTCGCGCTGACCAATCACCATCAGCAGGCCGATACCGGGACCAAGATGGTGCATATCGGCAGGAACACCAAGAGCACCATCATCAGCAAGGGCATTTCCGCCGGCCATTCCAATAACAGCTACCGCGGCCTGGTGAGAATCGCCCCGAAAGCCGAGGGCGCGCGCAACTACTCGCAATGCGACTCGATGCTGATCGGATCGCAGTGCGGCGCCAACACTTTTCCTTACATCCAGGTGCATAACGACACCGCCAAGGTCGAACACGAGGCGACGACCTCCAAGATCGGCGAAGACCAGCTCTTTTACTTCCAGAGCCGCGGTATCGGCGCCGAGGAGGCGGTATCGATGATCATCAACGGCTTCTGCAAGGAAGTGTTCAGGCAATTGCCGATGGAGTTTGCGGTCGAAGCGACCAAGCTCCTCGGTCTCAAACTCGAAGGCAGTGTCGGATGATCAAGGCGGACGCAAAGGTTCTGCTCGAGGTGCGCAACCTCTCGGCGACGGTGGCCGGCGTCGAGATTCTCAAGGGCATCGATCTCACGGTGCGCGCCGGTGAGGTGCACGCCATCATGGGTCCCAATGGCTCGGGCAAGAGCACGCTCGCCAAGGCGCTGGTCGGCCACCCGGCTTACACGGTGAGCGGCGGCGAAGTCTTGTTTGAGGGCAAGGACTTGTTCGCTATCGCGCCCGAAGAGCGCTCGCGTGCCGGCCTGTTCCTCGGTTTCCAGTATCCGGTCGAGATTGCCGGCGTGTCGAACAGCGCGTTCCTGCGGCTCATCTACAACACGGTGCAGGGTGCGCGCGGCAAGGACGAGCTGGATCCTCTGGAATTCGACGATTTCGTGCGCGAGAAGATGAAGCTGCTCGACATGGATCCGAATTTCCTTGATCGCAGCGTCAACGACGGCTTCTCGGGCGGCGAGAAAAAGCGCAACGAGATCCTGCAGATGGCGCTGCTGGAGCCGAAGCTCGCGATTCTCGACGAGACCGACTCCGGGCTCGATATCGACGCGCTCAGAACCGTCGCCAACAGCGTCAACCAGCTGATGACGCCCGACAACGCGGTGGTACTGGTGACGCATTATCAGCGCCTGCTCAACTACATCGTGCCCGACTACGTGCACGTGATGGAGGGCGGGAAAATCATCAAGACCGGGGGCAAGGCGCTCGCGGAAGAATTGGAGACCCGCGGCTACGATTGGGTTGTCGAAGAGTACCGCAAGCAGGAGAGCCGCCCTGGTTCGCCCGCGTACGCCGAATCGCATCTATGAATCTGACGGTTCGCATCGGCGCGTCTCTCCCCTCATCCCCAACCCTTCTCCCGGGGGGAGAAGGGAGCGTCGTGCTTCCCTCTCCCCTCGGGAGAGGGACCGAGGGTGAGGGAAGTTTCGTTGGTGGGGTGGCGGCATGACCACGGTTGCGACGGCCAGGCATCCCTATATCGAGGCATTGCTGCAGAATTATGAAACGCCGCATGGCGGCGTTTCCTGGCTCAATGAGCGCCGCAGCGCGGCGCTCGAGCGCGCCAACTCGCTGGCGGTGCCGACCACGCGCGACGAGGATTGGCGCTTCACCGACATCTCGCCCCTCACCAAATTGCACTTTCAGCCGGCAGCCGAGGCGCCCCGGCTCTCGCTTGCCGACCTGTCGCACTATTTCATTGGTGAAGCGGCCGGACGGCTGGTATTCGTTGACGGGCTGTTCGCCCCCGACCTGTCGGCGACGGATGACCTGCCCGCCGGCGTGCAGGTGTCGAATCTCGCCGAGTGCCTGAAAAACCACGGTGCGCTGATCGAGCCGCACCTCGCGCGTCATGTGCCGTTCGGTGACAACCTGTTCGCGGCGCTCAATACCTGTTATCTGCGCGATGGGGCGCTGGTCAGGATCGCGAAAGATCTGGTCCGTGCCGCGCCGGTGCACCTGTTGTTTGTTTCGACACGGCCGGAAATTGCGACGTATCCACGCTGCCTGGTGATTGCCGAGAACGGCTCCGAGTGCACAGTGATCGAGGATTACGTCGGATTGACTGACGGCGTTTACGTCAACAATTCGGTGACCGAGATCTCGGTGGCGGCGAACGCCCGCGTGAGGCATGTGAAGCTTCAGCGCGAAGGCGGGGGAAGCTTCCATATTGCCAATTGCGGCGTCTCGCTCGCCAAAGATTCCGCCTACGCTTCGCATACGGTGACGCTGGGCGCGCGCATGTCACGCCATGATCTGAACGTCGTGCTGCAGGGCGAGGGCGCCGCCGCGAGAATCGATGGGCTGGCGCTGATTTCGGGGCGGCAGCTCGCCGATACCCACACGCTGCTGGACCACGCGAAGCCGAACGGAAAGAGCGTTCAGATTCACAAGTGCATCGTCGGCGGCGCGGCCCATGCCGTATTCAACGGCAAGGTGCTGGTGCGGGAAGGCGCGCAGCTCACGGATTCGGCGCAGGAGAGCCGCAACCTCCTGTTGTCGTCCAGGGCGCACGTCGACACCAAGCCGCAACTCGAGATCTTCGCCGATGACGTGAAATGCTCGCACGGGGCGACCGTCGGCCAACTCGATGCCGAGCAGGTCTTCTACCTCAAGAGCCGCGGCCTTTCCGAGACGCGGGCACGCAGCCTGCTGACTTACGCCTTCGGCGCCGAGATCATCGACCGTATCCCCGTGCCATCGCTGGTCGCACGGCTCGAACGGATCGTGCTGGACCAGACCGCGGCCCAGGCTTGAGCGCTTCCCGATGACAGCGATCCCCACCGCAGTGATGCAGCAATCGCCGGCCGCGCTCGACGTCGAGCGGATCCGCCGCGACTTTCCCATCCTCAAGCTCAGGGTCAACGGCAAGCCGCTGGTTTTTCTCGACAACGCCGCCTCCAGCCAGATGCCGCAGCCGGTGATCGACCGCTGGGTGCGCTATCAGACGAGCCAGCACGCCAACATCCATCGCGCGGTGCACTACCTGTCGGAGACCGCCACCGCGGAATACGAAGCCGCGCGGCGCAAGGTGCAGGCATTCATCAACGCGCGCGAGGAGCGCGAAGTGCTCTTCACCAGCGGCACGACCGAGGGCATCAATCTGGTCATGCATGGCTATGGCCGAAAATTTATCGGCGCCGGCGACGAGATCATCCTCACCACGCTGGAGCATCATTCGAACATCGTGCCGTGGCAGATGCTGGCCGAGGAGAAGGGCGCGCGATTGCGCGTCGTTCCGGTGAATGACCGCGGCGAGTTGCTGCTGGACGAGTACCGCAAGCTCTTCAATCCGCACACGCGCTTCGTCGCTGTGACGCACGTCTCGAACGCTCTCGGCACGATCACTCCGGTGCGCGAAATGATCGCCGTCGCGCATGAGCACGGCGTGCCGATTCTGGTCGACGGCGCGCAGGCGGCGCCGCACCTCAACGTGGACGTGCAGGAGCTCGACTGCGATTTCTACGCCTTTTCGGGTCACAAGATGTGCGGGCCGACGGGCATCGGCATCCTTTACGGCAAGGCGGCATGGCTTGAGCAGATGCAACCCTTCAAGGGCGGGGGGGACATGATCCTGTCGGTCACCTTCGAAAAGACCACTTACAACGTGATACCCCACAAGTTCGAAGCGGGCACGCCCCCGATTGCGGCGGCGATCACACTGGGGGCCGCGGTGGATTATCTGCAGTCCGTCGGCATGGCGCGGATCGCAGCGCACGAGACGGATCTGCTCGACTACGCGACCGACCAGGTCAATCGCCTGCCCGGTGTGCGCATCATCGGCACCGCCGAACAGAAAGCGGCGGTGCTGTCGTTCGCGGTCGATGGCATTCATCCGCATGACGTCGGCACGGTGCTCAACGACGACGGCGTCGCCATTCGCACCGGCCATCATTGCGCCCAGCCGGTCATGCAGCGCTTCAAGGTCGCGGCGACCTCGCGCGCGTCGTTCGCGTTCTACAACACGATGGAAGAGGTCGACGCGCTGGTCGCGGCGATCCGCCGCGTGCAGAAAGTCTTTGGCTGAAATGCATTGTAACCGCCGATGGATTCTTCTCAATACCCCCTTGAGGGGTACGCCGATGAACGCAGATAAGATCGAAAACGATATTCGGGCGGATGTTATCGGCGTGTATCTGCGTTTATCTGCGGTTAATACTGGTTTTTGACGATGGCTGACAGCACACAGCTCTACCAGGAAGTGATCCTCGACCACAACCGCAAGCCGCGGAACTGGGGCCTGCCGCCGGACTCGACCCACAAGTCGGAGGGCGTGAACCCGCTGTGCGGCGACCATATACATCTGGCGCTTCGGCTCGCCGATGACACCGTGGAAGCCATCGGTTTCGAGGGTGAATCCTGCGCGATCTGCAAGGCGTCGGCATCGATGATGACGGCCGCGGTCAAGGGCAGGGTCCGGGCCGACGCCGAGCGGCTGGTGCAGGAATTCCGCGACATGGCGACCGGGACGCTGGATCCGGCGCGGCCGCATCACCTGGGGCGCCTCACCGTATTCGCCGGCGTGCGCGATCTGCCCACGCGGGTCAAATGCGCGATCCTGCCGTGGCATACCCTGCACGCGGCACTGAATGCGATCGCCAGCACATCAACCGAGTCGGAAGCCGACCCGATGCATGCCCCGATCGGCGGTGCTTGAAATGCAACGGGAACCGCAGATAAACGCAGATGAACGCAGATAAGTTCAGAGAGCAAAGAATACCCGGCGTGCTTGTTGTCGCGGTTTCGCATCGGCGTTTATCTGCGTTCATCGGCGGCTAATTCATTCTGGTCCAGCAACCATGCCGAAGATAGCCGAAATCGAGCCGACGCCGAATCCGAACGCGATGAAGTTCATCCTCAGGGAGCCTCTGACCTGGGGAATCACGCGTTCGTACGACAGCGCGGATCGTGCGAACGGCGATCCGCTCGCAAGCCGGTTGTTCCAGATCGACCACGTCGTGAACGTCTTCTACGTCGATCACTGGATCACCGTGACCCAGGACGGCAAGGCGGACTGGCAGGAGTTGATGCGCAAGCTCGCGGTGCCGATACGCGACGCGCCGGCGGCCGACGAGGAGTCGGCCCAGCTCGCGGCGCAGGCGTCCGATGCCGTCAAAAGCGAGGACCTGAGTGACTCCGACCGCGCGCGACTGGACAAGATCAATGAAATTCTGGACGAGCAGGTCCGTCCCTATCTCCAGGGCGATGGCGGCGATCTCTACGTGCTTGGCATCGAGGGCAACCGCCTGATGGTGCACTACCAGGGCGCGTGCGGCAGTTGCCCGAGCTCGATCTCCGGCACGTTGACCGGAATCGAGAACCTGGTGCGGCAGATCGAGCCGGACATCGAAGTTGTCGCGATGTGAAAAGCAATAGCTGAATCACGAGGGACACAAAGGACACGAAGGACAAACAAGAACAAGTGTGAACCGCGAAGCACGCCAATAAATCGAACGGCAACTACTGAAATCTTGTATCGCTTCGCGCTGCAACGTCCTGACCCGCAAGAGAATCAAGAAGCTTAAGCGAGAATGCCGATTTGCGAATCGCCCAATTCGGCCTATGGTCAAGGACAGTGATCCGTGGATTGAGGCATCGGATGTCATTCCGATGTTTCCGACGCTAGTCTGGAAGATTCAACTCAAGGCAGAGCAGCACGAAGCGATAAATGCGAAGATTCTGGTGGCGCTTGAAAGAATGAGGCGAGATGAGCCGCAACTGGCGTCTGGTCAAGGGTGGCAGTCAGATCGGACATTGCATGAACTCGAAGAATTTCAGGATCTTGTTTTCTGTGTAAATCACGCGACGAAAAGCGTTCTGCAATTCTTGAGAATAGGTTATGACGCCTTCCAGATTACCGGCTGTTGGGCCAATGTTCTCGCCAACGGTGCCGCACACCGGTCTCATAGTCACCCCAATAACTTCTTGAGTGGCGCGTATTACGTTCGAACTCACCCCGGCGCAGACACAATAAACTTTCACGACCCGAGAAATCAGACCGGTATCATCAGGCCTCCGGTCGTGGAGCTTACGGCCGAGAATACCGATCAGGTTGTGGTGAACGTCAGGAATGGCACTCTTCTCGTTTTCCCGGCCTACCTGCAACACTCCGTCGACACGAATATGAGCGAAAACGAGAGGGTGAGCCTTAGCTTCAACATCATGTTTTCCTCATTCATCGAAAACCTTAGCAGGCCGCTA
>DATBVX010000236.1:0-9493 GCA_036515135.1 Steroidobacteraceae bacterium
GCGTTCATCGGTCTTGAACTGGAAGTCGCCGTATAGATAACCCTTCCGTATGCTCTGGGCGACTGCAGCGGGAAACTCTGACAGCGGCAACTCGACGACGTCCCGGCGCAACTTCGTCAGCCGCCGGAGCTTGAGATCGACCGTCGTGACAACACCGAACAATCCGTAGCCGCCGATGACGAGACGGAACAACTCGGGATGCTGCGTGCGGTTCACTTCGATCTCGCGGCCATCGGCCCGCATCAAGCGGAATGCCGCAACTTCCTGCACGAAAGGTTTCCAGGTGAGACCGCGGCCGTGCGCATTCGCGGACAACGCGCCGCCGATCGACAACTCATCGGCGCCGGTCTGCTTCTGCACGATGCTCCATGGCCGTGCGTCACCTCGTTGCATCAACTGCAGCTCTTCGATGAGAGCCGGCCAAGCGATTCCAGCTTCGACGGTCACGATGCCACGCTCGCGATCGAGACGGATCACCCGCGCGAATTTCGACATGTCGATGTGCAGCGCGTCGCGCGCGAACTGCTGGCCGCCCATCGCATGCTTGCCACCCGAAATGCTGACAGCCAGACCCTCGCGCCGCGCTCGCGCAAGGAGCTGGCTCAACTCCGCGGTCGTCGTGGGCTGCGCCAGCTGGCGGACGACGGTCGCGTTGAGCCGCGAATGCACGTCATTGAGCTCGATTGCGGCGACAGCCTGCGGATCCGTCGCTCCGGATTCGGTCGCCGCGCACGCCGTCAGGGCGAGGCCGAGCAGGGCACTACTGAGGGTGGATCGCCAGATGTCGAAATCCCGCATAGGCCAGACCCAACGCCGGAATCAATGCCAGATGGTAGGTCGCATTGTGATCGAAATGGGGCGCGTGCAGCGCAACGCCCTGCTGCTGGGCAACTGCGGCGAGTATCGACACACCGAGCGCGGCGAGGAGCAGCTTTGCGCCCCGATTTTCCGGCTGGCGCAGGCGCTGAACGAGTCCCGCAACGCACAGAGTCGTCCCGGCCAGGGAGGCGACCAGAGGCACGAGGAACCTTGGGTCCCGCCACGCGAACACGGCGTAGACCCCGAGCAGCACGCCGATGACAATGAGCGGCAGACGTTCGCGTGACATGCCGAGCAACTTGAGGCCGGTGAGCGCGAGTCCTGCCGCCGTCACGCCGGCAAACAGCATCGACAGCCACCAGATGACCTGCTGCGCCAGGCCCTGCCCGGCGCTGAAGAATCCGTGCCAGGTGCCCCCAAAAAAGCTGGCGGCCGCGAAACCGGTGAAAAACACCACTGCGCCCCGCAGGCGCGTCGCGACCCCGGTCGTCACGAGGCGCCACACGCACAGTGTGCACAGAACTGTCAACAGGTAATCGGTGAGCGTTGTGGCGATTTCACGCAAGGGACTTGTGCATCGCTTTCCTGGCTGGCCAACCCGATTGAGTTGATCTTAACATCGCAGAATATGTGGGAAGAGCACCACCTGCCGGCCACGCAGAGCATCACGTGGCGGTGATCGATCACGTCGGTCTCGTGGGAAGGGACGTGCATGCGATGCGCGTCGCCTTCGGGCGTCTTGGATTCATCACCACCGCACCGAAGCTGCTGATGCGCTGGGATTCGAAGACGGGTGAGCGCGAGTCCCTGAAACAGGAATGCGCGCACGCCATCCTCGAACAGAGCTACATCGAGTTGTCCGCCGTGCTGACCGATGACCCATCGCACTACCTCGCGCCGTTCATACGCCGCTACCAGGGTCTGCACATCCTCGCCCTGCGTAGCGGCGACATCGATGCCGATTACCTGCGCTGCGCGCGAGCCGGTCTCGAGCCCACGCCGGTGACGATCGCGACGCGCGACGTCGAATACGGGACGCGCCAGGGAGCCGCACAGTTCCGCTGGTTTACGCTGCCGCCCGAGCGCAGTCCAGGTGCGTTGGTGTGCTACGTGCACAACCACACCCCGGAGATCGTGTTCCAGCCCGAAGTGATGGCGCATCCGAATTCCGCGATTGGCGTACATGGTGTGACCATCGTCGCGTCGAAGCTCACTAGCGTTGCCGATCACTATCGCGTTCTGTTCGAACAGGAGCCCGCGGCGCATGACGAGGAGCTGCGTTTCGAATCGGGCCGGCAGTGCGTTCGCATCATGACGCGCCATGCGTTCGTTGCCCGCTATCCCGGCGCCGGAGTGCCCGCAATGCCGTGCCTGCGCGCCTGCGACGTGATTGTGCGCGACATCGGCGCGGCACGTGCCTATCTGAACGCCACGCGGGTGCGCCACCAGGAGCGTGAGGATGGCAGCCTCTGGGTCGGCCCGCGCTCGGCATGCGGCGCAGCGCTGCGGATGATCCCGGAGAGCGCGTTGAGCGCCTGAGCGTGTGACGCGGGCCACGAATTTGGCCTGTGGTCCTTCCAGATTATGCAATCTCGACAGTAACTTTCGCGCTGGCGGCGGATGGCGGACCAAGGGTTGGTCTGGAGCATCCTCGCCAGGGAAGGGTTGTGAACTCGGTCACGGAGCGACTCGACCGCAGAAATCCGCTGATGCGCGAGCGGATGCTGCTGATGCTGTTCGGCCTGTACCTGGCCGGCAGCATCCTGCTGCTCGTCTTCCTTCGAGGCGCATCGCATGCGAGCGTGGAAGCTGCGGCGCTGGCCAAGGCGCGCGTCGCTGCGGCTTTCATCGCTCAGCGCAGCGCTGTCGAGATAGCGGCAGTGCCCGCTGGATTCAGCGTCCGGCGGCTCGAGACGCCCCGCGACGACACCGCCCTGGCTGAAACGGCCGCGCGCCTGGCGCATTCGCCGGCTGGCACTCTCTTCCACCGAATGCGCGCTGAGGGCGGAGAACTGTCGCTGCAGGCGGTGGTCGCCGACGGCCAGGGTGGAGCATGGCTGCTGCTCGTCCCAATCGAGTCGGAGCTCAAGCTCATTCAGGAGAAGTTCCAGCACTTCTACGTGATCGCAACGGTGCTGGCGATACTCGTAAGCGCCCTCCTCGGAGCCGGGGCGCTGCGACTGAGTCGGGCCAGGCGCGCCGCCAGCGACGCGGAACCGGCCCAGGTCCGCGCCGCCGATCGCGCAGTGAGTCAGTCATCGGAGGGCGCGCAGGAGCGCCTGCGACTCTACGCAATCATCGGCGGCTCACTCGGCATCTTCTGTGTCGATGTGTACGCGCAGCTCGGAACCGCGGTCGGCGTTGCCTACATATTCATCGTGCTCCTGAGCCTGTGGTCGCGGAATCCATGGAACACGTGGGTCGCTGCGAGCCTCGGCACCGTGCTCACCGTTGCGCGCCTCTTTTTCGGCGAACAGGGATCGGAGTTGATGTGGATCGCGTTTTCCAACCGCAGCTTGTCGATCTTCGCAGTGTGGACGGTGGCGTTACTCGGTCTCTGGCAGAAGCGCACGACGCGGGCGCAGAGTGCCGCACGCGGTGAAGCCGCGGAAGCTAAGGCGATGAACCTGGCCCTGCAGTCCGCGCTCGAGCGGACCGAAGCGGCCGAGGCGGAACTTCTTCGCGGCCAGCGATTGCTCGACGACGTCGCGCGGATGGCGCGCATCGGCGGTTGGATATTGGACGTAAAGACTTCGACACCCATCTGGTCGCCGGAAGTGTTTCGCATTCACGAGGTCGATCCCGCAAGCCCGCCCACGCTGAAGCAGGCGATCAACTTCTACGCGCCCGAAGCCCGTCCGGAGATCCGCAGGGTCATGAGCGCGGCACTCAAGGATGGAACGCCGTTCGATGTCACCCTGCCGTTGATCACTGCGACCGGGAAGCGGCGCTGGGTGCGTGCGATCGGCGCCGCCGAACGCGAGAACGGCGAAATCGTTCGACTCTCGGGCGGATTCCAGGACATCAGTGAGCAGCACGAGGTGCGCGGAAGGCTGGAACGCGCCATCAACGGCAGCTCGGACGCGCTCTTCGACTGGGATCCGACTTCTGACGGCCCGGTGTGGTACTCGCCGCGCATGCGCGAAATGCTGGGATACAGTGCCGACGAGCCCTTTCCACGCTCAATGCGTGAGTTGATGACTCCCGAGGATCGTGCCCGTTTGCATGAGGCGACGACTCGCCACTTCGAGAGCGGTGAGCCCTTCGATCTCACCTCTCGACTGCAGCGGCGCAGCGGCGAATGGTTGTGGATTCGAGCCCGCGGGCGTTGCGAACGAGACGCAAGCGGCAAGCCGAGCCGCTTCTCCGGATCGCTGCAGGACATCACGCTGCACCAGCAAGCTGAAGAAGCACTGCTGGCCGCCAAGGATGCCGCGGCCGCCGCCAACCGTGCCAAGAGCGACTTCCTCGCGAACGTGAGCCACGAGATCCGCACGCCGATGAATGGCGTGCTGGGAATGACCGAACTGTTGCTGGGCACGTCACTCGCCTCGACGCAAAGGGAGTACGCGGAGACGATCCGCTCGAGCGCGACCGCGCTGCTCAGAATCATCAATGACCTGCTGGACTTCTCCAAGATCGAGGCGGGCAAGCTCGAGATCGAGTCGGTGGAGATGGACATCCGCGCGTGCGTCGAGGATGCCAGCATGGTGATGGCGATGCAGGCGGCGTCACGGAGTCTCGAGTTCATCGTCAACGTCGAGCCCAATGTCGCGACCCGGGTGCGGGGCGATCCGCACCGGCTGCGACAGATCCTGCTCAATCTCGCCGGCAATGCCATCAAGTTCACGAGATCCGGCGAGGTCGTCGTCGAGGTGGCGCAGGTGGCGTGCAAGGCGGGAAAGGTCCTCCTCAGTTTCGAGGTGCGCGACACGGGCATCGGCATGGCACCGGACGTGATCGAGCGCCTCTTCAAGCCATTCACTCAGGCGGATGCCTCGACGACGCGGTACTTCGGCGGCACCGGGCTCGGCCTTTCGATCGTGAAGCGGCTGGTCGAATTGATGGGCGGAACCATCAGCGTCGCCAGCCGCCCCGGTGAAGGTTCTACGTTCTCGTTCACCCTTCCCTTCGACACTCTCTCGGAGACCGCAGCCGAGACCGCGGCGGAGATGACCGTTCGACCCATCATTCCCAAGGGCATCCGGGTGCTGGTCGTGGACGACAATCGGACCAATCGGCGCGTGTTGTGTGGCCAGCTTGGTCCGGCGGGATACGCGGTCACGAGCGCAGCCAACGCCGACGAGGCTCTTTCGCTCATGCTGACAGCAAACCGGAGCGAGAAGCCCTTTGACGTCGTGATCGTGGACGAGCAGATGCCGGGGTTCGACGGCACGACGTTCGTCGAACGCGCGAAGCAGCAGGCGGAGGTCACCACAGCGCAATTCATTCTGCTCACTTCCATGGATCATCAAGGCGATGCGCAACGGCTCGAACGGCTGGGTTTCTCCGGATACATGACCAAGCCGGTGCGCGGCCGCGTGCTGCTTTCGTGCATGGAACGTGTTCTCGAGCGCGGCTGGATGCTGGCGACCGGCCGCTTTACGCCGATCGTCACGCGCGGGGCGCTGGCGTCGGACCAGGGGCAGGGGCGTTATCACGGCCGGATATTGGTCGTGGAAGACCATCCCGTGAATCAACAGGTGGCGCGAAAATTCCTCGAGCGCCTGGGGTGCGAAGTCACGGTAGTTGATGACGGGGCCAAGGCTGTCGAAGCCTGCGCGCGTGAGACCTATGACCTGGTGCTGATGGACGTGCAGATGCCCGTCATGGATGGACTCACCGCTACGCGCGAGATCAGGCGCGCGGAGGCTGACAGCCGGCACACGCCGATCATCGCTCTGACCGCGAGCGCCGTGACGGATGAGCTCGAGCGCTGCAGTACCGCGGGCATGGATGGCATGCTGACCAAGCCGCTGGAGTTGGTCCGCCTGCGCGAAGTTCTGGATCGCTGCAATCTTGGTCTCGGCGCCGGGCAGCCGCTCGAGCCGCCGGTATTGGGACAGCCGCCGGCCGAGCCGCAGCCGCTCGACATGTCCCGTCTGCGGGAAGTTGTCGGCGATGACAAGGCGTTCCTGCGCGAGTTGTGCGCGACGTTCGTGTCGAGTGGCGGGCAAATCGTCGACGAGCTCGAGCGCGCCCTGAGTGCGGGTGATCGGCCGCGAATCGCGGCGGTGGCCCACAAGCTCAAGGGCGGCAGTGCCAGCGTGTGCGCGAACCAGCTGGCGTCACTGGCCGCCTCGCTCGAGAGCAGTGCCCGCGAGCAGCGCAAAGAGGAACTCGAGGATTCGGTGAATGCGATCCGGCGCTCCTTCGGCCAGATCGCAGGTTACCTGGCTACGGAGTTCAAATGAACAGGCCGGCCGCGTTCCGCCTGCTGCTGGTCGAGGACGAGGCGACGCAGCGCGCCCTTCTCCAGCGTGTCCTGCGCCAGGCGGGTTACGTCGTGGATACCGCGACCAGCGGCGAGGAGGCGCTGAGCAAGATCGCCAGCGCCGATTACCAGATTCTTCTGACCGACTGGGACATGCCCGGCATCGATGGCGCGACCTTGTGTCGTCACGTGCGTGAGGCGGATCTACCCAGCTATCTCTACATCCTGCTGCTGACGGGACACACGTCGACCGAGCATGTCGTGGCCGGGCTCGAAGCGGGGGCGGACGACTATCTGCGCAAGCCTGCCAACGAAGCGGAGCTCATCGCGCGGCTCAATGCCGGACAGCGCATCGTGCGGCTCGAGCAATCGCTGCGCGAGGCCAACACGCGCATCGAGCTGCTTTCGAACACGGATCCGCTGGTGCGGGCTTTCAATCGCCGCTACCTCGGTGAGCAGCTCGAACGCGAAGCGGAGTACGCGCGCCGGCATCGGTGTCCGCTCGCCCTGGTGATGACGGATCTCGACCATTTCAAGAGCATCAACGACAAGTACGGTCATCGTGTCGGCGACGAGGTGCTGCAGGGGTTCGTCGATCGCGTCCGGACGCTGATCCGCCCGGGAGCGGACTGGATCGCGCGCTATGGGGGCGAGGAATTCGCCATCGTGCTGCTGCAGGCGGATGTCGCGGCCGCGACGACCGCAGCGGATCGCATCAGAGCGATTTGCGCGGGGAAGCCGCTGGTCACGGCAGCCGGCCTGCTGACGGTCACCGCGAGTTTCGGTGTGGCCGCGCTCGATACCGCCGCACCGCCGGCAGACGCCGTCGACAAGATGCTGCGCGCCGCCGACGCGGCGCTCTACAAGAGCAAGCACGCGGGACGAAATCGCGTCAGCATCGCTGCCTGAGCGGTGCCCGAGTTTTCCGTAGTCAAAGACCGGTACCTTCCTGTACCATCGCAAGGTCTTGATTTCTTAAAACAATCCGAATGGAAGAACGCTACGACCCGGCTCGCGTAGAGCCCGAGGCGCAGGCTTTCTGGACCGAGCAGCGCTGCTTCGAGGCGCGCGAAGACCCGGGCCGCGAAAAGTACTACTGCCTGTCGATGTTTCCGTATCCGAGCGGACGGTTGCACATGGGACACGTGCGCAACTACACCATCGGGGACGTCATCACACGCTTCATGCGCATGCAGGGCCGCAACGTGCTGCAGCCGATGGGCTGGGACGCTTTCGGCCTGCCCGCCGAGAACGCGGCGATGCAGAACAGCGTTCCGCCCGCCCGCTGGTCGCGCGAGAACATCGACTACATGCGCGGCCAGCTCAAATCCTTAGGCTTCGCGGTTGACTGGCGCCGCGAGCTCGCCACGTGTCAGCCGGAGTACTACCGCTGGAACCAGTGGCTGTTCCTGCGGATGCTGGAGAAAGGGATCGCGTACAAGAAGACGGGCGTCGTGAACTGGGATCCCGTCGACAGGACGGTGCTGGCCAACGAGCAGGTCATCGACGGCCGTGGCTGGCGCACCGGCGCGCTCATCGAGAAGCGCGAGATCCCCATGTACTACCTGCGCATCACGGCTTACGCCGAGGAATTGCTGGCGGCGCTCGATGACCTGCCGGGCTGGCCCGAGCGCGTGAAACTGATGCAGGCGAATTGGATCGGCAAGAGCGCAGGCGTGAACTTCGGTTTTCCCTATGAGCTCGACGGCGCGCAGCAACTGCTGCGTGTGTTCACGACACGAGCCGACACGATCATGGGCGTCACGTTCGTGGCAATCGCCGCGGAACATCCGCTGGCGCTGCGTCTCGCGCGCGACGTGGCGCATGTTGCGGCGTTCATCGAGGGGTGCCGACGTGGGGGCGTGACCGAGGCGGCGTTCGCTCTCATGGAGAAGAAAGGCGTGCCGAGCGGGTTCTTCGTCACTCATCCGCTGACGCGCGAGCCCGTTCACGTCTGGGTCGGCAATTACGTGCTCATGGCCTACGGCGAAGGCGCCGTGATGGGCGTGCCGGGGCACGATGAGCGCGACTTCGAATTTGCCAAGAAATACAAGCTGCCGATCAAGCCGGTGATCGACGTCGAAGGGCGCACGTACTCGGCAGATGCCTGGCAGCCCTGGTACTCGGACTTTGGCACCTGCGCCAATTCGGGCCCCTACGATGGCCTCGATTACCAGCACGCGGTCGATGCGATCGCAAGGGACCTCGAGACGCTCGGCGTCGGCAGCAAGCAGACCGTCTGGCGGTTGCGCGATTGGGGAATCTCGCGGCAGCGGTACTGGGGTTGCCCGATTCCGCTCGTTCACTGTCCCGACTGTGGTGACGTGGCGGTCCCCGACGATCAGCTGCCGGTCGTGCTCCCCGAGGATCTCGTGCCCGATGGCAGCGGCAATCCACTCGCGAAGACGCCATCGTTTTACGAATGCCGCTGCCCGAAGTGCGGCGCCGGCGCGCGGCGCGAGACGGACACGATGGACACTTTCGTCGACTCCTCGTGGTACTTCATGCGCTTCGCCGCGAGCGACAACCCGGCGGCGATGGTCGATGAGCGCGTGGACTACTGGATGCCGGTGGATCAATACATCGGCGGCATCGAGCACGCGATCCTGCACCTGCTCTATTCGCGGTTCTGGACGCGCGTGATGCGCGATTTCGGGCTGGTAAGGATTTCCGAGCCCTTCAGCAAGCTGCTGACGCAGGGCATGGTGCTCAACGAGATCTACTTCCGCAGGACTGATGCGGGGCGCATCGCATACTTCAACCCCGCGGATGTGGACGTCGAGCGCGATGAGCACGGCAAGCCGGTGAGCGCAACGCTCGTGAGCGATGGACAGCCGTTGCAATCGGACGGCATCGGCACCATGTCAAAATCCAAGAACAACGGCGTCGATCCGACGACGCTGGTGGAGCAGTACGGGGCCGACACGGCGCGGATGTTCATGATGTTCACCGTCCCTCCGGAGGACACACTCCTGTGGTCGGACGAGGGCGTGCAGGGCGCGTTCCGTTTCCTGAAGAAGCTGTGGAAAACAGTGTTTGAGCACGTGAGCCGGGGCCCGGCACCGGCGTTGGACAAGCCGGCGCTGAACCCGGCGCAGCGCGAGATGCGCCACCTCGTCCACGAGACGCTGGTGAAGGTCACGGACGACTTGAGCAGGCGGCGCAAGTTCAACACCGCGATCGCGGCCAACATGGAACTGATGAACGCGCTGGCCCGCTTCGAGGATCACACACCGGCGG
>DATBVX010000237.1:0-2439 GCA_036515135.1 Steroidobacteraceae bacterium
CAACCGTTGCGATCCTCCCAGCCGGCGAGCCCGTGCGCGTGATCGCGTGTCGCAACTTGCCTGACGACCAGGTCTACCGAGTGCGCACGCCAGCCGGGGTCGAGGGATTTGTTGCCGGAGGGCGGTTCACGCTTGAACGGGAACCCTTCCTCGAGTCGCTGATATCGTTTGATCGCGTGATCTGTTGGTGAGCCGTTGCGGTCTGTCGCAACGAACTACAACTACTTCCGCGACTACGATCCGGTCACGGGGCGGTACGTCCAATCCGATCCCATCGGCTTGGACGGCGGCATCAACACTTACGCGTACGCCGCGGGCAATCCGCTTCGATTCACTGACGCCTTCGGCCTGCAATCGACGGGCTCGCTAGACTGAAGTTCCCCCTCGCTGGGATGATGATTTGCTTGTAGCTCGGGGAGTTGGACGATTTCGGAGTGTCGTGCGAGTGGCTACACGGCGATCGTTTGCAGGAGTTCGAGCGCTCGGCGTTGAGCGGGATTCGGTGTCGTTACCATCTGAAAGGGATGCGAGCCGGCGCGAGCATCGCGCGTGACGCAAGTGTTGCGCACGATCGTAGCGAGCTCCTGCAGCAGCGTTTGAAAACTGTGCACGCGCGTGCCGTCTTCGAGCGTGCGTTGCGCGATCTTCTTCATCGCCTTGTCTGAGCGTTGAGCCGGGGCGACCGGATCGCGGTCGGCTTTGGCTTGCGTATCTTCATCGGCGAAGAGCAACTCGCGCCAAGCTTCGCGCATATGCCATTCCACATAGTAAGCGAGCGTGCAGAGGAAGATATGCGCGCGGACGCGCTCTTCGAGCCGGTGATGGATGGGGCGGACCTTCAGGTCCACGGTCTTCAATGAACGAAACGCACGCTCGACGGCGGCGAGCGCCTTGTAGTTGCGGACCGTATCGGGTGCCGACATCTGCGGCTCGGGCACATTGGTCCGGATGACGTAGACCCCATCCAGTGCCGCTTCGGCCGCGATCTGTTCTTCGCGGCGGGCAAACGTCAACCGGTCTTCTTCGATCGTGAGCTCGAAATGCTTGGCGACTTTGTACTTGTTCACCACTCGCCCAACCCGCACGCCGATCGCGTCTTGGCCTTTGAGCCGACCGCTTTGCACGCGGGTGCGCACGTTCTCGAGCTCCTTCTCGGTCGCCGCCAGCAGCTGCTCGCGCTTGTAGGCCCGCAGCTGCGCAAGCGCCGGATTCCGACACGCGATGAGCCGTTCGCCCGGATAGTCCGGATGCGACACTTCAAACAGCGAACGCTCATCGAACAGTCCCAGCTGCAGCGTCCCACCTTCCACCAGCGTGCGAATCTGCCCATTCTTCAGTGCAGTGATCCACGCGAGGCCCTCGTGGTGCTGTAATTGCTCGACGATCGCCTTGTGCGAGATCATCCCCCGATCCCCCACCAGCACCAGTCGCTCGAGTCCGAACGCCTCGCGCAACTGCTTGACCTGCGGCGGCAGCGTCTTCGCATCGTTCGTGTTGCCCTCGTACACCGAGACCGCCACCGGACAGCCGCTGCGCGTCGTGAGCAACCCGTAGTTGATCTGGAGCTTGTTCTTCTTGCCGTCGCGGTTGTGGCCGATCTTCGCCAACGGGCAGCAGTGCCCCTCAAAGTAACTGGAGCTCAAGTCATACAGCGCCAACGACCCTTGCTCGAGATGCCGCGCCGCGAGCTTGCGCTGAATCCGCTCTTGGCGCTCGAGTAGCCAGTCCATCGCCTCGTACAGATCGTCCTCATCCGTCGCCGCGACGCCGAACTCCTCCGGCAGCGTCGTCGTCTGCCACCACCGCGCGGTGGCGAGCTTGCTGTGCGGCGCCAGAATCCGGGCGGCCACCATCGCGCAGACCCGATCACCCTCGGGACTCGGACGCGAGGCGATGAGCGACTCAAATCCCAGCCGCTGCATGGCTACACGCACGGCCTGAACGTGACCGTGCGGACGGGAGCGAACCGTCTCGAACAACTGTTCGACCGGTCGCAACGTCGTGCCGGCGAGCACGGCGCGGAGCGCCTCAATTTGCTCATCCGAGAGGGTGGAAAGATTAGCGAGCGTGCGCTTGCGAACCCGTTTGCCCTCGCGGTACGACTCACGCAGCAGATAGGTCGGGCGGGACGTACGGTTCGGCACGGCGTCGATGTGCATGGCTACAGATTGCCACAACACCAGCCATCAGCGCAAGCTTATGCCCGACTACTACATGGCTACAAACCGCAGCGAACCACGCCGCCGCCAGCCCGCCAAAGCCCGCCTCCACGGCGGCGTTCAGCGCCTCCTACCGGTCAGATATGCGGGGGAACTTCGGACTAAGTAAACGCGAGCGGATGTTGCCTACCGTCTTCGAATTCGTACGAGGGATCGAGTCGTCGCTGGGCGACAAGGATGTGGAACGAATCCACAACCCGATTCCGGATCTGCATCACAT
>DATBVX010000238.1:0-5233 GCA_036515135.1 Steroidobacteraceae bacterium
CATGATCGAGGCCGGACGGAAAATTGAAGACAGCGAGTTGGAGGCTATCGAAAAGAGGCTGCGGGCCAGGGACGTCGTGAATATCCAATACACGTCCGGCACTACGGGCTTTCCCAAAGCGGCGATGCTCACACACCGCAACATCTTGATGAACGGTTGGTACGTCACCGGTTGTCAGAACGTCTCCGAAGCGGATCGCATGTGCGTCCCCGTGCCGTTTTACCATTGCTTCGGCTGTGTTATGGGCGCGCTCGGAGCGGTGACCCGTGGCGCGGCGATGATCGTCCCGGCCGAGTATTTCAATCCCACGGCGACGCTGGACACCATACAAGACGAGCGCTGTACGACAATCTACGGAGTGCCCACCATGTTCGTCGCGATGCTCGAGGATGCGCGCCTGAAGCGTCGGGATTTGTCGTCACTCCGTAGCGGCATCATGGCGGGCAGCCCGTGCCCCATCGAGGTGATGAAGAAAGTCCACGACGACATGGCCTGCCGTGAAATCACCATCGCCTATGGCCAGACCGAGACCTCGCCGGTCGTCACCCAAAGCCGCGTAGATGATCCCATCGAGTTGCGCGTGGAAACGGTCGGGCGAGCGCTGCCGGGCATTGAGTTGAAGATTATCTCCAGCGAAACCGGCCGAACGCTGCCCGACAACGAGCAAGGCGAAATCTGTGCGCGGGGACATTGCACGATGCAGGGCTATTACAACAATCCCGAGGCGACGGCACAGACGCTCGACGAGGAAGGCTGGGTGCATACTGGCGATCTCGGTGTCCGCCGGCCGGATGGTAGCTTTAAGATCACCGGCAGGCTGAAGGACATGGTCATCCGCGGCGGCGAAAACATTTACCCGCGCGAGATCGAAGAATTCCTCTTCACCCACCCGGCGATTAGCCAGGCGGCCATCTTTGGCGTACCGGACGCCAAATACGGCGAGGAACTCTGTGCCTGGGTGCAACTGCATCGCGACAAGAACCTCACCGCGGAAGAAGTGCGCGCGCACTGCAAAGGAAACCTCGCTCATTACAAGGTCCCGCGCTACATCGAGTTTGTCAGTGAATTCCCCACCACGGTCAGCGGCAAAATTCAGAAATTCAAAATGCGCGAACAGATGTGCCGGAAACTGCAGCTCAGAGAGCAGGAGACGGCATGAGACCGATTGCGCTCGAGGACAGTTCCGTAGGACAAGCCTTGAACTACACCCTACCCGAGACCCATCAGTTGCTGCGCCATTCGGTGCGCCGATTCGCGGAATCGGAAATCGCTCCGGTGGCCCGCCAGCTCGACAAAGAGGAAAAGTTCTCGGAAACGCTGACGCGCAGCATGGGAGAGCTCGGGCTGTTCGGCATTGTCATCCCGGGAGAATACGGCGGCCACGGCTTGGACTATCTCGCCTACGCCGTTGCTTGCGAGGAAATCGCGCGAGTAGACGGATCGCAGGCCGCGACTGTCACGGCTCACAACTCACTGGGAGTCAATCCGCTCTACTATTTCGGCAATGAAGCTCAGCGCAAGAAGTATGTTCCGTCACTTTGCACCGGCGATAAGCTCTGGGCCTTCGGACTGACTGAACCAGGCGCCGGGTCCGATTCGCGCGCCAGTAGGACTGCCGCAACAAAGGTCGAAGGCGGCTGGAGAATCAACGGCTCCAAGATCTTCATCACCAACGGCGCCAGCAGCCTCAATGCAGGCGTGACAGTGCAAGCAGTCACTGGCTCGGCGGGCGAAGGCAGGCCGGAACTATCGTGCTTCATTGTCGAGCGTGGCGCCAAAGGATTTTCCTCGCGTCCGATGCACGGCAAGCTGGTGTGGCGTTCGTCGGACACCGCCGAGCTCTATTTCGAGAATGTCTTCGTGCCGGACGACAACATGCTGGGCGCGCGGGGCGACGGTCCGCGGCAGATGTTCTCGACGCTCGACCGCGGCAAGCTCGGTATCGCCGCCATGGCCATCGGCTGCGCGCAGGGTGCATACGAAAAGGCGCTGGCATACGCCAACGAGCGCAAGCAATTCGGCAAGGCTATCTCAAGCTTTCAATCGATTGCCTTCGCGCTGGCCGACATGCACACGAAAGTCGAAATCGCGCGCACCTATCTCTACAACGTCTGCCGGATGGCTGACGAGGATTTGTCCTTCAGCAAAGAAGCGGCTATGGCCAAGCTCTATAGTTCCGAGATCGCGGGCGAAGTGACAGACATGGCCGTGCAGATTCACGGCGGCTACGGCCTGATGGAAGAATACGATGTCGAACGTTTCTGGCGAGATCATCGCCTGCTACGCATCGGCGAAGGCACGTCGGAAATCCAGCGCTTGATCATTTCCCGCCAGATCGGTTGCGCCGTACGTTGAAAACACTCGTCGAAGGAAGATGGAAAAACCCATGAACGTTTCGATCACTCGATTCATCGCAGGAACTCTGCTACTCGTAGCGTCAGTGGAATCGGCAGCGGCTCAACAAGCGTGTGCTGACCTGATGGAACTCCGGCTGGCGTATACGACGATAACGTCGGCGGCAATGGTTGCCGAGGGCCCAATCCCACAGCCGGTGGTCTTTGGAAACACTGCCCCGATGGTGGCTCCGGAGCGCTGCGAAGTGCAGGCGATTACGCGCCCTACGAAAGATTCCGAGATCCGAATCGAGCTCTGGCTGCCAGTCTCCGGATGGAATGGAAAGTATCTACAGATTGGCAACGGCGGCTGGGCCGGCTCTATCAATCGAACGGGGCTGATAGCCCCTCTGCAGCGCGGTTATGCCGTAGCTGCAACCGACAATGGTCATGTGAGCGAAGGTTTGGTACCTGGTGCCGCCTGGGCTATCGGCCATCCGGAAAAACTGATCGATTTCGGTTATCGCGCCGTGCACGAAACAAGCGTTCAAGCCAAAGCCATCGTGCGCGCCTATTTCGGACGCGGTCAGAATCTGAGCTATTTCAGCGGCTGTTCTGATGGCGGACGCGAGGCTCTCATGGAGGCGCAGCGCTATCCGGAAGATTTCGAAGGGATCATCGCCGGCGCGCCCGCAAATAACTGGTCCCGCCTGTTTACGGGGTTCGTCTGGAATGAGCGAGCGCTGGCCGAGAATCCGATTCCTCCTGCCAAGTTGACGGCGATTCAAACGGCGGCACTTGCTGCGTGTGATGCGCTGGACGGTGTGGAAGACGCGCTCATCGAAAACCCGCGAGCCTGTGGCTTCGATCCGCGCTCAATAGTCTGTGAAGCGGATGATGCCTCGGGCTGCCTGACGGAAGGACAGGCCAATACGCTACACAGGATATATAGCGGCCCAACCAATCCGCGGACCCGTGAACAACTCTTTCCGGGCTATCCGATCGGCACCGAAGCCGTTGCGGGCGGATGGGTGCCGTGGATCGTGTCCCCCGGTTCTCAAGCGCCGAGCATACAAGCAAGCTTTGGCAATTCTTATTACGGGCACGCAGTCTTCGAGCAATCGAACTGGGATTTCAGGACATTGGATTTCGATCAGGACGTCGCGTTTGGCGATGCAAAGGCGGGGCCGGTGCTAAATGCCACGAACCCCGATCTGCGTTCGTTTCGCGCGAATGGCGGGAGACTGATTCAATATCATGGCTGGGGCGATGCAGCTATTACGGCTCTTAGTTCGATCGATTACTACGAAGATGTGCGTACCTTCCTCGATCGCTTGCCCGACCCCCGAAGCGAGAATGCGGCTATCGACGATTTCTATCGGCTGTTCCTGGTTCCGGGCATGGGACATTGCTCTGGCGGCATCGGCCCGAACAGTTTTGGCAACGGCTTCGTTTCCGCACGGACCGATGCCGAGCACGATCTACTCTCAGCCCTCGAGGCTTGGGTCGAGCATGACACAGCTCCGAAGAGATTCGTCGGAACGGGAACGGCCGTGAACGACCCAACGGTAACCCTGACGCGACCGCTATGCCCGTTTCCGCAGACGGCGCGGTATCTCGGAAGGGGCAACTCAAATGACGCGGACAACTTCGAGTGCGCCCTGCCCGCTGGCGAGCAGTAGCTCACACGTCGTTTACGCGATTACGGCGAACGCGTGCCCACACTCGTTACGGGGATTGATCCCAAAGATGCTCAGTTCATAGCGAACGCGGAGCGGAACCGCGCGCTCGTGCAGGACCTGCGGACCCGAATCGCGCGTGCAGCTTTGGGAGGCGGTGAAAAGGCCCGCCAGAAGCACGTGAGCCGCGGCAAGCTTCTGCCTCGCGACCGTGTGCATGGCGTGATCGATCCTGGTTCGCCTTTTCTAGAGCTCGGCGCGTTGGCCGCCAATGGCATGTACGGGGACGAAGCACCGGGCGCCGGCATCATCGCCGGCGTTGGCCGGGTCCGAGACCGACAGGTACTCATCATCGCTAACGACACCACGGTGAAGGGCGGCGCGTATTTCCCGGTGACTGTAAAGAAACATCTGCGGGCACAGGAAGTCGCGCTGGAGAACCGTCTGCCGTGCATTTACCTCGTCGACAGTGGCGGCGCCAATTTACCGCATCAGGCCGAGGTCTTTCCCGATCGCGAACACTTCGGCCGCATCTTCTACAACCAGGCGCAGATGTCCGCGCTCGGCATACCGCAAATCGCCTGTGTCATGGGATCGTGCACGGCCGGCGGCGCCTACGTGCCCGCGATGTCGGACGAAACCGTGATTGTGCGCAACCAGGGAACGATCTTTCTAGCTGGACCGCCGCTGGTAAAGGCCGCGACCGGCGAAGTGATCACCGCGGAGGAACTGGGCGGCGCGGACGTGCATGGCCGCAAATCCGGCACGGTCGATCATGTCGCCGAGCACGATCGGCACGCGTTGCTGATCGTGCGCGACATCGTCGCCAATTTGAACACCGTCGGCCGATTCGCTATCGATGTGCAGCCACCCCGGCCGCCAAAGCTCGACCCGACCGAGATCTACGGCATCGTTCCGCAAGATGTGCGCACACCTTACGACGTACGCGAGATTATCGCCCGTATCATCGACGACTCGGAAATGCACGAGTTCAGATCACTTTATGGCACGACGCTCGTATGCGGCTTCGCCCGCATCTGGGGCATACCGGTAGCTGTCCTCGCGAACAATGGAATTCTGTTCTCAGAGAGTGCCTTGAAGGGTGCGCATTTCATCGAGCTCGCGTGCCAGCGACGTATCCCCTTGCTGTTCCTGCAGAACATCTCCGGTTTCATGGTGGGGGGCAAATACGAGGCCGAGGGCATCGCCAAGAATGGCGCC
>DATBVX010000239.1:0-3325 GCA_036515135.1 Steroidobacteraceae bacterium
TCACTTGCCGGGCCGCCCGGCGCACTCGATTGAGTGCGGCCCGCGTGCCAGGACTGAGATCTGCCACCGAGCCAGTGCCCGTCACATCACGCGCGATGTCCGGCCATGGCAGTGGCCATTGCGTAATCGGCCCTTTGACGATGCCTGCATCTGCGAGCATCTCGAGATCGTGGCGCATGCTGACATCTCCCGGCGCCAGCCACGGGTCGGCAGAAGTCGTCGCCGGGAGCTGCAAGGAGATCACAAGAATGAGAAGGGCGCAGGCGCGGTTCAAGTTGATGGAGTTCTTGTAAGTATTTGAAAAGCGGCGAGAAGTGTACGGGCGTAGCGAGGTGGACGCAATGCATGCCCTCACCCCAGCCCGCACCCCCTCACCCCAACCCTCTCCCGCGAGCGGGAGAGGGAGTGGGAATGCTGACGATCAGGCGAAAAGCTCGGACAGGTCGATGAAGACGCCCGGCAGTGACGGAATTGCCGTGATCCCCGGTCGGTCCGTTGTGGAGACGTCGGCGTAGTCGCCGTCGCGTGGTGACCGGAAGACGTGTAGCTCGCTCTTGCCAAGATCGACGATCCAGACTTCCGGAATGCCGTGGTGCGCGTAAAGCGGGACTTTGACCTGCCGGTCGTAGCGCCAGGTGGTCAGACCGACTTCGATCGCGAGCAGCGTATCCGGTCCGGTGGGATGGCTGGAACGGTAACGATCCGCGCGCGGGCGAACGAGCGCGAGGTCGGGCTGTGGTTCCGACAGCTCGCTCAAGCGAACTGGTGATTGAACGAGCACGATCGCAGCACCGCGGACAGCCTGAACGAGCAGCTCATTGAGTTGAGCGACTACGCTCGCATGCCTGCTCCCTGGCGGCGCCACGTCGATAATCTCGCCCTCAATCAGCTCCGTTCGCGCTTCCGGCGCGAACAGCCCGAGTTCTTCCATGCGGTAGTACTCGTGCACGGTGATCCGGTGTCTCGGCAGCCAATCTTCCACGGCTCTGCTCATCGGAGTTTCCCTGGGTACGAGGAGTCTAGAGGCAAGGCGCCCGGGAATGAAGCTGCGGCGACAGCCCGACCATTATCGGAATACCCCAAGCCAATGAAAGGCGAATACTTCGTGTGCTCGGTCAGATTCGCCCGAGGTCGTGGAACAGCCCTCACCCCGGCCCTCTCCTGCTTGGCGGGAGAAGGCGTATAGCGTCGCGCCAACGCTTTCCACCTAGCGCCAGCAGGCGATGTAATCGAGCAGACCGCTCAGTTCGTGTTGGTGTGCCTGGGCTGAACCCGGATCGCGAACCGCGGGAATGAGCTTGTCCGCGAGTTTCTTGCCGAGCTCCACGCCCCATTGATCGAAGGGGTTGATGTCCCAGATCACGCTCTGCACGAAGACCTTGTGCTCGAAAAACGCGATCAGCTTGCCGCGATGATGCGATCAAAGATCACTATCGCCCAGTCCGCGCATGCGGATTTGACCGACTCCCATTTGTGCCATTTGGGTTTGAGGTTGCGGTATTGGCTCAGGTCCAACTCCTGAAGGTCGTAGGGCAACGGACTGGCGAGTTGAATCTGCAACTGCTGGAGCGGCGACTCGCCGCTTGGCTGAGGGTACAGGCGATCGAAGTCGCGCAGCGCCGCGACCACCGCGTCGTCCCCGATGTGGTCCGCCAGCGCCACGAAATCGACGTAATCGCGCGTGGCATTCCGGCGCAGGATCAATACTGCCTTGATACGCAGGATTTCGGCTTCCGTGGGCAGGGTAAGCGTTACTCCGCCGCGCTCGATCGTCCGCGTTTCGAGCGGTTCGTCGCGGATCAGCTGGCGCACGCCCGTCTCGATGCCGTCGAGGCTGCCTAGAATCAGCACCGGACGCTGAACGCGAGCAGTCTTCCAGCCAGCAACCGATTCCAGCTCCGCAAGGACCTCCTCGAAGCGAGCCCGCAAGTCCGGCAAGACGTGGTCAGCATCGCGGGAAAACCGGTGCCCGGCATAGACCGCGGCAGCGGTGCCGCCGACCAGGACGGCCTCGGGAAGAATCGATTGCAGGCGAGCGGCTGCCGACAGGACGCTGTCCCAATCAGGCAAGGCGTCGCTCGACATACTGTCTCCAGAAATGATAGCGCTGCGCGTGCGGGTCGGACTCGCGTGCGCGGGCAATCCGCAGTACGGACTGAAGAACGCTGCGGTCGTCGAGCACGGCGCGACGCAGATCCGCCCAGTCGCGACGCTTGCCCCGGGCAATCACGTCGTCAATCGCCGCGAGTGTGTAGCGCTCGTGGTTAAGGTGGCGGTGAAGCATAGGCGTCGTCCGACTGCATCGGAATTCCGATCGGGATCATACGCCCCAACCCAACCATGCGCAGCGCCGACACCACGATACGACCTGGGCAGCAGCCGCGGCGCCTAACGCCAGCGGGCGATGTAGTCGAGCAGGCCGCTCAGTTCGTGTTGGTGTGCCTGGGCTGCACCCGGATCGCGAACTGCGGGAATGAGCTTGTCCGCGAGTTTCTTGCCGAGCTCCACGCCCCATTGATCGAAGGGGTTGATGTCCCAGATCACGCTCTGCACGAAGACCTTGTGCTCATAGAGTGCGATCAGCTTGCCGAGGGTCGCCGGGTCGAGACACTTGAACAGCAGGACGCTGCTCGGCCGATTGCCGGGATGCACCTTGTGCGGCACGAGTGCCTCGACTTGCGCTTTGTCGATCCCTGCCGCGGTGAGCTCCTTGCGCACCTGATCGGCGGTCTGGCCCGCCATGAAGGCCTGCGCCTGGGCCAGGCAGTTCGCGAGCGCGAGATCCTGCTGGTTCTGCCAGCCGCTCGAGCTCTGCACCGGCGCAAGAAAATCGAGCGCGACCTCCGCGGTGCCTTGATGCAGGAGCTGAAAGAACGAGTGCTGCGCATTCGAGCCCGGTTCGCCCCAGAGCACGGCGCCGGTGTTGTAGTCGACCTCATTGCCGTCCCGCGTCACGCGCTTGCCGTTGCTCTCCATTTCGAGCTGCTGCAGATACGCCGGGAAGCGATGCAGCCGCTGGTCGTAAGGCAGCACGGCGTGACTCGGAATGTCGAGGAAGTTTCGATTCCAGACGCCGATGAGGCCTAAAAGAACCGGGAGATTGCGCTCAATGGGTGTGCCCGCGAAGTGGTCATCCATTGCGCGGCCGCCGTCGAGGAACGCGTGGAACTGTTCGGACCCGATGGCGAGCGCGAGCGCCACGCCCATCGATGACCACACCGAGTAACGGCCACCGACCCAGTCCCACATCGTGAAGCGCAAGTCCGGCCCGACACCGAACTCGTCCATCGCGCGTTGATTGACGGAGACTGCGGCAAGATGTCTT
>DATBVX010000240.1:0-5469 GCA_036515135.1 Steroidobacteraceae bacterium
CGCGCATTCAGGCCGACACCGACGACGACGTACGCCGGCCCCCCGGTCTCGGCGCGCAATTCGCACAGGATGCCGCCGAGCTTGCGCCCATCCACGACGACATCGTTCGGCCACTTCAAGCGCACTCCTCTGACGCCGCGCGATTCGAGTGCGCGCAACAGTGCCACGCCCACCGCCAGACTTAGCGCGCTCAGCTGCCGCGGCGATTCGGGAAACGACCAACTGAGCGACAGGCAGATGCCGCCACCGAACGGCGCCAGCCATTCGCGACCGCGACGGCCACGACCTGCGGACTGATGCTCGGCGATACAGACATCCGCCTTTCCAGTCGGCAGATCCGTGACCGCGAGCAGACGCGTGTTGGTCGAATCCGTGTGCAACAGCACCTGCAGAGAGCGCAGCTTGCGCCGCGTGCGCGGGGGAATGCGCCGAGAAATCTCCGTCTTACTCAGCAGGTCGATTGGCTGGGCGAGCCGGTAACCGCGATTGGGCACCTTGTGAAGCTCGAGGCCGAACTCACCGACCGACTGCAGATGTTTCCACACCGCCGTGCGGCTGACCCCAAGACTTCGCGCCAGACGTTCACCCGAATGAAACTTCCCGTCGGCCAGCATGCCGATGAGCCGCTCGCGGAGCGCGGCGGGCGCCGCGACCGTCCGCTTCACCGTCGCAACAGCCACAGCTTGCGAGTCCGGTGCTCGCTGCCTTGAAGCATGCGCGCGATGTTGCTCCGGTGCGTGAAGATGACGAATGCGGCCACGAGCACGCTGAAGGTCATGAGGGCCGGCGGCAGTACCGGCTGCGTCGCCCAAACATACGCGGGGAGTGCCACGCTTGCGCACATCGTCGCAAGGCCGACATAGCCAGAGAACAGCAGCACGATCAGCCAGACGATCAGCACGGGAAGCAGTAATGCCGGTTGAATCCCCAGAAGTGCGCCGACCAATGTCGCCGCGCCTTTGCCGCCACGAAAACCGTACCACAGCGGATACACGTGCCCGATGATAACGGATGCGGCACAAGCCATTATCAGCCACTCACGGTCGACGGATGCGTCGAGACCCACACCGGGAATTGCCACGTGCGGCAGCCAGCCCGCTGCCAGCACACTTTTCCCGAGGTCAATGAAGACGACCCAAAACGCGAACAGCTTGCCTTGGGTCCTGAGCGCGTTGGTGCCACCGGCGTTTCCGCTGCCCTGCGTGCGGATGTCGATACCGCCGCGCAGCCGGCCGACGATGAGGCTCCCCATCACGGAGCCCACCAGATAGCTCAACAGCGCTTTGATTCCAAGTTCGAGCAAGCCGATTCCCCTGTCGTTCCGGGGCGGCATTCTAACCCAGCGCGGCGGCTGCTCTAGGATCGTCGCGGCAGATGAATCTCAGCCAGCATGCAGCGGACGCTGCCGCCGCCGTACTTCTCTATTGTAGGTATTGGCACCGCGAGCAGCTGGGCGTGTGTCTCGAGACGCGCGCGCTGCTCGCGCGTGAGCGATTCGAGTGCGCGCGCCGACAGCACGATGAGTGCGGCGCCAGTGCTGCTCCTGAGCTCGAGCATGTTGCCCGCGAACGCCGCCAACTGCCCGAAGTCGATATCGATGAATTCGTGACCTGAGTCTTCGAGAATGCGTCGTACGGCCGCGCGACGCGCCTCGTCGCGGATGCTTGCGCCACACAGGACCGCAAATCGCTCTCCCACACACATCAGAACGTTGGTGTGATAGATGGCGACACCCTGTGCATCGCAGGCCTCGAAAGTCACGATCTGGTAGTCGAGTTGCTGCGCGAAGTCCCCGAGCGGATCGAGATGTGTGCGCGGTGACGGGGACGCGAAAGCGAAGCGGTTCACTCGATCGAGCACGAGACTGCCGGTTCCCTCGAGGAACGCTCCCTCCTTCTCGTGCCAGGTCAGGTCAACCGTACGACTGACGTGGTAGCCCTGCTCGCGGACGAGCCAGGCCAGCAGATCCTCGCGACGCTCGTGGCGCCGGTTCTCGGCGAGCATCGGATAGAGGACTGCGGTCCCGTCGGCATGAAAACTCACCCAGTTGTTGGGGAATATCGCATCGGGCTTCGGCGGCGCGGCCGTATCGTGACCGACACAGACTCTCACGCCAAAGTTTGAAATGGCTTGCGCCAGTGCGTCGAACTCCGCGCATGCGCGTCCCTGGATCTCGCGCACGGGCGAGTCCTGATGCGGGGCTTGAAACCGGTTGGAGTCCGCGGTCGCGGGGTTGGCGCCAAAGCATGCCGGGCGGATCATCAATACGCCGGACGCGCATTGCGACTCGGTAACTGATCGTGACATCGAATGATCCGGCGCGCCGCCGGGCGTGCAGCCCGGAAGTGATGGAGACCGCAGTATATCAAAGGCATGCGCGCTCCTGACCGAGGCTGGTCGGCGTCAAGGCCGGCCGAGAAACAGGTATGCGGCCGCATTCCCCGACTCGGCGAACCCCCCGCCCAGATAAAGCGGCCCGAGAATCGTGTCGGCGGCGAGAAAGAGAGCGCCCGACCACAACACGCTCGAATCCGCCGGACCGTTGAGGCGGTTGTCGATCTCGGCCGCTTCGATGGACGCTGCCACGAACACGCCGCGCGCTACGGCGGCGAAGTCCGCGATCTTGCGTTCGTAGACGACCCGCCCCAGCAGCGCCTGGTCCGTGAGAATCTCACCGTCGCTATAGCCGGACAGCCTGAGGAATCCGCCGAGCGCAAACGCGTCGTACAGCGGCCGTTCGGATCCGAGGCTGGTGTTGTATACGACGCCGGCACGGAAGCGGTTGCGGTCGGAACCAAAAGCCTTCTCGACCTGCAGGATGCCGGTGTCGTATTCGACATCAGCGCCCAGGTCGAGACGCGAGGCGCGTGCCTCTGCACGCAGATAGTAGCCTCTGGTGGGGAAATCCCAGTTGTCGAACTGATCGATGAGCAGCCGGCCACTGAGCTCGCCCAGATGATCGTACGTCCGATCGAAAACCGGCAGCCCGGTGGCCGTGCGAAAACTCACTATTCCCCAGTCGTAGCCCAGACGGAACTCGCCCAGCGATCCGATACGCCGCCCCAGATCCAGGCCGATCTGCGCGCGCCGATTACGGTACTCGGAGACCGCGTCCTCGGCCACGAAAATCGATTCCAGTTGTTGCAGGGCGTCGGCGCGAGGCGCGACGAACCACTTGCGCGCCAGATCAAGAGGTTGATACAGCTCGCTCGCAAGCCCGGTCAGATCCCCGAGTGCAATTCGGTTGCGCCACTCGAGACCGCGGGAGTTGAGCCAGGTCATGCGGTGATCGCCGAGCAGAGTGAAGGCGCTCTCGCCGTCGAAGTCGGTCGAGAGACCGAGTCCGAACCGCAGATAGTTCGGGCCCCAGCTCTTCTCGCGCGGATCCACCGTGAGAATTCGCTCGTTCTCCTCGCGATCGACGCGAACGTGTACCTGCTGAAAATCATCCGTCACCAGGAGCGCGTCGAGGCCGCGCACGATGGCTTCCTCGCTGCGATCGCCACTGGTCGCCTCGCGATAGGTCGCTTCGACGACTCGGGGATTGGCATGCTTCAGGCTTGCCGTGTCGAGACGAACAACATCGACGTGCGGCTGCTCGCGTTGTGGGCGCAACCGCACCAGGTACTCACGGAACTGGCTGTCGGAGACGCTCAACGCTGCCAGCCGGCCGGCTGCAGTGCGTGCCGCAAGCTCCCCGATCAGAATGGTCTTGGGCGAGTCCGCAAAGTCCGCGGAGCTGAAATCGCCTAGCTCCGGCAGGATGAGAATGTCCTGCGGCTTGAGCTGTCCGAGCGAGACCTGGACGTTCTGCTCCGTGAGGATGTTGACCATCTGCGAGCCTACGCCGATCAGCGAACGCAACTCCTCGCGCTTCATGAGGCCCGTCCCGAGATTCACGGCGATGAGCACATCGGCATCGAAGCGCCGCGCGATGTCCACACCGAGATTGCGCACCAACCCGCCGTCCGCAAGCAGTGCGCCGTTCAGCTCCGATGGCGCAAATACTCCCGGCACCGACATGCTCGCCCGCATGGCCGCAGGCAGGCTGCCGCTGTCGATGACTACCAGTCTGCCGGTCTCGATGTTCGTGGCCAACGCGCGAAACGGAATCGGCAGCGCATCGAAACTCCTGAATGGTTCGTTGGGGCCAACCAGCCTCTGCAGAAAGACATCAAGCTGTTGTCCAATGATCGCGCCGGCGCGCAACCGCACTTCGCCTTCGTGCAGACCGAATTCGGCACCCCCGAGCTGATTGCGATCGAGCTCCTTGTCGCGGACGGAGAGCCGTGGACGCGCCGGTTGATCGAGCAGGACGCTGTCCCAGTCCGCCTCGCGAATCCGCCGCTCGAGTTCTTCCGGCGTCACACCGTGCGCATAGGCGCCGCCGATAATGGCTCCCATGCTCGTTCCGACAATGCAGTCGACGGGAACACGCAGCGCCTCGAGTACTCTGAGCACACCGACATGCGCTACGCCGCGCGCGCCGCCGCCGCTCAGCACCAGGCAGACCTTGGGACGCAATGTATCCGCTGAGTCACCTGCGGAAGGCGCGAGCTCCTGCGCGAATGCTGGCACGGCCATCACGGTGATCAGGGAGGCGCAGAGAGCGCGCCAGCAGATGCCGTTCATCCGGAGATCCTTCCGCGCCGTCGCGCGTGGAAAAAGAAAAACCCCTGAAGCCTTTCGACTTCAGGGGTTTTCGGTTGAGAGCCTGGCAGTGACCTACTTTGGCATGGCTTGCGGCCACACTATCATCGGCGCAGAGCGTTTTCACTTCCGAGTTCGGAATGGGATCGGGTGGTTCCCGCTCGCTATATCCGCCAGGCAAGCTGTTTGAGATCCTGCACCGGTGCCGGATTTGAGCCCGGCTCCGGTGCAGCATCTCCAATCTGGTTCACTTGCTCAATTGACGATCCAATCGGATGTCCGCATTCGCGGTCAACTCACCCAACTGCTTGGGTGTTATATGGTCAAGCCTCACGGGCAATTAGTACTGGTTAGCTCAACGCATTGCTGCGCGTACACATCCAGCCTATCAACGTCGTAGTCTGCGACGGCCCTTCAGGGGGATCGAGTCCCCGGGGAGAACTAATCTTGGGGGGGGCTTCCCGCTTAGATGCTTTCAGCGGTTATCCCGTCCGTACATAGCTACCCGGCAGTGCCACTGGCGTGACAACCGGAACACCAGAGGTACGTCCACTCCGGTCCTCTCGTACTAGGAGCAGCTCACCCTCAATTCTCCAACGCCTACGGCAGATAGGGACCGAACTGTCTCACGACGTTCTGAACCCAGCTCGCGTACCACTTTAAATGGCGAACAGCCATACCCTTGGGACCTGCTACAGCCCCAGGATGTGATGAGCCGACATCGAGGTGCCAAACTCCTCCGTCGATGTGGACTCTTGGGAGGAATAAGCCTGTTATCCCCGGAGTACCTTTTATCCGTTAAGCGATGGCCCTTCCATA
>DATBVX010000241.1:0-4975 GCA_036515135.1 Steroidobacteraceae bacterium
ACGTTCTCCGCTCGCCCCTGAGACTCGACGACCGCACCACCACCCCACTCCTGCAGCCGCGCGATCACCCGTTGCACCAGGATCTCCGGCGCAGAAGCACCCGCCGTCACTCCCACTGCGCGTTTGCTGTCAAACCATTCACGGCGCAGATCCTCGGCACCATCGACCAGATACCCCGGGATTTGCCTTTTTTCGGCGATTTCACGCAGACGGTTGGAGTTGGAGCTCGCTGGCGATCCCACCACGATCAGCACGTCGCATTCCGCAAGCAGCTTCTTGACCGCATCCTGCCGGTTTTGCGTCGCGTAGCAGATGTCCTCTTTGCGCGGCCCGCTCATCTGTGGGAACTGTGCACGCAATGCGTCCACTACCCGCGACGTATCGTCCACCGATAGAGTCGTCTGCGTGACGAAAGCGAGCCGCGCCGGATCCCTGATGTCGAGGCGCGCGACATCGGCCGGCGTTTCCACGAGGAAAATGCGTCCGCCACGCGAAGTATCGAACTGGCCCATCGTGCCCTCGACTTCCGGATGCCCCGCGTGCCCGATCAGCACCACCTCACGCCCATCGCGCGCATACCGGGTGACCTCCATGTGCACCTTGGTGACGAGCGGGCAGGTCGCATCGAAGACATTGAGCTGCCGCCGCGCGGCCTCCTCCTGCACCGCACGTGAAACACCGTGCGCGCTGAAGATCACCGTCGCATCATCCGGCACCTCCTCCAGTTCTTCGACGAACACGGCACCGAGGCTACGCAGTCTCTCGACCACATGGCGGTTGTGAACCACCTCGTGGCGCACATAGATCGGTGCGCCGAAGAGCGCCAGCGCACGTTCAACGATGTCGATTGCGCGATCGACACCGGCGCAGAATCCGCGGGGATTGGCGAGCAGGATACGCATGAAAGTTGGCAGTTGAGAGTTGACGGTTGACGGTTGACGGTGAAGAGCAGGAGACAGGGATGGGACGTTCTCCGGACGCATAGGCAATGGCTCTTTCTACGCGTTCACTGTCAACTGTTCACTGTCAACCGTCAACTTGCCTTTACCCTGCCGCGCTCAACGATCGCGTCGATTATCAGCAGCGCCGCGCCGATCGTGATCGCGGTGTCGGCCAGGTTGAACGCCGGAAACTCCCACTGCCTCCAGTGAAAGTGGATGAAGTCGATCACGTGTCCGTGCCAGATGCGATCGATGACGTTGCCGAGCGCGCCGCCGAAAATCAGCGCAAGCCCCGCAGCCAGCAGCGCGTGACGCCGCGCCTCCAGCTGCCTCATCCACAGGAGTATGCCGAGGCTGACCGCGGTTCCCAGCACGATGAAGAACCAGCGCTGCCATCCGGACGCGCCGGCAAGGAAGCTGAAGGCCGCGCCCGTGTTGTAGAGCAGGGTCAGCTCGAGAAACGGGAGGACGCTCTTGACGTCGAAAAGCTCGAAACGCGATTCGATCACTGCCTTGGTGGTCTGATCGAGCAGGATGACGAGGAGCCCCAACGGTGCCCAGCGCAGCGCGCCGAGCTTCAGGCGCCATGGTCTTGCTCCCGAAGGTGTCACGACATCACTCACGCAAAGCTCCTCGTCTCACCGGGACCGTCGACGTTGGTCACGCACCGGCCGCACAGCTCGGGATGCCGCGTATTGGATCCCACATCCGGTCTATGGTGCCAGCACCTCACGCATTTCGGATCATCGGAGGGCCGGACGCGGATCCACACGCCGGATTCCGCGGCATTTTCGGCCGCCACGAGGCCGTCCGGCGGCGCGGTGGTCGAGTGGACGCGCGCCGCGGACGTGATGAACAGGAATCTGAGCTCCTCGCCCAGCGTGCTGAACCGCTCCAGGTTCGCGCGCGTGCAGTACACGTCCACTTCCGCGTCCAGCGGCGCACCGATTGCACCCTGTTCGCGCAATCGCTCGAGCTCACGCGTCACATCACTGCGCAATGCGATGAGCGCATCCCAGTCGATGTGCCGGGAGTCACGCGCGATCTCCGGTAACCGCGCCCACGACGACAGGAACACCGATTCCGGCCGCTTGCCCGGCAGAGCGTGCCAGATCTCCTCGGCGGTGAAGCTCAGGATGGGCGCCAGCCAATGCACCATCGCCTCCGCGATCCACAGCAACGCGGTCTGCGCCGAGCGGCGTGAGCGATTGGCTGCGGGCAGCGTGTACAGGCGGTCCTTGAGGATATCCAGGTACAAACCGCCCAGATCGACGACGCAGAAGTTGTGGACCTTCTGATAGATGAGGTGAAACTGGTAGTCGCGGTAGGCACGGACCACCTCGTCCTGAAGCTCAAGTGTCCGGCCGAGCGCCCAGCGATCGAGCGCCACCAGTTCGCCCAAGGGCACCGCGTCGTGATGCGGGTCGAAGTCGCTCAGGTTGCCGAGCAGGAAACGCACGGTGTTGCGCATGCGGCGGTAGGAATCCGACATGCGCTTCAGGATCTCGTCCGAGACGCTCATTTCGTTCGCGTAGTCGGTGGCCGCGACCCAGAGTCTTAAGACATCCGCGCCGAGGTTGTTCACGACCTTCTGCGGCGCGACCACGTTGCCCAATGACTTCGACATCTTGCGGCCCTTCTCGTCGACCGTGAAGCCGTGCGTCAGCACGCCGCGGTACGGCGCACGCTTGAACAGCGCCACCGAGGTGAGCAGCGAGCTGTGAAACCAGCCGCGATGCTGATCGGAACCCTCGAGATATAGCTCGACCGGCGCCGCAAGCTCCGGCCGCATGCGCTCGACGCAATAGTGCGACAGACCTGAATCGACCCACACGTCCATCACATCGGGTGACTTCTCGTAGTTTTCCGCCTCAGGGCCCAGAAGCTCGCGCGCATCGAGATCGAACCAGGCATCGATGCCGTGCTGCCCCACGCGTTTGGCGACCTGTTCGAGCAACTGTGGCGTCCGCGGGTGAAACTCCCCCGTTTCGCGATGCACGAAGAGCGAGAGCGGCACGCCCCAGGTGCGCTGGCGCGAGATGCACCAATCCGGGCGGTTCTCGATCATGCTGGTGATGCGCTGCTCGCCCCACTCCGGAGTCCAGCTCACCTTGCGGATCTCCGCCAGCGCCGTTTCCCGCAATCCCGCCTGGTCCATGCTGATGAACCATTGTGGCGTGGCGCGAAAGATCACAGGTGTCTTGTGACGCCAACAGTGCGGATAACTGTGGGGCAGTGTCTCGGTATGCAGCAGAGCGCCGCGTTGGTGCAGCAGCTCGGCGATGTGCGCGTTCGCCTCGAACACATTCTGACCGGCAAAGTGCGCGACGCCTGGCAGGAACCGGCCATCGGGTCCGACCGGATTCTCGATCTCGAGGCCGTACTTCACGCCGACAGCATAGTCCTCGTGGCCGTGTCCCGGCGCCGTGTGCACGAGACCCGTTCCGGCATCGAGCGTCACGTGCTCCGCCAACACGATCGGCACGGTCGCGGCATCGCCGGTATTGAACGGGTGACTCACGCGCAGGCCCTCGAGAGCGGCGCCCTTCATCGCACGAACGGTCTGCCATTCGCTGATACCGGCCCGCTTGAGGACCGACGCGGCGAGATCTGTCGCGAGCAACAGGCGCTCCTTCTTCGCCCCCTCTCCATGCTCAATGACCGAATACTCGAATTCGGGATGCAAGGCGATGGCGCGGTTTGCCGGCAACGTCCACGGCGTCGTGGTCCAGATCACCGCGTATAGCGGCGCCCGATTGAATTCACGCTCGGACCAGTCGAGCCGTCTCGCCCACTCCTCGTGGCCATTCGCGCGGAAGCGCACGTCGATACTGGGATCGGTGCGCTCTTCGTACTCGACTTCCGCCTCGGCCAGCGACGAGCGACAGTCGAGGCACCAGTAGACCGGTTTGAATCCCTTGTAGACGTGGCCGTTGCGGATGATCTCGGCGAAAGCGCGCAGTTGCTCGGCCTCGTAGCGCGGCTGCATCGTGAGATACGGATGCTCCCAGTCGCCCATGACGCCGAGGCGTCGAAAGTCGGCGCGCTGCGCGTCGACCTGTTCCCCGGCGAACTTGCGGCAGGCCGCGCGAAAGGCCTTCGCGTCGAGCTTCTGTCCGACGCGGCCATATTTCTTCTCGATCTGGTGCTCGATCGGCAGCCCGTGGCAGTCCCAGCCCGGCACGTAGGGCGCGTCGTAGCCGTCAAGAGTGCGCGACTTGACCACGATGTCCTTGAGCACCTTGTTGACGACGTGGCCGATGTGAATCGCGCCGTTCGCATACGGCGGACCGTCCTCGAGCACGAATCGCGGCCGCCCCCTCGCCAGCTTGCGCAACTTTCCGTAGATGTCCCTTTCATTCCACCACTCAAGTTGCGCGGGCTCACGACGTGCGAGGTCCGCCTTCATGGGGAAATCGGTCCGGGGAAGATTGATGGTGTGTTTGTAGTCAGTCACAGAAAAACTTTTGGGTTGGCAGTTGGCGGTCGGCGGTCAAGACTCGTTGCGATCGTTCTGTGGCTTTCAACTGTCAGCCGTCAACTGACAACTCTCAACACTTCTCTCGCTCTTCTCGCATCCTCATGCATCTCCATCACCATCGCTTCGAGGCTGGCAAACTTGCGCTCTTCGCGCAGCTTGGCGACGAACTCAATTTCGAGGTGCCGACGGTACAGGTCACCATGAAAATCGAACACATGCGCCTCGAGCAGCGGCTCGGTGCCGTTCACCGTCGGTCGCGTGCCGAGACTTGCGACGCCCGGCAACGGTTGATCGCCGACGCCAAGCACACGCACCGCGAAAATGCCGCCAAGCGGCGCCACGCGCCGGTGCAGCCGGATATTCGCCGTCGGAAAACCCAGCCTCTGCCCCAAGTGATCGCCCTCCATCACACGCCCGTGCATTGAATACCGGCGCCCGAGCAACCGCGCCGCGTGTTCGAGATCTCCGGTCGCGAGTGCTTCGCGCACCGCGCTCGAGCTCACGCGCTCACCCGCGAGCGTCAACGGCTCGACCACATCCACCTCGAATGCAT
>DATBVX010000242.1:0-3040 GCA_036515135.1 Steroidobacteraceae bacterium
GCGAGATCCGCACCGGAGCACAGACCCACCAGAACGAAGGAGGAGGCGCCCCATTCCCTGGCCATGAAGTCCAGCGCGTCACGAACGTCGCCCAACGCGGCGGTGCGCAGCGACAGGCCATCTCTCCGCGAAAGACTGTCACCGATTCCCGAGCGATCGAATCGCAGCGAAGTGAAACCGCGTGCCGCGAGCTCCCGCGCGATGCGTACGTACACGCGGTTGGGACCCACGCGGTGCAGAACGCCGGCATTGAGGAACACCACAGCCGGTTGGCGCAAGGAAGCGTCGATACTGGCGTCCGTGAGCACGCCGACCAGCGACTGCGCAGCGAAGACCACCGCGTGCTCCTTCATCCCGAAGCACTGGTGAGCCAGGTCACGATCGACCGCAATGCGCCCGTCGGCACCGACGACTCATCCATCGACGGAGTTCTGGACCAGATTTCCGGACCCTCAACGCGGTCTGCGTCGACGCGGGCTCCCTGCTGACGGAGCATCGCGACCAAGCAATCGTACTCGTCCGAAGAGCCCTTGCTCATCAAGTACAGCGACGGCGCCGGCGCTCCTGCCAGCGACTGCAAGCGTAGGTCCACGAAGTCGCGACGCAGCCGCTCGGTGAGCTGGTAGCCCAGCAGGTCGTCTTCCAAATGCTGTGCATTCCGACCGTCGCGCAGCGCTTCTTGAAGCCACTCGCGGTGCAGCGCCTGCAGCGCGGCCAAGTACTCCTGCCCGTCAACGACTGGCTCCCAAAGCACGACGCGTTCCACATCCTTGGTTCGTGCCGCTGCCAGCGCAGCCAGCGTGGCCCCCAAGCGAAGGCCGACAAGCGAAACGTCGCGAAGCCCGCGCGAATCGCGCAACTCGCGGACGGCGGTGCCGACGTCCGTGATCCATTGCTCGATCGACGCGACGTCCGCATCGCCCGACGAGTCCCCCGTACCCAGATAGTCGAACCGGAGGACGTGGAATCCGGCCTTGGCCAGCCGCGTCGCCAGGATTCGGAACGTCCGAAAAGCAGTAGCGTAGTCGGCGCCATACGGATAGCAGAGGACGACGCCGGCCTCTCTGGCAGCACCGTCTTCCGGCTCCTCGAATATGCCGAACAGGCGGCGGTCAGGCGACCCAAAGTAGCATGCATGCACTGCCTGAATCTATACAAAGCCCGTGTTACCGGCAAGCAATCCGGCCTTCGAGCATCTGCTGCGCGCGTCGCACTCGGTGGCGAACGAGCGACGTGGACGAAGACGAGCGCTGAGTGACGCGACGCTGCCGGTACTTTTGTATTTAGTGAAAAGAATTGTCAGTGCCGCTCCAGCGGCTCCTCCGGCCGTGGCTGCAGCTCCCTAGGGAAGCTCTGCGCAAGTGACCGAACTGATGCGAACGAGGTCGATCATGCGCGGTTTTAGTGTTGAAGTGACGCCGAAGGGCGCCCGATGGGCGGGTTTTGCGTCGTCTCGATGCTCGATTGCTGCATTTTCACGTTCACAGGGCGCAGCTTGCCCCTGGCGGCAACAATCGTTGTCGCACGAGGTAGAGGTTCGCCAGCGCGAACATCGTCAGCGCGCGAACCGTATTCTTGTAGACCCCACGGTAGCGCACCTTCGCGAAGCCCCACAGCCGCTTGACCACGTGGAACGGAAACTCTCCGAAGGCGCGCGAACGCGAGCGGCTACGATTGATCGACTTCTCGTGCTTGGTGAGTTTGCGGCCGGGTTTCGCTCGGCGATTCACCCGGTAGCGGATGCCCGCGTGCTTGCACTGTTGCCGGTGATCCTCGCTCCAGTAGGCCTGATCGCCGTAGAGTTCCGTTTCCTCGCCGTGCAGCAGATCGTCAAGCCGCGTGAAGTCGGCCTCGTTCGCCGGGCCCGTCGCGACGCTGTGTACCAGCCCGCGCTTGCTCGCTCCCACGTGCACCTTCATGCCGAAGTACCACTGCTTGTTCTTTTTGGTCTGATGCATCTCGGGATCGCGTTCCTTCTCGGCGTTCTTCGTCGAGCTGGGCGCATTGATGATCGTCGCGTCCACGATCGTGCCGGACTTCAACAGCAACCCCCGCTTCTCCAGCAGATCCCTCACCTCGGCGAAGATCGCCTCGGTGAGCTTGTGCTCCTCCAACAGGTGGCGGAACCGAAGAATCGTCGTCTCATCGGGCACCGCGTCCTCGGCAAGCTCGACACCTGCGAAGCGGCGCATCGGCTCGATATCGTAGAGCGCGTCCTCGGCCTGCGGGTCCGAGAGGTTGAACCACTGCTGCATGAAGTACACCCGCAGCATCTGCTCAAGGGGCATCGGGCGCCGACCGTTGCCAGCCTTCGGGTAGTGCGGCTCAACCACCGCCACCAACATTGCCCCCGGAATCACCGCGTTCATCTCGGCCAGGAACCGCTCACGCCGCGTCGTCTTGCCCTTCGCGCTCCAAACCGCCGATGCAAACGTCGTTTGTTTCATCTTGTTCTCCCCGCTTATCGCGCCGATGCGCTTATGCATCAGACACGATTCGCGAGGACTTGTTCAGAGCTTCCCTAGCTGTGTCACTGGATTCACGGTGCCTATCGACTCCTGGTGACACGCGAAATCGCCGCCGGGTCGGATCCACGTTCGTTTCACGTACCCCGTCCTGTATCTCCCGTGTCCCGCCCGCCCTACAATACTTGTCATCGGCGTCCCTCACCCGATCGGCCTGCAGACGCGTCCATGTCTCCAAATACCTGCCCATTCTGCGAACAGGCCAATCCGGCAGATGCGAAGTTCTGCAACGCCTGCGGCGGCGCATTGCACCTGCTGCCTTGCCCGCGCTGCGGGGCGGTGAGCGATGTTGCGGCCACCACCTGCTACCAGTGCAACGGGCCGCTTGGGGGGCGCGGGAAGGGCGAGGCCGAGCCTGTGCCGCGCGCCGCCGAGGCTCCCATGCCCTTGCCTCGCAGGCCTCGAGTGATGGCCGGCGCGGCAGTTCTCGCGGCGATCGCCGTGCTGGGCTACTACGGCTACCGCCAGAGTTCGCCCGTCGACGTGCCCCAGCCGCCGCCCGCGAGCAGCGAAGC
>DATBVX010000243.1:0-23205 GCA_036515135.1 Steroidobacteraceae bacterium
CGAGCGGACGTACGGCAACGCCAGACGATTGATGACGGCCCTCGGCGTTTCGGCGCGCGAGATCGACATCCGGCCGGCCGCGCTCAGGATGCTGGAGGAATTGCATCACCCGTATGCGCGCGGAGAAGCGGCGTACGACACCACGTTTGAAAACGTGCAAGCCGGCGAGCGTGCCTCCTGCCTGTTCCGGCTGGCAAACCACGCGCGTGGGCTGGTGGTCGGCACCGCAGATCTCTCCGAGCTCGCTCTTGGTTATACGACCTACGGGATCGGTGATCACATGGCCCATTACCACGTCAACGCTTCGGTGCCGAAATCACTCATTCAGCATCTGATCAGATGGGTTGCGCGAACCGGGCAGTTCGACGCATCGACCCGCGCCATCCTGGAGGACATCGCCGGGACCCCGATCTCGCCGGAGCTGACGCCGGATCAGACGGCGGAACAGACGGTCGGCCCTTACGAATTGCAGGATTTCAATTTGTACTACATCAGTCGGTTCGGATTCCGGCCGAGCAAAGTCGCCTTCATGGCGTGTCATGCCTGGTCGGACCGGAACGCGGGGCATTGGCCGGAGACGGTCGCAGCCGACCAACGGCGTGCGTACGACCTGAAGTCGATCGTGCGATGGCTCGAGGTCTTCCTTAAGCGATTCTTCGAGTCGAGCCAGTTCAAGCGCTCGGCGCTTCCAAACTCGCCCAAGGTGGGCAGCGGCGGTTCCCTGTCGCCGCGCGCTGACTGGCGCGCGCCCAGCGATGCGCATGCCGATGTCTGGCTGGAAGAGCTTCGCAGCGGCGTTGGGAAGCGAACAGAAGTACCGCGCGAATAGGCGTGACGCTCACTCCTCCCGCGCGGCCAGAAATGCTCCTCAGGCGGTTCTTTGGGGAAGCAGATCGGAAAGTGCGCGTGTCAGCTCATCGATATCGACGGGCTTGCTTAAGACCTGACACGACGGAATATCCTCGAGCTGGCGCATGGCCGCGGAGGTGTCCCCGCTCACGAGCAGCGCCGGTATCAATCGGCCGGTCTGCGCACGCACGTGGATCACGACGTCGAGTCCCGTTTCGGTGCGGCCGAGGTGATAATCGCTGATGATCAGGTCCGGCCGCTTGTCGCCGCCGCGTATGATCTCATCGACCTCCGCGATACTGCTCACCGCAATCGTCTGGTGACCCATTGTCTTTAGGAAGAGCTCGGTGGCGCTGCGGACCGCATCGTCATCTTCCACGAGCAGGATGAGCGCGCTGCTCGCAGCCTGGCTGCTCTCCGGGGTCCTGGCGGCGCTGGGCTGCGCCACAGCGTCACTCGCAATCAGTGCCGTCGGCACGCGCACATAGAATTGCGAGCCGCGATTCAGTTCTGACTTCACGTCGAGCTTAAGACCGAGCAACGCTGCGATGCGCTTGACGATTGCGAGGCCCAGACCGACGCCGTGGCGCCCGCTCTTGCGGTCCACCTGAAAAAACTCATCGAAGACCAGTTCGAGGTGATCGGACGCAAGCCCAACACCGGTGTCGGCCACGATGATACTGATGCCATCGCCATCCGCGACGCAATCGAGCCGCACGCTGCCGGCGTCGGTGTACTTGATAGCATTGCTGATCAGGTTGTCCAGCAGTTGGCGAAACAGCGTGTGGTCGGTTCTGATGTGATGGGGCGCGGCGGCCACGGTGAGCTCCAGGCCGCGCGCAGCCGCTGCGGGCTCATGTTGCTCGCGCAGCGCGTCGAACAGCTCCGCGAGGCCCACAACCTCGATCTCCGGCAGGACGCTGCCCGAGTCGAGCTTGCTGATGTCGAGCAGCGCATTGAGCAGGCGCGCCATGGCATCGAGTGCATCTCGCTCACGTGCCAGGATCTGCCGCGCCTGTGGATCCGCGATCTGTCTCGGCAGCGAAGCATTCAGGAGCCTGAGCGTCTGGACCGGCTGGCGCAGATCGTGACTCGCAGTGGCGAGAAAACGGCTCTTGGCCGCATTCGCCCGGACGGCTTCATTCTGTGCGGCGCGCAGCGCTTCCGCGGCGTGCCGCCGGTCGGTGACATCGCGGACGGCAACGGCAAATAATCGCTCTTCGCTGACATCGATTGGTGACAGGCGGATTTCGACGGGGAAATCCCTGCCATCGCGCCGGAGGGCGACGAGGTTGGTCACCGCAGCGCCCATTTCGCGCGTGCGAGGCCGTTCCGCATACTCGAGCCGATGCCCGGTGTGCACGGCCCTGAAACGCTCGGGGATCAGCTGCTCGATCTCGGTATTCAGCAGCTCGTCACGCCCATATCCAAAGAGCGTCTCCGCCGTGCGATTGGCAAGCACGATCCGGCCGGCGGAGTCTACGACTAGCAGGGCGTCCGGGGCGAACTCGACCAGGTTCTCGACGAGGGAGGCACGCGACTGGGGGCGCAACACGTCCATGATTGACCAATTCTGTGCGTCGACGGGAGGGCAACAAGGCTAACACCCCACCCAAAACGACTGCAATTCCGAAATCGCCGGACGGGTGTGCCAGGGCGATGATGGGTTTGTGGGCTACGTGGCAGCTGCGACCCGGGTTCTTACGGACTCGATGCCCGCGTCCGCAGAGGTGAGCCAGTTGGTGTCGATCAGGAGCACGTGCGCCTGCTCCTCGGGGGTGAGCGGATCCTGGGTGGCGAGCTGATGCTCGAGCACGGCCACGGTCGCCTCGGACGGGTCGAGACCGATCCGGGTTCGCGTGTCGAGGCGGGCATGCAGGGTGGCGCGGCTCGCGTGACAGGACAGGATCACGAACTGGCAGCGCAGCTCGAGTGCCAGCTCGCGGAATGATTCGCGCTGCGACGCGCGCAGAAACGTCGCATCGACGATCACGTTGAGCCCGGCCGCGAGCGCTGACTCGGCGCACTCCCTGAGTCGAGTATAGGTGCGATCGGTTGCATCCGCTACATACAGCTTCTCGCCTACACCGGAATCGCTGTGCGCGAGGGGTGCCAGCCCGGCGAGCCGTTTGCGCTCGAGATCTGAGCGTACCCGCACGGCGTGAACCGCGGTGATGAGTCGCTCGCTGAGCCAGGATTTTCCGCATGCCGTGACACCATGCGTGATGATGAGCACCGGCCGGCGTTGCTGCGTGAGTTCCGATGCGAGCCTGAGGCGTTCGATACCCCGCGTAAGCATCGCCTGCGCAGATTCCGACGACAGGGTCTGCGCGCCAATGGCATCTATCTTCGCGCGCACGAGTGCGCGATATACGGCATACAGGGGTAACACTCGCAGGCCCCCGTAGTCACCTGATTCCTCGAGATAGCGGCTGAGGAACGCGTACGCCAGGTCGTGGCGGTCGTGCGCGGCGAGGTCCATGAAGAGGAAAGCGACATCGCTCATGACGTCAATCCAGCGCAGGTCCGGGTTGAACTCGATGCAGTCGAAGGGCATCCATTGTTGGCGCCAGCGCACGATGTTGCGCGCATGCAGATCGCCATGACATTCGCGAATGGCGCCGATGCGCTTGCGCTGCTCGATGACGGATCCCAGCTCGCGCAGGGAGGTGTCGAGCCACTCGCCCAGCCTCATTACGGCCGCCTTCTCCTGCGCGCCATGAACGTGCTCGGTGAGCACTGCCTGGTTGTCGCGAATCTGGGCGGTCGCGGCTTCGAGCGTCCCGTACGGGCTGTTGGCGCCGGCAATGGCGGCGCCGCGATGAAAGTCAGCCAGCGCGGTCGCGAGCGATGTCATGTCATTGGGAGTGACAGTGCCTTGCGCCAGTCGGCTCGACAGTTCCTGGGACGGCTCGAACTGGTGCATGCGAACCGCGTACTCCACCGCCGGACCGTCGACGGCGACTTTCAGTTGCCCGTGTTCGCGCGTGATAGTACGCACGTCGACATAGAGATCCGGGGCGAATCGCTGATTGAGACGCAGTTCCTCCTGGCACAGTTCCCGGCGCCGCTCGAGCGTCGAGGCGTCGATGAAATCGAAACGCACCGGCTTCTTGATCTTGTAGGCGTAATGTCCTGTAAGCACGATCCAGGAAATGTGCGTCTCGACGAGGTGCAGCCGCGTGACTGCGTGCGGAAATGCCGCCGGGGTCAACAGCTCGCGGATGTCAAACGACGCGTTCGAGTCATTGCGCGCCATGTGCAGGATCACCCAGTCGTCGCCAGCCGCTGCTGCAGGTATCTGACGCAGCGCGCGATGCTGGCAAGCTCGCGGAAATCGGCATCGGGAATGTCGACCCCGAGCTCACGCTTGAGGCCGACCGCGAAGTGCAGCGTGTCCATGGAATCGAAATCGAACTGATCGCGCAGATTGGCGTCGATCGCCACCGCACGTGGATCGACGTCCGGTGCGACGCTCACGAGCACCTTCAACACGCGGTCGGTCAGCGGGTCACTCATAGGTCACCGGGTGACGAAGCAAGCGCGGCGATACGCTTGAGGAATCGGGCGCCAGCGCGTCCATCGCTGACCCGATGATCCGCAGCGAGCGTCAGCGTCATCACGGTGCGCGGCTCGATGCGTCCATCAACGACCCAAGGTCGCTCGACCAATCCCGCCGCACCGACGATTGCGACCTGGTCCGGAAAGATGATCGGTTGGACGCTATCCACGCCTTCCTCACCGAGACTCGTCAGGGTGATCGTCGGTAGCGCGAGCTCGGAGCTTCGTAAGTGCCCCGTGCGCGCGCGTGCAACCAGCTCGTTCAGTTCGCGCATCAGGGTCGCAAGATCCTTGTCTGCGGCGGTCAGCACTGCTGGCGCAACCAGCCCACCACCACGTTGCGAGATTGCGACGCCGACATTGACATCCGTGGCGGGTTCGAAGCGCTGACCGCGGAAATAGCCGTTGAACCCCGGGATCTCGCGAGCCGCGCGCGCAACGGCCTTGACCAGCAGCACCGGGTACAGCAACCGCTCCTCGACAGTCCGTTTCGCATTGAATTGCTCGAGCCAGGTGCGTGCGGGCGTGAAGTCGACCGTCATGGCGAGGTAGTAATGCGGTATCTCGCGTTTGGCGCGAGCCATTGCCGCGCCGATGGCATGACGCATCGCGGCCTTGGCAGTCGTGGATTCAGGTGCTGCCCGCGCGGCTCTCTCGACGTCCTCGATCGCAATCGCACCGCTGGTTCCCGTACCGGTCAGCGTCTCGAGCGCGATGCCGAGCGCGTGAGCACGTGCGCGCGCAGCGGGCGAAACCTTCATGCGATGCGCCGCAGGTACCTCACGTTCGGTCGGCGCCGGAGCTGGCTGAGCCGTGGCGGCGACGCCGGATTCGGGGGCCGTACCGGAAAAGAGCGCCAGTACCGTGCCCACCGGCACGCGGCTGCCGGGCTCGACCAGCAGCTTTTCGGTGACGCCGTCGTGAAAGGCCTCCACGTCGATGACGCCTTTCTCGGTGTCGATGAGCGCGACGATGTCACCGCGCTTTACGCGCTTTCCGGGAGCGATGCGCCACTCGAGGAGCGTGCCCTCGAGCATGTCCGCGCCTAGCGACGGCATGCGAAATTCAACGCTCACGGCCGAGCACCTCGTGTACCGCTGTGGTAATTCGCGCCGGCTGCGGCAGCGCGGCTTCCTCGAGATGCCGGGGGTACGGAATCGGCACTTCAGCGGTGCAGACCCGCATCACCGGCGCGTCCAGTTCGTAGAAGGCTCGCTCCATGATCCGCGCCGAGATCTCCGCCGAGATGCTGCCGCTGCGCCAACCCTCGTCCACGATCACCGCGCGGCGCGTGCGCGCAACGGAGGCGACGATCGTCGCCTCATCCAGCGGCCGCAGCGTCCTCAAGTCCACGACTTCCACCTCGATGCCCTCGTCAGCAAGTTGCCGCGCAGCCTCCATCGAGCGGTGGAGTCCGGCGCCGTAAGTGAGCAGCGAGACGTCGCGCCCGCTGCGCCGGATGGCGGCGTGATCAAGATCCACCGCCGCGTCATCGGGAGAAAGCTCACCCTCGAGGTTGTAGAGTGCGATGTGCTCGAACATGAGCACGGGATCCGGGCACGCGAGCGCCGCGCTCAGCATGCGGCGCGCGTCGTCGATCGTCGCCGGAGTGATCACGCGCAGTCCCGGGATATGCGCATACCAGCCCTCGAGGCTGTGCGAATGCTGGGCCGCGAGCTGGCGGCCGGCTCCGGTGGCCATGCGGATGACGAGCGGCACATTGAACTGGCCGCCCGACATGTGACACAGGGTCGCGGCGTTGTTGAGGATCTGATCGAGTGCCAGCAGGCTGAAATTGACCGTCATGATCTCGACGATCGGCCGCATCCCGCCGAGCGCCGCACCAATTCCCGCGCCGACGAAGGCGCATTCCGACAATGGCGTGTCGCGGATGCGCTCATCGCCGAACTCGGCCAGCAGTCCCTTGCTGACCGCGAAGCATCCGCCGTAGCGCCCGACGTCCTCACCCATCAGGAATACGCGCGAATCGCTCTGCAGGGACTCTCGCAGCGCCGCACGCACTGCTTCGCGATATGTCAGGCGAGTCTTTTGAGCAAGCGCGTTCATGGGGTCGTTTGCTCGGCGCACACATGCCGCAGCAGATCCTCCACCGGTTCCCAATCAGAGCGCTCGGCGAACGCAACTGCTGCGTCGACTTCGCGGTCGGCGGCACGCTCGAGGTTCTGGAAGTCCGCTTCGGTCAGCAGTCCCGCCGCCTTGAATCGCCGCGTGAACGAGATGATCGGTCCCCGCTCCTGCCAGGCCTCGACCTCGGCACGATTGCGGTAGAGCTGCGCATCGAACAAGGAGTGCGCCCGGAATCGATATGTCCTGAGTTCGAGGAACCGCGGGCCATCACCGCGGCGAACCGCCTCCGTCGCTTCGTGCGTCGCGTCCAGAACGGTCAACACGTCCATCCCATCGACAGCGCGAGACTCCATTCGATAGCTCGCGGCTTTCAATTGAATGTCGGTCTGCGACTCGGAGCGATTGAGCGCGGTGCCCATGGCGTAGAGATTGTTCTCGCACAGGAACAGGACGGGCAGGCGCCAGAGCACGGCGAGATTCAGGGATTCGTGGAAGCTGCCCTCGGCGACGGCGCCCTCGCCGAAGAAGCACGCGGTCACGCGCTTGCGTTTCTGCAGCTGGTCGGCAAGCGCGAGCCCCACGGCGATCGGGAGACCGGCGCCGACGATCGCATTGCCGCCATAGAACCGGGTCGGTTTGTGAAAGATATGCATCGAGCCGCCCCGGCCACCGCTCGCTCCGGTGCGCTTGCCGTAGAGCTCGGCCATGAGAATGTCCATCGGCACACCGCGCGCCAATGCATGACCGTGCTCGCGATACGTCGAAACGATGGCATCCTCGCTCGTCAGCACCTGCATGGCGCCGACCGCTATCGCTTCGTGACCGTTGTAGAGGTGCAGGAATCCGCGAATCTTCTCCTGCTGGTAGAGCTCGGCGCAGCGGTCCTCGAAGCGCCGGATGCGCAGCATCGCCCCCAACAGCTGCAATGCCTGCTCGCGCGACGGATTCTGTGACAGCGCGGAGTTCACGACTGCGGTTCCAGTGTCGAGAGATCGCCTTCCGGCAGCCCGAGCTCACGGGCGCGCAGGAGCCGTCGCATGATCTTGCCGCTGCGCGTGCGCGGCAACGCGGCGGTAATCGCAATCTCGCGCGGCGCAACGGCAGCACCGAGCAGGCGGCGCGCGTGTGCCAGCAAGCTGCGCGACAAATCATCGTCGGCCACTACGCCGGGTTTGAGCTCGATGTAGGCCTTCACGGCCTGGAAGGCGATCGGATCCGGCACTCCGATGACGGCCGCCTGCGCCACCGCGGGGTGCGACATGAGCGCGCTTTCGACTTCGAAGGGGCTGATCAGGTGACCGGCGGACTTGATCACGTCGTCCGCGCGTCCGACAAACCAGTAGTAGCCGTCGGCATCTCGTCGCGCGAGATCACCCGTGAGATACCAGCCGCCGGAGAAGCAGGCAGCGTAGCGCGCCGGATCATTGAGATAGCCGCGAAACATCGACGGCCAGCCCGGGCGCAGTGCAAGCTCGCCGACCTGGTCCGGCTCGTCGAGCGCGACCACCGAACCGTCCTGACGCCGCGTCACGATCCCGGCACCGACTCCGGGCAATGGACGGCCCATCGATCCCGGGCGGATGTCCATGCTCGCGTAGTTGGCGATCATGATGGCGCCGGTTTCCGTCTGCCACCAATTGTCGTGAAAGGGGAGTCCAAAGCTGTCGCGGCCCCAGACGACGGCTTCCGGGTTGAGCGGCTCGCCGACGCTGCCGAGAAACCGCAAGCTCGAAAAATCGTGCCCGGCCAGCGGATCGCGTCCGGCTTTCATCAACATGCGGATCGCTGTGGGCGCGGTGTACCAGACACTGACCCGCTCGCGTTCGAGGATGCTGTACCAGCGTCCGACGTCGAATTCCTCGCTATCGACGATCAGCGACACCCCGCAACACAGCGGTCCGATGATCCCGTAGGCGGTGCCCGTCACCCATCCTGGATCGGCGGTGCACCAGTAGATGTCGCCATCATGCAGATCGAGCGCCAGATTCGCGCTCACTTGCTGGGCGATGACCGCGGCGTGAACGTGCTCGACGCCTTTGGGCATGCCCGTGGTGCCGCTGGTGAAGTGCAGCAGCGCACGGTCCTCGCTCGTCGTCGGAGCCATCTCAGCGCGATCGCTCTGTGCGTCGATGAGCGCGTGAAAATCGAGTGTCCGTTGAGGGAGTTCGGCATGCGGCGTGCTGCGGATCACCAGCACGTGGCGAAGCCCGGGCAGATCGTCCCGGATCGGCGCAATCTTGCGTCGATAGATGAGATCGGTGGTGATGAGCACGCGAACGTCGCCGAGACCGAGCCGGGCCTTGGCGGGTTCCGGGCCGAACGCGGAGAAGAGCGGGCAGTACGTTCGACCAGACTTGAGCGTACCGAGCGCCGTCACGTACAGCTCTGGCAACCGGCCGACAAATGTCGCTACGACTGCCTGCGGCTCCACCTGCAGGCTCGCGAGCACATTCGCGAAGCGGTTCGTTTGCGCGGCCAGCTCGACATAGGTCAGCTCGGTGGCGTTCATGTCCTGGTCGAGGATGCGCAGCGCCGTGGAATGCGCCCTCGGACCTTTGGCATGGCGGTCGACGGCGATTTCAGCGATGTTGAGCCGGCCGCCCGGTGTCACGCCGAGGTCACGCCAGGCGCGCTCCCACGTGAACGAGCGCTCCGACTCAGCGTAGTCCGCCAGGTTGGGCGGCAGACGCGGTGCGTCTTTCCCCGTTTTCCGCAGCACCACTGTCGCCGTCGACCTGGCAGCCACCGGCTTGAGCCCCTGGGATCCCATCATCCGGCTCACCGCGGCACGCATCGACCCCGCGTGGCGAGGCCTGCACGCCCTTCAGGTGCGCAGGGCGCGCTCGAATTTCTGCTCGGTGTTGATCGAGCCCGCGACGTCCGACAACTGGGCGACGAGGTGGTCGATCACGTCGTCCAGCGAGAGCACGCCGCTGATCTGGCCGCCCGCTCCAACGACCGGCACGCGGCGCACACCGAGGCGGCGCATGCGGTGCAGCGTTTCACTGACGCCGTCGTCCACTGCGGCGGTCAGCGGCTCGGGCGTCATGACGTCACCCACCGTCAGGCTGTGAGGGTCGACGTCCTTGGCGGTGACCTTGACCACGATGTCGCGATCCGTGAGCACGCCAATGGGTGTCCCGCCACCCGATTTCGCATCGGTGACGATCAGATAGCCGATATGGTTCTCGCGCATCACGTTGGCCGCGGCCGCGATGTCGATGTCGCGATCGACCGTGATGACCTTGTGTGTGCACAGCGCGCCGATGGTCATGGCCATTCTCCTAGTCCGAACCCGCCGGGAAGCAGCCCGGTAACACTACCCCGTGCGGGCTCATGGCGCCGTACGTAGTTGTGCGGATCGCGCGGACGGAGGACCAACGATGCTGACGAGGAACATGCCGATGACCGCACCGAGCGCAGCCAGAGCCATGTCCTTCTGTGAATCCCACTCATCGCCCTGCGTGCCCAGGTAGGCGGTCCCAAGGTCGCCGCCGAACCGCCAGGCGGCACCCCACTCCACCATCTCGTAGATGACCGAATGCGAGAAGATGAAAGTGACAGGCAGGATGAAGCGCCAGATTCCCCGGGGCGAGGCGACGTACGCAATGAGCTCGACCACCGCCGGCAGTATCAGCAGCCCGTAGGCAAAGTGAATCACGCGGTCATAGTGGTTGCGCTCCCAGCCGAGCAGCCCATTGAGCGGCCGGCCGCTGAGCCCTTCGAACCAGGCATCGTAGGGCACGAGCGAGTAGGTGAAGTGAGCGCCGATCTCGTGCAGAACGAAGAACAGGAACAGCAGCGTATAGGAGAGGTTGCTGAGCCTCAGCCGCCGGATACCGAATATCAGGAGCGGAACGGCGATGAAGACCAGCATGTTCTCCAGTAGCCAGTCCTCGCGATACAGCGGGGCAATCCCCAGCGCGATGAAGATCACCGTGAATGCGGCCAGCAGCAGCGCGGGGTACGCATACGGCCGAGCCAGATCAACCGCGAACATTCGACTCCTGCGGCTCAGGCCTCGGGATTCTCGCGCCCGCGGTCCGCGGGCTTTTCGGGCTTCTCGGTCATGGTGGCGTCCGTGAGCAGCAGGATACTCGCAACTGACACCGCGTTCTCCAGGGCGATGCGCACGACCTTGGTCGGATCGACGATTCCGGCGGTGAGCAGATCGACGTATTCGTTGCGGGCGGCGTCGAACCCGACGTTCCCTTTGCCCTCCAGCATGCGGGCGACGACGACCCCACCGTCGACGGCGGAATTCTCGGCGATCTGCCGAGTGGGTGTTTCGAGGGCACGCTTGAGAATCTGCGCACCGGTCCGCTCGTCGCCCGCGCAGGCCTTCTCCTCCGCGGCAACCGCGTCCACGCAGCGAAGCAGGGCAAGTCCGCCACCGGGCACGATGCCCTCGGCCACGGCGGCCTTGGTCGCCGCAATGGCGTCATCAAGTGCCTCCTTCTTCACTTTCATCTCGGATTCCGACGGTGCGCCGACACGGATCACGGCGACGCCGCCGGCCAGCTTCGCCAGGCGTTCCTGCAGCTTTTCGCGGTCATAGTCACTCGTGGCCTTGTCGATCTCGCGGCGGATCTGCTGCGTGCGACCGTCGATCTGCTTGCGATCTCCCGCACCCCCCACGATCGTGGTGGTGTCCTTGTCGACGAGGACGCGCCGCGCTCGTCCGAGCTCACCGAGCTTGACGTCCTCGAGTTTCAGCCCGAGCTCCTCGGAGATCAACTGCCCTCCGGTCAGCACGGCGATGTCCTGCAGCATGGCCTTGCGCCGGTCGCCGAATCCCGGCGCCTTGACGGCACAGCTCTTCAGCACGCCGCGAATCTGGTTGACAATCAGTGTCGCCAGCGCCTCGCCCTCGATTTCCTCGGCGATGATCAGGATCGGACGCGCCGCTTTGGCGATCTGTTCGAGCAGCGGGATGAGATCCTTCAGGATGTTGATCTTGCGATCGGTGATCAGCACGTAGGCGTCTTCGAGCACGGCCTGCATGCCCTCGGCGTCGGTGACGAAGTAGGGCGAGATGTACCCGCGGTCGAACTGCAGCCCTTCGACGACTTCGAGCGTGGTTTCGGTCGTCTTCGACTCCTCGACCGTGATCACACCCTCGCCGCCGACCTTTTCCATGGCCTCGGCGACCAGCTCGCCGATGGTGGAATCATTGTGCGCGGAGATCGTCGCCACCTGTGCCTTTTCGAGGCGGGTCTTCACCGGCCGCGACAGCCCGCGCAGTGCGTTGATGGCCGCCTTCAGGGCGCGCTCGAGCCCGCGCTTGAGATCGACCGCGCTCGCTCCCGCGGCCACGTTGCGTGTCCCCTCGGCGAAGATCGCCTGCGCCAGCACGGTCGCAGTGCTGGTGCCGTCACCCACCAGCTCACCAGTCTTTTCCGCGGCCTGGCGGAGCATCTGGGCGCCCAGGTTCTCCTCGGGGTCCTCGAGCTGCATTTCCTTCGCGATCGTCACGCCGTCGTTGCAGACGATCGGCGCTCCCCAGGATTTCTGGATCAGGACCGACTTGGATTTCGGGCCGAGCGTGATCCGCACGGCATCCGACAGCTGAGTGGCGCCGCGCAGAATCTTCTCGCGCGCCGCCGCCCGGAACAGCACCTGCTTATGAGCCATGACCATCTCCGCAACCACCGACCACGTTATGAATGGGGTCGCTGCGGCTCAATAAGTAGATGTACCAACGCCGCTCGAATAAGAGGGCGGAGCCTCGACCGGGTGGGTCTTTCCGAGAACGCCGTGAATCCATCCCTGGAGGCTCCGACGAAAACGTCCTGTTTTCGACGGTCTCGGAAAGACCCACCCGATCAAGTCTCCGCCGGGACGCCGCGGCGTTGGTGAATTCCGCGGGCTCAGTGCTCGGAGGCGGGCGGGACGGGACCGTTGGCGTTCGCCTCGATGATCATGCGCACCAGCTGCGCGAGTGAAGTCGCGCCCATTTTCTCCATCACGCGCGATCGGTGGATTTCGACCGTGCGCTGGCTCAGGGCGAGATCGCCGGCGATGACCTTGTTGGGCTTGCCGCGCGTGACCAGATCCAGAACCTCGCGCTCGCGGGGCGTGAGCTCGGCGATGCGCATGCGGATGCGCTCGCGGTTGCCGAGCAGCTCGCGCGCCGCACGGTCCTTTTCGAGCGCCTGGTTGATGCGATCGAGCAGATCCTGATCGCGGAACGGCTTCTGGATGAAATCCATCGCCCCGTGCTGCATCGCCTCGACCGCCATCGGCACATCGCCGTGCCCGGTAATAAAGATGATCGGTAACATCACCCCGCGCTCGTTGAGCTGCTGTTGCACTTCGAGGCCGCTCATTCCCGGCATGCGGATGTCGAGCACCAGGCATCCGGCCCGAGTTGCATCGACCGCGCCCAGAAAATCCGGTCCCGATGAAAAGACCTGGGCGGGCAGACCAACGGACTTGAGCAGCAGCTTGAGCGAACTACCAACGGCCTCGTCGTCATCGACGACGAACACGGTCACCGGATGCTGTGTCATCAAGTCGTCCCTCCAGCGGTCGGAAGGGTGAAGTAGAAGCAGGCCCCGCCCCCCGGATTCTCACGATACCCCAATCGACCGCCGTGTGTCCTCACGATGGTGCTGCTGATCGCCAGACCGAGTCCCGTGCCCTGCGCCTTGGTCGTGAAGAACGGACTGAACAGTTTGAGCGCCACATCCGCTGATACCCCCGGCCCACGGTCGATGACGGCAATCTCCACGTCACCGGCGTCACGCAGGCAGGTTTGCACGACAATTTCCCGCTGCGCGCGGTCGCTGTCCGACAATGCGTCGATCGCGTTGCGCACGAGGTTGAGCAGCACCTGTTGAAGTTGGATCGGGTCCCCGGTCACCGGGGGCAGTCCTGGGGCGAGCTCAAGAGTGAGGCGAACGTCGGCGGCGCGGGCGTCGGTGACCGCCAGTGCGGCGAGGTCCTGGATCAGGTCATTGCAATCGATCGTTTCACGGCGAAACTCGCGGCTCCTGACCATTGAGCGCAGGCGCCGGATGACCTCGCCGGCGCGCAGCGCCTGCTTCCCGATCTGCGACAGTGCTTCGCGCAACTCCGCGCTGACCGGAGTCTCCTCCGATCCCAGCAACCGCTGGCAGGCCTGCGCGTAGGTAGCGATCGCCGTGAGCGGCTGGTTGATTTCGTGCGAGAGGCCCGCGGCCATTTCTCCCATCGTGCTCAGCCGCGCGACATGTGCAAGCCGTTCCTGCGCCAGGCGAACCTGCTCCAGGGCTTCATTGCGCTCGGTGATGTCGTGCAGCGTGCCCATCAGTCGCACACCCTGCGTGGAGCTCGAAGCTTGCGCCAGCATGTGAACCCGCCGGATCGCGGAATCCGGGCGCCGGATCCGGCATTCGATGTTGAGGCGCCGAACGCGCTTGAGGTTCTCGCGCCATGCCTGCATGAACTGTTCGCGGTCGTCCGGGTGGACGGAGTCCTGGATCAGGTCGGCAATTGAGGCCGCGCTGCGCCGCTGTTCGAGACCCAGGATGCGCAACAGCTGCGGCGAACAATAATCGTCGGGCATTGGCGGCACGTGGATGTCGAAGTTGCCGAGATTGGCGAGCTCCTGCGCGTGCTGCAGCAATTCCTGGTTGCGCTGCACCCGGTCACGCTCGCGGCGCAGTTCATCCACGGCGCGCGTGAGCGCGGTGATGTCGCGGATGAAGCCGACAAAGCGCGGTGGATCCGAGCCGCCGACACGGCCGACGGCGAGCGCCGCCGGGAACACCGTGCCATCGCGACGCTGGGCGGTCACCTCGCGGCCGATGCCGATGATTCGCGCCTCGCCGGTTTCCAAGTACCGCTTCACATGGCCGTCGTGTGCGCTGCGGACCGGCTCGGGCATGAGGAGATTCACGTTGCGACCGATGATCTCCGCGGCGGTGTAACCGAACAGCGCTTCGGCGGCGTGGTTGAACGTCTGAATGCGGCCCCTGTGGTCGATCACGACGACGGCATCCACGGCCGCATCCAGCAGCGCCCGCAGTTCCTCGGCGCTGCCCCCGCCGGCGTTCGGAGTCGATCTCGCTAAGTCCGTCATTGAACCTTGCTCTCGTCGCGGTCCGCGTCATCCAGCACGCTGGCTCCCTGGGCCTCGAGATCCTCGAACTGGTCGTGATCCGCTGCCCAGAAGAATGCCCACACCTCCACGCCGGCCAGAGCGAGGCCCAGCGGGATCAGGACGAAAATGATGCTCATGCGATTGCCTCCCGCGTGCGTGGCTCAGCCACCGGCGGCTCCTCGGCAGATCGAGCGGCGAGCCGGCGCGCGTTGAGTACCACCAGTATCGAGCTCAGCGACATACCGATGGCCGCTGCCCAGGGAGCAATCCAGCCCAGGGCCGCCAGCGGGACTGCGGCCAGGTTGTAGACGGTGGCCCACGCGAGATTCTGGCGCATGATTCGCAAGGCTTGCCGCGCAACCGCGACGCCCGCGGGAATTGCCAGCAATGACTTCGACGTCAGGACGAGATCGGCGCTCGCCTGTGCCAGCGCAGAGCCGCTGCCGATCGCGATCGAAACGCTCGCCGCGCCGAGCACCGGGGCGTCATTGATACCGTCGCCGACCATTACCACATCGTCGCGCGTGCGATTGAGCTCACGGATGCATTCCAGCTTGGCCTCCGGAGTCAGGCGCGCGCGCCACGTTCTCACACCGAGCTGCTCCGCGACGCGCTGCACGGTCTCGGCATGGTCGCCGCTCGCAATTTCCACGGCCACTCCGAGCTGATCGAGCGCCCGCACGGCATCCCGCGAACCTTCCCGCAAGGCGTCGTCCATCTCGAAAGCCGCCAGCAGACCGCTACCGTTGCCGAGAAATACCGCAGCGGCCGGTGCCTTGTAGACTGGCTTGTCCCGTGCAATGGCCTGTACGAACTCCAGCCGCCCGATGCGATAGTGCTCACCATCGATCACGCCGCCGATACCAAAGCCGCGCTCGACGCTCACCGAGCTGGGAACGGGGAGCTCGGCGGTGCCGTAGCGAAAGGCCGTGGCGAGCGGATGCTCGGAGAAGTCCTCGAGCGCCACTGCAATCGTCAGGCACCGATCGAGGGACAAGTCTCCGAGAACGTGACTGCGCGCGATCCGAGGCGCGCCCTGCGTGAGCGTGCCCGTCTTGTCGAACACCGCGTGGCGCGCGCGTGCCAGACGCTCGATGGCATCCGCCCGGGTAACCAGCAGGCCGGACCGAGCGAGGCGCGCAGTTGCGGCCGCGAGTGCGGCGGGGGTCGCGAGCGAGAGCGCGCAGGGGCAGGTCACCACGAGCATTGCCAGCGTGGCCGGGAACGCCCGCTCAGGCTCGAGCCACAGCCACATTGCGCACACGAAAACGGCCGCGCCCAGGATCCATGCGACGAAATGGGCTGCAGCACGGTCCGCTGCAAGTGCGATTCGCGGCCGCTCGGACTGAGCGCGTTCCAACAGGCGTACGATGTGGGCGAGCACCGTCTTCTCGCCGACCGCGCTCAACGTCACGTGCAACGGCGCACCGACGTTCAGGCTGCCGCCGATCACTGCTCTGCCGGGCACGCAGGCGATCGGCGTCGCCTCACCGGTGAGCAGCGATTCATCCACGCGGCTCGTCCCCCGGGCGACGCTGCCATCAGCAGGAATCACCGCTCCCACCGGCACGACGACAGTGTCGCCGGCTTCAAGAGCACCCAGCGTGACCGTTTCGGTGCGACCGTCGCGGAGGCGCAGCACCGACCGCGGCAGCGCCGCAGCCATCGCCTGGGTGACGCTACCGGCGTGATGGCGTGTCTGCATCTCGACGAAGCGGCCGAGCAGCAGAAAGAAGACGAACATCGTCACCGAGTCGAAATACACTTCGCCGCTCCCGCGCAGTGCGTTGAACACACTGGCAGCGAACGCGAGCAGAATGGCGAGGCTCACCGGTAAGTCCATGCCGATGCGCCGCCGCGCCAGATCGCGCCCTGCCGCGCTGAAAAACGGCGCGGCTGAGTAAAGCACCACCGGCACCGTCACGATCATGCTGATGAGCCGCAGGTAATCCGCGTACTGCGCTTCGATGCCCTCCCAGGCACCGGCGTACAGGGCTACGGCAAACGTCATCACTTGCATCATCGCGATTCCGGCAACCGCGATGCGTTTGAGCGCGGTGCGCTTCTCGAGCCGCTGCCGCCTCGCCGCGTCTGCGTCATCCAGTTCGCGCGGCTTGAAGCCGAGATCCGCTACGGCCTGCAGAAGGCGCGGCAGGGAAACGCGTTGGTTGTCCCAGGTCAGATGCAGTCGGTGTGTCGCCACGTTGACTGCGGCGCGTTCGACGCCATTGATCGGGCGCAGCGCCTTCTCGATGCGCGCCGCGCACGCGGCGCAGTGCATCCCTTCCACGGCAAGCAGCGCATTCGAGATGCTTGGGGACATATGGCTCATTGCGGCCTCGTCAGGGTCCCGCTATCGGGGTGGGGAACCTCCGGGTCGGCACCGCGAATTGCGAGAACCAGCGCCAGCAAACCGGCGCAGAAGGCGATCGTCGGCAGCGCGATGACCAGCCACATCACTGTCTGGCGATACCAGGGACTCGGGGCGTCACTTGTTGATGCTGTCATCATTGGTCACCTTGGCGGCGCAATGAAGCGGGTGACCGCGGTAGCGGTAAGATGCGCTTCGTCGTCATCATCATCATCGTCGTCGTCGACGGCCGTGGCGCGCAACGTCACGTCCTGACCGCCCGCGGGACCCGCGCTCAGGCGCAGACGCACCGCCATCGTGGCGACTTCTCCCGCGGCGACGAGCCTGTCGGTCGCATCGGTATCCAGGTGCAGCGCCGGATTGCCCTCGACGCTGAGCCGCAGCCGGTGCTCGCGCTGATCCTTGTTGAGCAGGCGCACGATGTAGACGTTCTCGATCGTGCCGTCCTCGAGCATGCGGAACAGTGCATTGCGGTCGCGGATCACGTCGATGCCGAGCGGATTGCGCAGGACGACCGCGGCGACGAAGCCGGCCACGAGCGCACCGAGCAGCGTCGCGTAGATGGCTGTCCGGGGTCTCAGGATACGAGCGCTCTCCCCGCGCATCGAGGCCTCGGTGGCATAACGGATGAGTCCACGCGGATAGGCCATGCGGTCCATGACCTCATCGCAGGCGTCGATGCACGCCGCGCAGGCGATGCACTCATATTGCAGACCTTTGCGAATGTCGATGCCCGTAGGGCACACCTGGACGCAGAGCGTGCAGTCGATGCAGTCCCCCAGATTCCTCGCGCGATGATCGATGCCCCTGGGCCGGCGGCCGCGCGGCTCACCGCGGCGCTCGTCGTAAGAAATGATGAGCGTATCGCGGTCAAACATTGCGCTCTGGAAGCGCGCATAGGGGCACATGTACTCGCAGACTTGCTCGCGCAGGTATCCCGCGTTGCCGTAGGTGGCGAAGCCGTAGAACACGATCCAGAAAAGCTCCCAGGGACCGAGTGTCAGGCTGGCCAATTCGCGCGCCAGCAGATCGATCGGCGTGAAGAGGCCCACGAACGTGAACCCTGTCCAAGCGGAGAAACCGATCCACAATGCCTGTTTGGCGGACTTGCGGAGCAGCTTGGCGGCGGTTAAGGGCGCGCGGTCGAGCTTTATTCGTTGCGAGCGGTTGCCCTCGACCAGCCTCTCCATCCACACGAACACTTCGGTCCATACGGTTTGCGGGCACGCGTAGCCGCACCACAGGCGTCCCGCCAGCGCGGTGACGAAGAAGAGCGACAGCGCAGCAATAATGAGCAGCCACGAGAGCAGGAAGAAATCCTGGGGCCAGAACACCAGGCCCAGGATGTAGAACTTCCGCGCGGGCAAGTCGAACAACACAGCCTGTCGCCCTTCCCAGGGGATCCACGGAAGGGCGTAGAAGAGCCCGAGCAGGAGCAGCACCGTGGCAACGCGCAGTCTCTGGAACCGGCCGCCGACTTCGCGTGGATAGAGCTTCTCGTGCGCGACATAGAGCGTCTCGCTCGTCGCGGCAGCGCCGGTCGCAGTCTCTGCATTCATCGCTGCTCTGAGTCCGCGGCGTCCGCTCTTTCAGTCCGTGCAAGAAACAAAGTGAGCCCGCTGGCTGCCGCGGCCACGATCCAGAGGAAAAAGAAACCGACGCCGTAGCCCGTCATGCGACCGGCCGTCGATTCCCCGGCGTACGGCAGGAAATCGAGCTGCGCCGGATCGACAAACGCAAAGCAGAGCACGCTTGCTGCAGCCGCCACGAGAAACGACGCCCACAACCCGGCGGCCACATCCTGCCGGCGCTGTGGCCAGCGGGTCGGGCTGGTTGGCTCATTCGTGTTCATCGCTCGGCTTTGCGGCGGCGCTCGACAGGTTGATCACGTACGCGGCCATGAGATGGACCTTCTGCGCTCCGAGCAGCCCGAGATGTGCCGGCATCTGACTCATGCGGCCCTGCACGATAGTGGTTCGAATCGCCGCCGGCGACTTGCCGAACATCCACACCGCGTCGGTGAGATTCGGCGCACCCAGCTCGCGGTTCCCGCGACCGTCAGGGCCGTGGCAGCTCGCGCAGAACATCGCGAATCTCTCCGCGCCCGCGCTGGCGAGTTCGGCCGATATTTTCTCCCCGCTGAGCGACAGCACGTAGGCGATGACGTCCTCCACGCCCTGCGCGCCGAGCGCATCACCCCAAGGTGGCATCACGGCCATCCGGCCTTCCATGATCGTCTGCTTGATCGTCTCGGGCTCGGAGCCGTAGAGCCAGTCCGCGTCAGTCAGATTGGGAAACCCGACGGCGCCACGGCCGTCCGAGCCGTGACAGGTGGCGCAGTTGTTCACGAACAGGTTGCGCGCGGTTGACATCGCCTCGGGAGTGCGGCTCAGCGTCACGAGATCCATAGATGCGTAGCGTGCGTACTGCGCGGCATAGATACGCTCTGCAGCTGCCACCTGCTCGGCGTGCTGGCGCTGTTGTGTCCACTTGAGCACGCCCGGAAAGCTCCCGAAACCTGGAAACAGCACCAGGTACATCGCGCTGAAGATGACAGTGAGATAGAAGAGCCACAGCCACCAGCGCGGCAACGGGCTGTTGAGCTCCGTCAGATCCCCGTCCCAGCGATGGCCCGTCGTTTCTGCCTCCGCAGCCTGGCCGCTGCGACGACGCGCGGTCCACCACAGCAGCCACAAGGCCCCGGCGACGTTGAGCAGCACGAGCCCGATGATGTAGAGACTCCACTGGACGCTCATGTGCGAGAGTTCTCCCTGCCAGTGTTGCTCACATCATCTTCGAGCGGCGCGCGTGCTGCGGCGTCGTACGTATCACGGCGTCGCGCGCTCCACGCCCACACCACGATACCGACGAACAAGAGCATCAGCACCAGCGTCAGAAGCCCGAAAAAGGTCCCGGAGTCCATGGCACTACTTCCAGCCGCGCGCGGCTACTCCCAATCCCTGCAGATAGGCGACGAGCGCATCCATCTCGGTCCTGCCCTCGACGGCGGTCGCGGCATCGGCGATCTGTTGCTCGGTGTAAGGGACGCCGATCTTCACGAGCGCACGCATCTTGTCCGCCGTGCGCCGGGTGTCGATTGTGCGCTCAGCCAGCCACGGAAAACCCGGCATGTTCGATTCGGGCACGACATCACGCGGGTTGAGGAGATGGATCCGGTGCCACTCGTCGGAGTAGCGGACGCCGACGCGTGCGAGATCGGGACCGGTGCGCTTGGAGCCGAACTGGAACGGGTGGTCGTAGACACTCTCACCCGCAAGCGAGTAGTGGCCGTAGCGCTCGGTCTCGGCCCTGAGAGGGCGCACCATCTGCGAATGGCAGTTGTAGCAGCCCTCGCGGACATAGACATCGCGGCCTTCGAGCTCCAGGGGCCCGTAGGGCGCGATGCCGGGCGCCGGTTCGGTGGCGGCGCTGGAGAAGTAGAGTGGCACGATCTGCGCCAGGCCCCCGAAACTGATCACGATGGCGGTCAGTACGCCGAGAAGCATCGCGTTCTTTTCGACCTGTTCGTGATTCACTGACGCTCCTTCAAGCGGGCTGCGGCAGCGGCACGTCGATCCGGGCGGCGCGGCCGGCGATCGTACGGCGCACGTTGTAGACCATGATTCCCATGCCGGAGAGCACCAGTAATCCGCCGAGCAAGCGTGCCGCGTAGTAGGGGTAGGTCGCGGCGAGCGCCTCCACGAACGAATACGTCAACGTGCCATCGGGATTGGTGGCGCGCCACATCAGTCCCTGCATCACGCCCGCGATCCACATCGAGGCGATGTAGATGACGACGCCCACCGTCGTGACCCAGAAATGCAGGTCGATGAGCCGCGTGCTGTACATTTCGGTACGCCCGTAAACCCGCGGCAGCAGCGAATAGATCGAGCCGATCGAGATCATTGCGACCCAACCCAGCGCGCCCGAATGCACGTGACCGATCGTCCAATCGGTGTAGTGGGACAGCGCGTTCACCGTCTTGATCGACATCATCGGTCCCTCGAAGGTCGACATGCCGTAGAAGGAGAGCGAGACGATCATGAACTTGAGGATCGGGTCGGTGCGCAGTTTGTGCCACGCACCGGACAGCGTCATGATGCCGTTGATCATTCCGCCCCACGACGGCGCGAGCAGCATCAACGAGAACACCATGCCGAGGGACTGCGCCCAGTCCGGCAGTGTCGTGTAGAGCAGGTGGTGCGGTCCCGCCCACATGTAGATCGAAATCAGCGCCCAGAAGTGCACCACCGACAACCGGTAGGAATAGACGGGGCGTCCCGCCTGCTTGGGCACGAAGTAATACATCATGCCGAGAAATCCGGCGGTGAGGAAAAAGCCCACCGCGTTGTGGCCGTACCACCATTGCACCATCGCATCGACGGTACCGGCGTAGAGCGAGTACGACTTCGTCAAGCTCACGGGAATCGCAGCGCTGTTGACGATGTGCAGCACCGCGATCGTGATGATGTAAGCGGCCAAGAACCAGTTGGCGACGTAGATGTGCTGCACGCGACGCCGGGCGAGCGTGCCGAAGAAGACGACTGCGTAGCTAACCCAGACGACCGCGATCAGGATGTCGATCGGCCACTCGAGCTCGGCGTATTCCTTGCTCGACGTCATGCCGAGGGGCAGCGTGATCGCGGCGAGCAGGATCACGAGCTGCCAGCCCCAGAACGTGAAAGACGCCAGCCGGTCCGAGAACAGGCGCACGTGGCACGTTCGCTGGACGATGTAATAGGAAGTCGCGAACAACGCCGAGCCGCCGAACGCGAATATCACTGCGTTGGTGTGCAGCGGGCGCAGGCGGCCATAGCTGAGCCACGGGATGTCGAAGTTGAGGGCCGGCCACAGCAATTGTGCGGCGATCAGCACGCCGACGGTCATGCCGATCACGCCCCATGCCACGGTCATGATGGCGAACTGGCGTACGACCGCGTCGTTGTAGAACTGCGATTGCCCCATGCGTGAACTCCCCTGTGCGCGGCGTACACGTCGAGGTCCGCAGCTCACGGCGTCGACGGCGATCCGGCCCTGACAAATGCGCCCGTCAGGTTACGTATTTGTACGGATTGGTGCCGTAAGTACTTGCCGCAGTGGGAAGCGGCACCGCCTAGGTCAGCGCAACACCCAGGAGACGGCCGATCAGCCACGTCGCGGCCGCGGCGCCGGCGCCGATCGCAACCATGCGCAGTCCGCTGCGCCAGGCGCTGCGGCCCGTGAAGAGACTGATCGCCATGCCGATGGCGAACAATCCGCAGCCGCTGATCGCGATGGTCGCGCTCAGGACGAAGTCACCCCCGAGACGCGTGAGGAAGGGGAGCAATGGCAGCAGCGCGCCCAGCGTGAACGACATGAAGGAAAATATCGCCGCGCCCCAGGGCGAGCCGAGATCATCCGGATTGAGCCCCAGCTCTTCGCGCGCCAAGGTCTGCAAGGCCTGGGTGGGGTTCGCCATCATCTGCCGGCTGAGCTCGCGCGCACGCTCGATAGCCATGCCGCGCGCGCTGTAGATGAGTGCAAGTTCCTCGGCCTCCTCCTCGGGATACTCGGCCAGCTCGTCACGCTCGAGGCCGATCTGGTATTCATACATCTCGCGCTGCGAACGTACCGAGACGTATTCGCCCGCCGCCATCGACAACGCGCCCGCGAGGAGGCCGGCGACACCGCCCATGAGAATGAACTCGGTGCTGGCCCCGGCGCCTGCCACGCCCATGATGAGGCTGGTATTCGACACCAGTCCGTCGTTCACACCGAAGACGGCCGCGCGCAGATTCCCGCCCGAGACACCCTTGTGCCGCAGACCGATCTGCTGCACCGACGTGGGCATGTCGTGACCCGGGAGCGAGGACGAGTCGTAGACGGACAGACCGCGCAGCTTCATCGCCGCGAGTGCGGGCTTGAGCGCGCGAGGTCCAATGCGGCGGAGCAGCCACGCGACGATGCGCGCTCGCGCCGATGGAGCAAAGGAGGGAATCGAGCCGAGCGTCTGCTCCCAACGCTTGGCCTGGCGTTCCGCGGCGCTCGCCAGCGAGGAGAACAGCTGGCTGCGTCGTTTGTCGGGTTCGCTCGCGGCGACGTGACGGTAAAGCCAGGCCGACTCGCGCTCGTGATGCCAGTTGTCAAGATGGCCGGTCACGTGCGGCCGTCTACATCGACAGCGGTGGAACGCTGATCGCCCGGACGCCGGTCCGGGCTGGAACCGGTGTCCGGAAGCTGGCGGACTTGACGATGCAGATGTCGCAGTCGA
>DATBVX010000244.1:0-2234 GCA_036515135.1 Steroidobacteraceae bacterium
GGCGATTCGGTGCCGGCGGGCATGCGTTGCGCCTCGACCTCCAATCGCAATTTCGAGGGACGGCAGGGCAAGGGCGCGCGCACGCATCTCATGAGCCCGGCGATGGTCGCCGCCGCTGCGGTGACCGGCAAGATCACCGACGTGCGCAATTTCCTGTAAAGACAATATTGGAACCGCCGATGAACGCCGATACACGCCTATGGATGCCTTCCAGTACATTCCAGGGCAAACGGGTGATCCGTGAACCGTGAATCGACGAGAGCATCCGGGCTGTCCGGCGACATCGGATCACGGCTCACGGTTCACGCTTGCCCGGTGTCGTTTCATCCGCGTTCATCGGCGTTCATCGGCGGCTAAGGATTGCGAATGAAGCCCTTCACTGAACTGACGGCGGTCGCGGCGCCGCTCGATCTGGCGAACGTGGATACCGACAAAATCGTGCCGGCACGCTATCTCCGGAAACCGCGCGAAGGCGGCTACGGGCAGTACCTGTTCCACGACCTCCGGTTCGACGCCGACGGCAACGAGCGGCCCGGATTCATTCTCAACCAGGCGCCGTGGCGCAGCGCGCAGATTCTCGTCGCCAGCGTGAACTTCGGCTGCGGCTCCTCGCGCGAGGCCGCGGTTTATGCATTGATGGATTTCGGCGTCCGTTGCGTGATCGCCTCATCGTTCGGTGATATCCATTACGGCAACGCATTGCAGAACGGCATGCTGCCGGTGATCCTGCCGGAGGAAACCTGCGCCGCTCTTCGGCAGCATCTGCGCGCGAACCCTGGAGCGCAACTTACGGTCGACCTGGAAGCGCAGCGCGTGACCGGCGCCGACGGCGCGAGCCATCGCTTCGAGATCGACCCGGTGTACCGCGAGCGGCTGCTGAAGGGGCTCGACGACGTCGGGTTGATACTGCAGCACCTGCCCGAGATCGAGGCATTCGAGCAGCGCCACCGCGGCGTCATGCCGTGGCTCGGGTGCGACAGGAAGGGCGTGAACCGTGAGCCGTGATCGGACGAACCCAAACTCGCGAAACAGACCTTGTCGGCTCACGGATCACGATTCACGGTTCACCCACGAATTTGGGCGTCGATCGGGGTCATCTACCGTTTAGCTCGGCAATAGGAGGGTTTTGATGGCAGGGCAAGGCAAGGGCGCGGTACGGGCGATACTTTATGCACTGGGCGCGAACGCCGGGATCGCAGCGGCGAAAGGCGGTGCGGCGTTCTGGACCGGCTCGGGCGCGATGCTGGCGGAGACCATCCATTCGGTCGCCGACTGCGCGAACCAGGTGCTGCTGCTCATCGGGCTCAAGCGCTCGCAGCGTCCCGCCACCGCCGACCATCCGCTGGGTTACGGCCGCGCCACCTATTTCTGGTCGATGATCGTCGCGCTGATGCTGTTTTCGGTGGGCGGCCTGTACGCGGTCTACGAGGGCATCGAGCGGCTCATGCATCCCGCGCCAATCAGGGACCCTTGGCTTGCCGTGGGCATCCTCGCTTTCAGCGTCGCACTCGAAGCGGGGTCGCTGTGGGGCGCATTGAAGATCATCCACGAGCAGCGGGGCAGCCGCACGTTCTGGGAATGGTTCCGCGCCACGCGCCAGAGCGAACTCATGGTGGTCGCAGGCGAAGACATTGCCGCGCTGCTCGGGCTGGTGTTTGCTTTGATCGCCGTGATCGTTGCGATCGTGACGGGAAACCCGCTGTTCGATGCGCTGGGCAGCCTCGCTATCGGCACGCTGCTGATCGTGGTGGCCTTTGCGGTCATGCGCGAAGTGAAGAGCATGATCGTCGGCGAGAGCGCCGATCCGCTCGTGCACACCGAAATCGAGCGTTTCGTCGCCGCGCGTCCGGAAGTGGATGCGGTACTCAATCTCATCACGCTGCAGTGGGGCGAGCGCGTGGTGGTGGCGGCCGAGGTGCGCATGCGGGAATCCAGCGATGCCGCGCGGCTCGTCGAACACATCAATGCCTGCGAGGTGGCCCTCAAACAGCGCTTCCCCCAAGTAGCATGGATTTTCTTCGAGCCTGACGTTGTCACATGACGGGGCTTGCCGCCGCTGCGTAGCGGGCCGGCGGGCTCGGACAGGATATGAGAATGTTGAACAACACAACGCTGCTCCTGCTGGCGGTCGCCGCGGGCGTGGTCGCCTGCTGGTTGCTGCTTGGCGGCGCAGCGGGCGCGCGCGATTGGCGCACCGCCAGCAGCGAACCGGTCGGAATCGCGCCTGACCCGGC
>DATBVX010000245.1:0-11744 GCA_036515135.1 Steroidobacteraceae bacterium
GGCCGCGGCGCGCCGAATCTGCTCCAACGCCTGCTCCGACTCGCCGGACCCCTCGAGCACCGAGATCGTGCGCGCCAGCTGCTGATGGTCGCGCGTGCCGAACGGTCGAAACTCGTAGCGCGGCTTGGCGGCGACACGTACGCGGTGGAAGACATCCTCGATCATGCCGACCAGACCGAGCCGGCGACCGTCTTCGGGTGTGTAGATCTTTTCGATGCCGTAGGCCTCGAGCTCGACGATCTCGTGGGGCGCGATCGTGCCGCCGCCACCGACCACCACGCGGATGTGTTCGGCCTTGAGTTCCCGCAGCATGTCCACCATGTAGCGAAAGTACTCGTTGTGTCCGCCCTGGTAAGAGCTCACCGCGATGCCGTCGGCATCTTCCTGGATCGCCGCACGTACGATGTCGGCGACGCTGCGGTTGTGCCCAAGGTGGATCACCTCGGCGCCGTGCGCCTGCAGGATGCGTCGAATGATGTTGATCGCGGCGTCATGGCCGTCGAACAGCGACGCGGCACTGATGAAGCGCAACGGCGCACGCACATCGGCGGTGTCCTGTTGCAGTTCGCTGGCGGGAATACTCATCTAGAATGAATGAGTTAAGTGCAGCCCGAGGTGCGCGGAGTCTACCAGCTTGGGTGCGCTCGCGCCCACCCGCGAACGTATAATCCGCGGTGCCGGCACGGTTTCAATCGGAGAGGGCGATGAACGTGTTCGAGATCCTCGATGGCATGGGACACGAGCAGGTCGTGTACTTCCATAACAAGGAGATCAACCTGCGTTGCATCGTCGCCATTCACAGTACCGTGCTCGGACCGGCGCTGGGCGGCTTGCGGATGTGGCCTTACGCGACCGAGGCGGAAGCGCTCACCGATGTCCTGCGGCTGTCGCGTGGCATGACCTACAAAGCGGCGGTGGCGGGACTCAATCTCGGCGGCGGCAAGGCCGTGCTCATCGGCGATCCGGAGAAGGACAAGAGTGAAGCGCTGTTCCGCTCGCTCGGTCGCTTCATCGGCTCGCTCAGCAATCGCTACATCACCACCGAGGACGTCGGCACGACCGTCGACGACATGGATCTCATCTATCAGGAGACCGACCGCGTCGTGGGCGTGCACCGCGTGCACGGCGGCAGTGGCGATCCCGCACCTTTCACGGCGCTGGGCACCCTCTACGGCATTCGTGCCTGCCTGCAGCGCAAGTTCGGTCACACCGATGTCGGCCGTTGCAGTTTCGCGGTGCAGGGCGTCGGCAGCGTCGGCTATCACCTCGTCAAGCTGCTGCGCGCCGAAGGCGCCAAAGTCTTCGTCACCGACATCAACCAGGAACGGGTCGAACCCGTGGTCGACGAGTTGCGCGCTGAAGCGGTCCCGATGCACCAGATCTACGATGTCGATGCAACCGTCTTCTCGCCCTGTGCGATGGGCGGCATCGTCAACGAGGACACGGTGCCGCGGTTCAAGTGCAAGATCGTCGCCGGTGGCGCTAACAATCAGCTCGAATCGAACGAATGCGGTACGCAGCTCGAGCAGCGCGGGATCCTGTATGCACCGGATTACGCGATCAACGCCGGCGGCCTGATGAACGTAGCGATCGAGCTCCAGGGTTACAACGAAGACCGCGCGCGCCGCATGGTGCAGACGATCTTCGACATCATCAGCCGCATCCTTGCTCTTGCCGAACGTGAACGGATCCCGAGCTGGCAGGCGGCCGAGCGGATCGCGGAACAACGCATTCACGCAATCGGACGGATCAAGCTGCCCTACTCCAGACAGTTCAAGGACCGTTACTCGGGACGCCGTCCCCACACCATGTCGAGCGAATGAATGTCTGACACCTCAATCGTGATCGTTTCCGCCCGGCGCACGCCCATTGGCGCATTCCAGGGCGTGTTCAGCCCCGTCAAAGCGACCGAACTGGGTGCGGCTGCGATCCGCGCCGCTGTCGCCGACTCCGGACTCAAGGGCGAGGAAGTCCAGGAAGTGATCATGGGCTGCGTGTTGCCTGCGGGTCTCGGCCAGGCGCCGGCGCGTCAGGCGGCATTGAGCGCGGGCCTGCCCACCGCTGTGCCGTGCACCACCATCAACAAGATGTGCGGCTCAGGAATGAAGGCGATCATGATGGCCGCCGATCAGATCCGCGCCGGCGATGCCGATGTGATCGTCGCTGGCGGTCTCGAATCGATGACCAACGCACCATTCCTGCTGCCCAAGGCGCGCAGCGGTTACCGCTTGGGCCACCAGGAAGTCATCGATCACATGTTCTACGACGGGCTCCAGAGTCCCTTTGACGGACAGATGATGGGTTTCTTCGCGGAAGCGACTGCCGAAAAATATGGCTTCACGCGCGCGCAACAGGATGCGTTTGCAGCCGAGTCGGTGCGGCGTTCGATGCGCGCGATCGAGACTGGCGATTTCGCGGCCGAGGTCGCACCGGTGACGGTCAAGGGACGCAAGGGCGAAACGCTCGTGTCGAAAGACGAGACCCCCTTCACCTGTGACATCGAGAAGATTCCGGCGCTCAAGCCGGCGTTCCGCAAGGACGGCACGGTGACGGCGGCGAGCTCCTCGTCGATCTCCGATGGTGCCGCCGCCGTCGTGCTGATGCGCGAATCGGTGGCGAAATCGCGTGGCGTCAAGCCGCTGGCGCGTCTGCTCGCCCAAGCAAGCCACGCACACCAGCCGGAATGGTTTACCACGGCACCCGGAGCCGCGATCTCACGCGTGTTGCGGCGTCTGGACTGGCAGGCATCGCGCGCCGATCTTTATGAGATCAACGAGGCCTTCGCTTGCGTCGCGATGGCGGCGATGCTCGACGTTGGCATCGCTCACGAGCAGGTCAACGTGAACGGTGGTGCCTGCGCGCTGGGACACCCGATTGGTGCAACCGGCGCGCGCATCACGACGACCTTGATCCATGCGTTGCGTAAGCGTGGACTAAAGCGCGGCATCGCCTCGCTGTGCATCGGCGGTGGCGAAGCCACGGCGCTCGCTCTTGAAGTCTGCGGATGAGGAGCCACACGTGAGCTTGTCCATTCTCACCGCCATCGACGCACGCGGCATTGCCACGGTGACTCTCAACCGGCCGGAAAAGCACAACGCCTTCGACGCCGAAATGATCGGCGCGTTGACCGAGACGCTGAAAACGCTCGACCGCGACCGCGCCGCGCGCATCGTGGTGATCACGGGCGCGGGCACGATCTTCTGTGCCGGCGCGGATATCTCCTCCATGCGTGCTGTCGCACGCGCCGGCGAGCGCGACAATGTGCAGGACGCCATGCGTCTTGGAGAGATGCTCGCGACGCTCAATGCCTTGTCGAAGCCCACGATCGCACGCGTCAATGGTAATGCGTTCGGCGGCGCCGTCGGTCTGATGTCGTGTTGTGACATCGTGATTGCGATCCGGGAAGCGCGTCTGGCGCTGACCGAGGTTCGATTTGGAATCGTCCCTTCGATGATCTCGCCCTATGTCGTCGCGGCGATCGGCGCGCGGCAGGCGCGGCGCTACATGCTGAGCGGGGAATCGGTGTCCGCCGAGACTGCGCAGCGGATCGGCCTCGTGCACGAAGCGACCGCGCCCGAAAAGCTCGATGAGGTCGTCAATGCGGTGATCGAGTCGCTGCTCAAGGGTGGCCCGGAAGCCCTGCGTGAGGCGAAGGAACTGATCCGCGAGGTCAGGAACACTCACGCGCCGGATGAGACTGCACGACATGCGACCGCACAGCGGCTGGCACGGCTGCGCGCGTCAGAGGAAGGTCAGGAGGGGTTGAGCGCGTTTCTCGAGAAGAGACCGGCGCGTTGGATTCGCTGAGCCGGCGAAAGGGGCGTCCCTGCCCAAGCATGCCCATTCCGTCGGCCGTCCCTGGTTGTCAGCGTCCTTGCTGGGCAACATGGGTTCCCTAAAAGGAATAGCGAGAAAACCTGGGGTCGATTGTCAGGAAATTCATGAATTCTTTTGCACCGTAACAATGCAAAGTGCGCTTAAAGGTCTGGTAATTTAATGAAAATCAAAGATATACGTGCGGTCGTGTCAGGAGGCGCTTCGGGCCTGGGTCATGCCGTCGCCGAGCGCGTGATCGCCGAAGGCGGCAGAGTCGCTCTGCTCGATGTCCAGGAGGGCCCGGGGACGGCCGCCGCGAAAGCGCTCGGAGCCAACGCCGCATACTTTCGCTGCGACGTCACCTCGGAAGCCGAGGTCAACGCGGCAGTCGCGGCAGCCAGGGAACGCATGGGTGGGCTCAACCTGGCCGTCAGCTGCGCCGGAGTCGTCGGCGCGGGACGAGTACTGGGACGAGAAGGCCCGATGTCGAGCGAATTCTTCACCAAGGTCATCCACATCAACCTGATCGGCACCTTCCTGGTCGACAAGGCGGCCGCGCAGGCGATGCAGTCCAACACGCCGAATGAAGACGGCGAACGCGGCGTGCTCATTCACACCTCGTCGGTCGCGGCATTCGAGGGTCAGATCGGACAGGCGGCCTACTCCGCGACCAAAGCGGGCGTCGCGGGCATGGTGCTGCCGATGGCGCGCGAGTTCGCGCGCATCGGCATTCGCGTGATGGCAATTGCCCCCGGCATCTTTCGCACCCCGATGGTTGCCGCCATGCCAGAGGACGTCCAGCAGTCACTCGGAGCTCAGATCCCTTTCCCGTCCCGCCTCGGGAAACCCGCCGAGTTCGCCGACCTCGTCATGGCGATCGTCGGCAATCCGATGCTGAACGGCGAGACCATCCGCTTGGACGGCGCGATTCGCATGCAACCGAAGTAGACCCTCACCCCCGCCCTCTCTCGCGTCCTCGCGGGAGAGGGTCTGAGGACGATGCTCTCCCGCAAGCGGGAAAGGGAGAGATCAGATAAGCTTTCGCGCACAATATTTCTTCCTGAGCGAACCAATCATGCGTCACTCCCTGCCGACCATTGCGCTGTCGGCACTGTCACTGGCTGGCTGCGCAACACCCAAAGTTTCCGCGCCGCCCGCCGTCCAGCCCGCCGCCGCTGCCGCAGCACTCACGCTTCCCATCGAGTACTACAAGCTCGGCAACGGTCTGCGCGTCGTGCTCACCGAGGACCACGCGGTGCCGGTCGCGACCGTGGCCGTGTACTACAACATCGGTTTTCGCATCGAGCCGCGCGACCGTACGGGTTTTGCGCACCTGTTCGAGCACATGATGTTCCAGGGTTCCGAGAATCTTGGAAAGATGGAGTTCATCCGGCTCGTTGAAGCCAACGGGGGCGTGCTCAATGGCTCGACGCGCTTCGACTACACCAATTACTTTGAAGCCGTGCCGGCGCACACGCTCGAAACCGTGCTGTGGGCCGAAGCGGACCGGATGCGGGGCCTGAGCATCACGCAGGAGAATCTCGACAACCAGATCGGCGTGGTCAGCAACGAGGTCAAGGTCAACGTCCTCAACCGGCCTTACGGCGGCTTTCCGTGGCTCGACATGCCGCAGTTCGCCAACAAGAACTGGTACAACGCCCACAACTTCTACGGCGAGCTCACGCATCTCGAGGCCGCCCGGCTCGATGAAGTGCATGCGTTCTTCGAGACTTACTACAGCCCGAACAACGCGGTCCTGGTCGTCGCCGGCGACTTCGATTCGAAGCAGGCGCGCGGATGGATCGAGCGCGACTTCGCCGGGATCGCATCGCGGCCGCTGCCGGCGATCCCCGACATCTCGGAACCGAAGCAGACCGAGGAAAGGCGGGCGTCGCGCCCCGATACATACGCACCGCGCCCGGCGCTCGCCTTCGCGTACCACGTCCCCGATCGCTGGACGCCGGAATGGTTTGCGTTTGGCGTGATCGATCAGTTGCTGCTGCAGGGCGAGGACAGCGCACTTACGAAGCGGCTCGTGAAGGAACGGGGCATGACCGACGACGTGTCCGGCGGCATCAATCTGCTCGGCAACATGTTCAACTACAAGGGCCCGATGCTCTGGACCGCGGCGCTGGTCCACGACGCGCAGCACGGTGCGGACGAGATCATGGCGGAAGTTGATGCAACGATCCGTCGCCTGCAGGACCAACCCGTGACGCCCGCGGAGTTCGAACGGGCGTTGACCAAGTTGCGCTCCGGTCTCTACAACATCGCGGGTTCCGCGACGCGCTTCGGGATGGTCGACCTGCTCGCGAGCTTTGCGCTTTTCGATGACGACCCCGCCCTGATCAATCGCATCGAGGTCGGATTCCGCCAGGTCACACCCGAGTTGATCCAGAAGACGGCACGCGAGTACCTGGTCGCGACCAACCGTACAGTGCTCTCGATCGAACCCGGCAATGCGCAGGCCGCGCCGCGAGGTGGACCATGAGACTCGCTGCGCTCTTGTTGCTCTGCGCCTCGTCGCTGTCGCTGGCGGCAGAAATGCCACCGGCGCCCGGAACGCCGCGGGACTTTCGGGTTCCTCCCAAGATGGTGCGTACTCTCGGCAATGGTCTCAATGTCACCTTCGTTGAATGGGGCTCGATCCCGAAAACCACTGTTACGGCTGTTCTGCGCGCGGGCAATCTGAACGAAGGCGACGCGACCTGGCTTGCCGACCTCACCGGTGAACTGCTCAAGGAGGGTGCGGGCGGTCGCAACGCTAGCCAGATTGCCGAGGCCGCAGCCAGCATGGGCGGTGGCGTCAACGTCAGTGTCGGTCCCGATTTCACCACCATTTCGATCGACGTCCTGAGCGAGCACGGACCCCAGGCGATCGCGTTGGTCGCCGACCTGCTGCGCCGGCCACAGTTGCCCGAATCCGAACTGGCGCGCATCAAGCGCGACTTTGAGCGCCAGCTCGCGTTGGCGAAAAGCGAACCGGACAGCCTCGCCAATGAAGCCTTCCTTGCCCTGCTCTATCCCGATCACCCCTACGGCAAGTTGTACCCGGACGAGGCGCAGCTCACTGCATACACCATCGAGGACGTTCGCCGTTTTCATCGCGAGAATTTTGGCGCTGCACGCACGCGCGTGTATGTCGCGGGACGCTTCGAGCGTGAGATCCTGGACGCCGCGATCGATGCGGCGTTTGGCGATTGGGCCGCAGGCCCCGCGCCGCTCGTCCAGCCACCGCACGCGGTGGCGAAGAGACGGCTCAAGCTGATCGATCGCCCCGATGCGCAACAATCGACGATTTTCCTGGGTCTCCCGGCGATCGATCCAAGTCACCCCGACTACCTCACGGTGTCGCTGATGGATTCGATCCTCGGTGGTGAATTCAGCTCGCGGATCACGTCCAATATCCGCGAGAGCAAGGGTTATGCTTATTCGCCATCGAGCGATGTCGTGGTCCGTTATCGCGCCGGCTACTGGGTGCAGCAGGCGGACGTCACCACCGCCGCGACCGGCCCCGCGCTCAGCGAGATCTATGCCGAGATCGATCGGCTGCGACGTGAGCCGCCCGGCGAGGCTGAACTCAAGGGCATGCAGAACTACCGCGCGGGTGTTTTCGTGCTGCAGAACGCAACACGCGGCGCCCTGATCAATCAGCTGGCGTTCCTCGATCTGCATGGCCTGCCGGACGACTATCTCACCAACTTCGTCCAGAATCTTTACGCGATCACTCCCGAGCAGGTGAGCGCGGCCGCGCGCACCTACATTCGCCCCGACGACATGACGCTCGTGATCGTCGGTGATCTCAAGGCCATTCGCTCCCAGCTCACGCCATTGCCGCAGCTCGGCGGCTTGATCACGAGCAACTGATCTGAATGTCTGAACGCGACGTGATGGAGTACGACGTGCTCGTGGTCGGCGCGGGACCGGCCGGCCTGTCTTGTGCGATCCGTCTGAAGCAGCTCAAGCCCGAGCTCAGCGTTTGCATCCTGGAGAAGGCATCCGCAGTGGGCGCCCACGCGCTTTCGGGTGCGGTGATGGAGCCCGGGCCTCTCGATGCCCTGCTTCCCGAATGGCGCAACTCGACACCCGACATCTGCCTGCCCGCGGCTCGTGACGAGCTGCTGCTGCTGACACGCACGGGCAGCATTCGCTTCCCGACACCGCCACAGATGCACAACCGCGGCAACTTCATCCTCTCGCTCGGGCAACTGACGTCCTGGCTCGCTGGCCGGGCCGAAAATCTGGGTGTCGACGTGTTCGCCGGATTCGCGGCCGTGAACCCGGTGTTCAACGCCGACGAATCCATGGCCGGTGTGCAGATCGGCGACATGGGCCTGCAAAAGGACGGCAGCCGGGGCCCCAACTACACGCCCGGTCCCGAGATTCGCGCGCGCTTCACGGTCCTGGCTGAGGGCTGCCGAGGCAGTCTCACGAAACAACTGATTCGCAAATTTTCCCTCGATGCCAGGTGCGATCCACAGGCGTACGCGCTTGGCCTCAAGGAGCTGTGGCAACTTCCGGAGGGACGCGTCCAGCCGGGACTGATCCAGCACACGATCGGCTGGCCGGTCGATGCGCGCACCTACGGCGGTGGATTCGTCTATCACCTCAACAACAATCGCCTGTACATCGGCTATGTCGTCGGTCTCGATTACCTCGATCCTCGCCTGAAGCCATTCGAGGCCTTTCAGCAGTTCAAGCATCATCCGAAGTTTCACGCTCTGCTCGAAGGCGGCGAAATACTTTCAAGCGGCGCACGAACGATCGCAGCCGGTGGCTGGCAGTCACTGCCCAAGCTCGAGATGCCGGGCGCGCTGATCGTCGGTGACGCCGGTGGCACGCTGAACTTTCCGAAGGTCAAGGGCATCCATCAGGCGATCCGCTCCGGCGTCACTGCCGCGGAACACCTCGCCGAGAAAGCCGCGACCGAGGGGTTCGATTCGCGGTGGCGCTCCTCGGCGGGGGGCCGCGAGCTGCGCAGGGTGCGCAACATCAAGCCCGGTTTCAAGCGCGGCTTGTGGCTTGCACTGCTCAATGCGGGTCTCGAGACCCTTACGCTTGGCAAGCTTCCGTGGACGCTGAAGAATTCCGCCAACTGGATGCTCAAGCGACTCGACGAGTTCGAATCGCCCGAGCGCGGCTGGGTTGCGCGCGATCTGCCGCCACGCGACCGGCTCGCCTCGGTGTTCTTCGCCGCGACCTCGCACGACGAAGGTCAGCCGGTACATCTGCTGGTTGCCGACACGTCGATCTGTGCGACCCGCTGCCGCCAGGAGTTCGGCAATCCGTGCGAGAACTTCTGCCCGGCCAACGTGTACGAGATGGTGGACGACGGCAAGGGCGGCAAGCGGCTGCAGATCAATGCCGCGAACTGCGTGCACTGCAAGGCCTGCGACATCAAGGACCCGTATCAGATCATCACGTGGGTGCCGCCGGAGGGTGGCAGTGGCCCAAACTACGATGGGCTGTGAAAGTGAGTAGTGAGCGGTGAGTTGTGAGGAGGGTTGGCAGTTGGCAGTGAAGACGTGCGCTTTCTATCCGTCAACTGTCAACCGAGAACTGTCAACTAATACAAGTGAGTCTTGACGTGAGAGCCCTGTGGTCGCCGTCTCCCGAACGAATCGCGAGCGCCAACGCCACGCGCTTCAACGAGTTCGTTCGCGCCCATCACGGGGCAACGTGCTCCGATTGGGCTCAGCTCTATGACTGGTCGATTGCGCATCCGGCAGCCTTCTGGGAAGCATTGCTCGACTTCGCTGACGTTCGCGCACGCCGCGGCGCGGCCCCGGTCCTCGAGCACGGCGACCGCATGCCCGGCGCGCGCTGGTTTGATGGCGCGACGCTCAACTTCGCCGAGAACCTGCTCCGGGTCCGTGACGATCAGCCGGCGCTCGTCTTTCACAACGAAAGGGGTCAGCGCCGCCAGCTGAGCTTTCGCGAGCTTCACGATGAAGTCGCGCGCATTGCGACCGGCCTGCGCGCTTGCGGCGTCGTGAGTGGCGACCGCGTGGCGGGTTTCCTGCCGAACCTCCCCGAATCCGTCATTGCCATGCTCGCGACTACCAGCATGGGCGCCGTCTGGTCATCCTGCTCGCCGGATTTCGGCATCCAGGGTGTGCTCGACCGCTTTGGCCAGATCGAACCCAAGGTGCTGTTCACGGCCGACGGCTATCACTACAACGGTAAGACGATCGATTCGCTCGGCTCGATCGCCGGCGTGCTCGCGAAGCTGCCGAGTGTCACGCGGGTAGTGGTGGTCCCGTACGTCAGCGCCAGGCCCGAGTTCCGGCAACTTGCCAAGTCAGTCTCATTCGACGAATTCGGTGCATCGGGCGGGCCGCTCGCGTTCGCGGCCATGCCGTTCGATCACCCACTCTATGTTCTCTATTCCTCCGGCACCACCGGCATACCGAAGTGCATCGTTCACGGTGCCGGTGGCACTCTGCTCCAGCATCAGAAGGAGCATCTGCTTCACAGCGACATCCGGGCGGGCGACCGCGTGTTCTACTTCACCACCTGCGGCTGGATGATGTGGAACTGGCTGGTGAGTGCGCTCGCGTGCCGTGCTGCCATCGTCCTGTATGACGGTTCGCCGACGTACCCCGACGCAGGCACGCTGTGGCGAATTGCCGCAAGCGAGCGGTTGACCGCTTTCGGCACCAGCGCGCGCTATCTCGCCACGATCGAGAAGGAGGGTCTGCGCCCGCGGGAGGACGCGGCTCTGGACTCGCTTCGCACGATCCTCTCTACCGGCTCGCCACTCGCACCGGAAAGCTTTGAGTACGTGTATCGCGACATCAAGGCCGACGTGCAGCTCTCGTCGATTTCCGGCGGCACCGACATCGTATCCTGCTTCGTTCTCGGCAGCCCGCTGCTGCCGGTGTATCGCGGTGAGATCCAGTGCCGCGGCCTGGGAATGCGGGTCGAGATCTTCGATGACGGCGGGCATCCGGTGGTCGGCGCGCAAGGCGAGCTCGTCTGCACCGCGCCATTCCCGTCGATGCCGATCGGCTTCTGGAACGATCCGGACGGCAGCCGTTACCGGGCCGCGTACTTCGAGCGCTTTCCGCATGTCTGGTGCCACGGCGACTACGCCGAGCTGACGCCGCGGGGTGGTGTCATCATCTACGGGCGGTCCGACGCGGTGCTCAATCCCGGCGGCGTACGGATTGGGACAGCGGAAATTTATCGACAGGTGGAGAAGCTCGACGAGGTGCTCGAGAGCCTCGCCATTGGCCAGGACTGGAATAACGACGTGCGCGTCGTACTGTTCGTGCGCCTGCGCCCCGGCATCTTACTGAGCGATGCATTGAAGCAGAAGATTCGCGACACGATCCGGTCTAACACGACCCCGCGACACGTGCCGGCACTGATTATCGCCGTACCCGACATCCCGAGGACCCTCAGCGGCAAGATCGTCGAGCTCGCGGTTCGCAATGTGATCCACGGCAGGCCGGTGAAGAACACGGACGCGCTGGCCAACCCGCAGGCGCTGGATCATTTTCGCAACCTGCCGGAGCTGCAAAGCTGAAGCGCAAGCCTCTCCAAGCCCTATACGCCGAAACTCTCGAGCGCCACGGCTACACCCGCGATCCCGCCCAGCAACGCATCCTCGACCAGCTTGACGACCTGCGGCAGCGGCTCATCGACCAGCCGCGGGACTTCGGTTTCTTCAAACGCCGCATGCTGCAGCTTCTCCCGGGCCGCACCGCGATAACGCCGCTGCGCGGCTCGAGGCCATGTTCGCCGCGGTCGCCGGCGAGCCGGGCGCGCCCGACGGAACCATCGCCATCGAGCATCGACGCATCCGCACCGCGCGCCGCGCGGATGATGTCGTCTGATTTGAATTCCGCGAGCTTTGTGAGGGCCCACGCAGCCAGGCAGACTACATCGAGCTGGCACGTTGCCATCACACCATCCTGGTGTCG
>DATBVX010000246.1:0-4313 GCA_036515135.1 Steroidobacteraceae bacterium
GGTGCTCGCGCGCGAAGCGCCGGAAGGGCGCCTGCGCACACTGGCGTCGATCTACCGCGGCGTTGCGGCTGTGGCTTTGCTGGTGATGCTGATTCCGTTTGCAGCGAACCAGGCGCGCCTCGCGATCTATCCGCAGCTGGATGTAGCCGACTACGAGATCATCTTGCCGCGGGCGGCGGCCGTGAAGATGGATGTGCCGGCTGAGGCGCCGGTCTCCGCACCCGAGTTCGCAAGACCGAGCGCGTCGTCGATGGAAATGGCTCCCGGCGACAGCCGATTGCAGGAAGTCACAGTCACGGGATCGATCGTCTCCAGGGGACTCAGCCAGGCGCAGGTGATGCAGCGCTATGCGCCTGGAACGTTGATGCAGACCGGGCCGGGCATTCCCGAATGGCATTTCGTGAGTCACGACTACTCGTGGTCCGGGCCTGTCGATCCGGGGCAGCAGCTCCGGTTTGTGATCGCGACGCCATTCTGGTTGTCGCTGTGGCGACTGGCCGGGATCGTGCTGCTCGCCGCGCTGCTGGTGGCATCGGTCAGATTTGCCTACGGCTGGCCGCGGCAGCTGCCCCGGTTTCCAAGGTTCGGCACTGGCGCCGCGGCGATGATTGTTTTTGCGGCGATACTCGCGCCCACTGCTTCGCGTGCGGAATCACCCGACGCCGCGCTCCTCAACGAGCTCAAGGCGCGTCTCACGCGCGCACCCGAGTGCGCCCCGGCGTGCGCCGAGGTTACGGCGGCGCGGGTCGTCGCCAATCCGCAATCGCTCGCCATCGACCTCGATGTCAGCGCGCTCATTTCCGTCGCGATTCCCGTCCCGGCAGCGCCAGGACGTTGGGAACCCGAAACGATCAGCGTCGACGGCCAGACGAATGGCGTGTTGTATCGCGATGCGCAACAGCGCCTGTGGGTGCCACTGCGTCCGGGAGCTCATGACCTGCGCCTGACGGGAAGAATCGTCGCCGCCGAAAGCGTCCAGATCGTATTTCCACAGCAACCGCGCACCATCGAAGCGCGTGGCGAGGGTTGGGAGATTTCAGGCGTGAACGATGGCCGGTTGCTCACCAACACTCTCGAGCTGTTGCGCAAAGGGACTGCCGGTCCGGCAACGCGCCTCGAAGCCTCGATGCAGTTCCCGCCATTCGTGCGCGTGACGCGCAACGTCCAGCTGGGGCTCGATTGGACCGCACGCACCGTCGTGGAACGCATCGCGCCGCAGAGTGGCTCCTTCACGGTTGTGGTGCCCCTTCTCACCGGCGAGTCGGTATTGACCGAGAACATCGATGCGCGCCCGGATGGTACCGTACTGGCGGCAATGCCGGCCGGCGAATCCGCCGTTCAATGGGATTCCGGTCTGGCACGCGGTGAGACCTTGCAGATATCCGTCCCCGACGACGCCAGCTATGCCGAGGTGTGGAGTTTCAACGTGAGTCCGCAGTGGAGCGTGCAGTTCGAAGGCACTCCCGCCGTCCTGCCGTTGAATCTCGAGTCGGCTGAGTGGTCGTACGAGTTCCATCCGCGCAGCGGCGAGTCACTCACCTTGCGCATAACCCGGCCGCAGGCGGTCGAAGGTGCGACTCTCGCATTCGACGGCGTCGAGCTGAAAGCCGAGATCGGCAAGCGCTCGACCAACGCGTCGCTCGAGCTTCGCTACCGCAGTACGCAGGGTGGGCGTCACGTGTTGCGGCTGCCCGGGGATGCGCGCGTAAGCAGCGTCACCGTGGATGGACGCAGCATTCCGATCCGCCCGCAGAATGGCGAGCTGCCGATCTCACTGTCTCCCGGCTCATATGTGCTCGACATCGACTGGCAGAGCGATACCGGCGTCGCCGTGTGGTCGCGTGTGCCCGCTGTCGATGTCGGCAATCCCGTGAGCAACATCCGCACGCAGTTAACTCTCCCGGCGGATCGCTGGTCGCTGTATGCATTCGGCCCGGGCATTGGACCCGCGATCCTGTTCTGGAGCGAGCTGCTGGTGTTCGTCGTCCTCGCCGTGCTGCTCGGCCGACTGAGCTACTCGCCTCTGAAGACGCAGGAATGGCTCCTGCTCGGCCTGGGCTTGAGCACCTTCTCCTGGGGCGTGCTGTTGCTGTTTGCCGCCTGGATGTTCGTGATGCGCTGGCGATCGAGCTGGCAGGGAGCGGTGAGCCGGGTCAACTTCAACACGATCCAGCTGACTCTCGCTGTCCTGTCGGCGATTGCGCTTATCTGTCTCGTGTCGGCGATTCCGTTCGGTCTGCTTGCCTCGCCCGACATGCGCGTGCAGGGGCTGAGCAGCAGCTCCTATGCATTCAACTGGTTCGTCGATTTGGCGCCCGGCGCGCTGCCGCAGCCCGGAGTCATCAGCGTGTCGTTGTGGTGGTACAAGCTCGCAATGCTCGCGTGGGCGCTGTGGCTCAGTTTCGCGCTGCTTCGCTGGCTGCCCTGGGCCTGGCACGCGTTTAGAGCCAACGGCTGGTGGCGAAGCGCACCGGTCACCGGCTCCACACGGCCGCCGAGTCCGGTAGCCAAGCCCGGGTGAGTTCGCGATGAAAGTCTGCATTGCGGCCTCGCTGATGTTGCTCGCGGCCTGCGGTCGCGAGCCGTCCGCCGAGGAGCGGATACGCGAAGTTATCGCTGCAGCCGAGACGGCGGCCGAAGCTCGCGATCTTTCCGATGTGATGGCGCTGGTCTCGGATCGCTATTCGGATCTGCGCGGCCAGGACAAGGCGGCGATCCGCGACCTGATGCGCGGCTATTTCCTGATCAACCAGTCGATTCACCTGCTGCTCAGAATCGAGGACCTGGAGTTTCCGGCGAACAACATGGCGAGCGCGCGCGTGACAGTGGGCATGCTGGGGCGTCAGGACGCGGGCGGGAACGACTGGTCGCTGGCGGCGGACGTGTACGAATTCGAAATCCGGCTGTTGAACGAGGATGATGAATGGCGCCTCATCAGCGCCGAATGGGTTCGCGCCGGGAGGGGGAGATAGTGAAGATCGAGCTCACCGCACTCGAGGCTCGCGTGATCGGGTGCCTGATCGAGAAGCAGATCACCACACCGGATCAGTACCCGTTGTCGCTCAACGCACTCACCAATGCCTGCAATCAGAAGAGCAATCGCGATCCCGTCATGGCGCTCGACGATACGACCGTCCAGCAGACGCTCGATTCGCTGAATCACCAGCATTTCATCCTCGAGAAGTCGGGATTCGGAAGTCGTGTTCCGAAGTTTCAGCACCGCTTCTGCAACACCGAGTTTGGCACGCTGCAGTTCTCCGCCGCGGAGGTGGCCATCCTGTGCGAGCTGATGTTGCGTGGACCCCAGACGCCCGGCGAACTGCGCAGCCGCGCCAGCCGCATGTGCGGCTTCAGCGGTGTAGAAGAGGTCGAGAATGCATTGGACGCTCTTGCGAAGCGCGAAGACGGTCCGTTCGTCGTCAAGCTCGCGCGCGAGCCCGGGCGGCGCGAATCCCGCTACGCGCACCTATTGAGCGGGGAAGTCCATGTTCAGGCCTCGGCCGGTGATCGATCACCCTCAGCGACGCCTGCACCGGCCGCGAATGACGATCGGTTGACGCGCCTCGAGCAATCAGTCGAGGAGCTGCGCGCCGAGATCGAGCAGCTCAAGCGCCGCTAGCTGGTGCCTGGCACCGACTAATCCTTCAGCGTCCGTTCGAAGAACTCCACCGTGAGTTGCCACGCGCGGCTCGCTGCGGCCTCGTTGTAGCGCGCTGCCGAAGTATCGTTGTGGAACGCGTGCTCGACGCCGCTGTACATGTGCAGCGCATACTTCACACTGGCGGCCCGGAGCGCCTGCTGGAAGGCCGGCACATCGGCATTGATGCGCGCGTCATTGCCTGCATAGTGCAGCAGCAATTCCGCCTCGATCTTCGGCACGTCCTCGAGCGGCGGCACGCGTCCATAGAACACCACGCCCGCATCGAGTTTCGGGTCCGCTACGGCGAGGCGGCCAACGAGGCCGCCACCCCAGCAGAATCCCACGGCGCCGACCCGTCCGGTGGAGCGTTCGGAAGCCCGCAACCATTCAGTCGCTGCGAGCGCGTTCTCAAGCGTTTTCGCGGCGTCGAGCTTGCCGATCATCTCGCGCGCCAGATCCTCGTTATCCGGCGTGCCGGCGACCGGCGACAGGAAATCGACCGCAAGCGCGCTGAAGCCCGCGAGCGCCACTCGTCGTGCGACGTCCTCGATATGGGGGTTCAAGCCGCGATTCTCGTGGATGACGAGCACCGCCGGAATCATCGTCGCGCCGGACGGCCGGGCGTGGTAGCCCTTGAGCTCGCCCGTCGCACCAGCGAATGCGACGCGCCCGG
>DATBVX010000247.1:0-16615 GCA_036515135.1 Steroidobacteraceae bacterium
GCTCTGTTCGAGCCGTACAGCGATTCGTCATCGAGCCGCGGGCTCCTCGTCAATCGCGAGGATGAGCTGCTGGAATTGCTCACGGCGGCTTTGCGCCACGGCGTCCAGATCGAAACGCATGCCATCGGCGACCGCGGCAACCGCATCATGCTCGACCTCTACGAAAAGGCGTTCGCCGCGGTTCCGGCCAATGAGCGCGCCGTCGCCGAGCCGCGCTGGCGCATCGAGCATGCACAGGTGCTGCATCCCGATGACATTCCCCGCTTCTCGAAACTGGGCGTGATCGCGTCCATGCAACCCTCGCACGCCATCAGCGATCTCTTCTTTGCGCCGAGTCGACTCGGGACGAATCGGGTTGCCGGCGCGTATGCGTGGCGGAGCCTGCTCGATGCAGGCGCAATGATCGCCGGCGGCAGCGATGCGCCCGTGGAGCGCGGCGAGCCGATGATCGAGTTCTATGCCGCCATCGCGCGCCGCTCACTCGAAGGCTTTGCCAACGCCAACTGGCATCTCGAGCAGCGCGTGTCTCGCGCCGAGGCACTCAAAATGTTCACGATCTGGCCGGCCTACGCCGCATTCCAGGAGAAGGAGCGGGGCAGCATCGAAACAGGAAAGCTGGCGGATCTCACCATTCTCTCCGCCGATATCATGGAGATCCCGGAAGCCGAGATCCTCAGGACGCGTGCCGTGATGACGGTCATCGGCGGTGAAATTGCGCATGCCGAGTGATTGCCCTCACCCCGGCCCTCTCCCGTAAACGGGCGAGGGTGAAGAATCGTTACAACCAGCCGCGGCGCTTGAAATACAGGTAAGGCAGGATCGCCGAGCAGAGCATGAGGCTGATCGCGAACGGGTAGCCGAGCAGCCAGTCGAGCTCTGGCATCAAGTGGAAGTTCATGCCGTAGATGCTCGCAATCAGCGTCGGTGGCAGGAACACCACTGCCGCCACCGAGAAGATCTTGATGATGTTGTTCTGCTCGATATTGAGCATTCCCAGCGTCGCCTCGAGCAGGAAGTTGGCCTTGGTGCCGAGGAACGAGGAGTGATCGGACAGGGCCAGCACATCGCGGCTCAAGGTGCGCAAGCGCGCGCGCACGTCATTCTGTAGCGTAACGGCGCCCGACTGCTGCACGAAGGTGAGCAGTCGATTGAGACTCACGAGGCTCTCTCGTGCTTTCGAGGTGAGGTCGCCGTTCTGCCCCACACGCGCCAGGATCGTTCGTGAATCACGCGCCACCGATTTCGCCGAGCGCCGGTACTTCTTCGGCGGCGCGAACACCTCGGTCGACAGCTGATCGAGATCGGCGCCGACGCGCTCCAGCACGTCTGCCATGCGATTGACGATCGCCTCGATGAGACCCGCCAGCAGGCTCACCGCGGAGCCGCACACCGCCGGATGACGCTCGGCGTAGGCGATGAAGCGCTGGAAGGGCAGCGGATCGGCGTAGCGATTCGTGACGAGGCGATCCTTGGCGAGGATGAACGTGATCTGCGAGCTGACCGGCAGGTCGGAGTCGAGACGCGTGACGATCGTGATCGTCAGGTAGAGCGCGCCATTCTCTTCGTAAAGGCGGCTCGAGGCCTCGATCTCCTTCATCTCCTCGCGCGTCGGAACTTCGACGCCCAATGTGGTCTCGACCAGCAGCTCTTCCTGCTGTGTGGGGTCGATCAGATCGACCCACAACACATCGGCCGGGATGGTCCCCGGTGCTGCCTCGATCCGCGTCAGCCCCTGAGGTTGTGCGACGAACGTATTGAGCATGGCGGCTCCCGCGCGTCGCTCTCGCGCCGCTATTCCTTCTTCTCTTCGCGCGCCGCGAGATCGTTGATCAGCTCGATGAGTTGATTCTGGCCGCCGGCCGACCCGACATCCGCCGCATACTTGCCATTGATCACAATCATCGGCACGCCCCAGTTGTTGCGGCTGCCGGTGCTCGGGTCGATGACCGGAGGAGCAGTGCTGTACCGACGCGTCAATTGCTCCGCGCGCTGCAAGTTGGTCTCGACCGCGAACGAGTTGTAGGCCCCGCGGAACTCCGCTTCGCTGATGCCCTGGCGGCGCGCGAACTGCAACTGCATCTGCTCGGTCTCAATCGGATCGTTGCTCACCAGCATGTTGTGGCCGACCTGTATTTCCTTGAATACCGCGGTACGCAACTCCGCTTCCTTGCCCAGAGCCGCAAGCGTGTAGTAAAGACGCGCGTGCGCGCGATGTGCCGGACCCCAGGTCACGGGCACGGGCGTGAACTGCACGTACGTTGGCGCCTTCTTTTTCCAGTTGTCGAGGAATGGTTCGAACGCGTAGCAGTGATTGCAGCCGTACCAGAACATCTCCACCACTTCGACTTTACCGGCCGGCGCGTTCGTGGCCTGAGCGGGCACCAGGGTCGAGTAATGCACGCCCGGTTGCCAGCGCGATGCGGGCGCAGGCTTTGCTTGCGTCAGGGCAGCGGCGAGCAGAGTGTCGGCTCCAGATGCTGCGGTCTCCTCTTCACCGGTATCGAGTGCCTCGCCGGCCTCGATCGTGTCGCTCGCGTCTGAAGATGCGACGGGTTTTGAAGCCACGGGCGCCGTTGCTGGCTGCGCGTCGGAACCTGCTGGAGCAACCTGGGTGGCGGGCTCAGCCGTGGGCGCGGCCTCGGGATTGGATGCTTCCTGTCCGCAGCCGACAGCCACGGCCATCAGCAGGCAAGCGAGCGCGACATGGTTCTTCATCCGAAAGCTCCCTCGATACGATGGTGCGGGACTTGGACCCGCATCGCGATGGTCAGTTGCGCCCGGGTTCAGCGCATGCCCTGGACATAGGACGCAACGTTGCGAATGTCCTCGGCGGTCATGCGCATCGCGATGGTGTGCATGATCCCGGCATTCGCGCCCGGTCGGGCGCCAGCGGCGTAATCCGTCAACTGTTTCTGCGTGTACACCGAATGCTGAGCGCGCAGCGCCGGATAGGCGGCCGGCTCATTGCCGCGGCCGACCGGCCCGTGGCATGCGATGCAAGCCGGGATCTGCCGGCTCGTGTCGCCACCGCGATAGAGCTTTTCGCCGGCTTGCCAGTACGAGGGATCCGCTTCGAGGCCAGCTGGCGTCTGGCCGGCGAAGTAGGCGGCCAGGTCGGCGATATCCGGATCCGATAATCCGGCGGCCATCGGCATCATCACCGGGTTGTTGCGTTTGCCCTCGCGAAAAAGCTTCAGCTGCTCGGTGAGATAACGCGCACCCTGCCCGGCCAGGCTCGGCCATTCGGGGTTGCTGCTGTTGCCGTTCGGACCATGGCATGCGAGGCAAACGGCGGCCTTGGTCGCACCGGTCTCGGCCGAGCCCGCCGCGTACGCATATACGCTCAGACTCGCGCCTGCGATCACGGCCACCAGCCCAAACGCTCTCATGCCTGGCCCCCTGCTGAATCGACTTGATTGTGTTCCCGACCGCCACCATGCCGCTCATGGCGGGCACCGGCGGGCGGCGAATTGTACACTACACTCAAACAGTTAAGTCCATCTTGAACGATGTCGGCGTACCCCACCGTCCGCTTCCTGCTCAGCGCCAATCACGCGCAACAGTTCCCCGGCGACTCCGGCGTCGAGGTCGCGGTGGCGGGCCGTTCGAATGCCGGCAAGTCGAGCGCGCTCAACGCCATCACCCAGCGCCAAGGCCTTGCGCGCACCAGCAAGACCCCGGGCCGGACGCAGCTCATCAATTTCTTCGAGTTGGCACCCGGCCGGCGCCTGGTCGATCTGCCGGGTTACGGCTACGCAAAAGTGCCACCGCGGATGCGTGCGCACTGGCAAGAACTGGTCGGCGGCTATCTCGAAACGCGTAATTCATTGACCGGATTGCTGCTCATCGTCGATTGCCGGCGCGCTCTCAATGACGACGACCGCGGTTTGATCGCTTGGGCCCGTCAACGCGGGCGACGCCTGCACGTCTTGTTGACCAAGTCGGACAAGCTCACTCGCCACGAGGCCAGGCAGCAATTGCGCCAGGTCGCCAGCGAGCTCGACGGCGGGGCGACCGTTCAGCTGTTTTCGGCGGTGAGCAAGGAAGGGGTGGAGGAAGCACGCCACGCGCTCCAGGCGTTGCTCGAGAATAAAAAAAACCCGGTGGCTCGGTTGACCGAACCACCGGGTCAGACTAACCCGGCATGGGGATGACAAACCGGGTAAACCCGCTCAGGGAGGAAAGCGGGGAGCGTTCCAAACGCTCGGTACGATTTGATGGGGCCCTACCCGGAAAGTTCCAGTCCGTATCGATAATTAAACACGCCGAGAAATGCCGACTGCAACGAATTGTCACCGCTGCGTCAGAGAAACGTCCACGTGAGGCCCAGCGAAATCATGTCCACGGTGTCCGTATCCTGGATTTCGAAGCGCTCGTACTCCAATCGCGCGGCAAGGCTCCCGAAGCGAGCCTGTGCACCGACGCCGTAGGCGAAATCCTCGCCGCTGTCTTCGCCGGATCCGAAGCCCGTGGCGGAGACGTCCTGATCCCATGAAATCAAGCCTGCTTTCGCGAACAGGTCGACCGCGGTGATCGGAAGCAGGAGGACGGCGAAAGCGTCGATTCCCGTCGTGTCAGCCTGGATGTTGACGCCGAGCACGTCATCCTCCGCCGTCCCGAGATCGACGTAGTTCACCTCGACAGCGAAGAAGTCGAGCGGGCGAAATCCGGCGATGACCTTGAAGCCAGTGTCATCGCCGTCGAATTCAACGCCCGCCTCTTTGACCTGGACCGCACCTTGCCCGATCGATCCGCCGAGATAAAAACCGTTGTCTGCGGCGAACGCCGGAAGTGTAGTAAGTGAAACGGCCAGTGTGGCAATCGCTGCGCGAAGCATTTGAACCTCCATGGCTCAGAGTGAGAACGTGCAAATAGCGAAAATCACGAGAGAAACAGCCCGATGGGCCGCAGTATGCAGTTCGGACATGACGCCGAGAAGCACAGAATCCTGAATGACAGAATTCTGTCGCCACCTGCCGACATTCAGTGCGCTTCGTCCCAGTTCGCGCCGACACCCACGTCGACTTTCAGTGGCACGCGCAATTGCGCAGCGTTCGCCATGTGGTCTCGGACGCGGTCGCGAACCCTGTCTACTGCGTCGTTCGCGACTTCCAGCACGAGTTCGTCGTGGACTTGCATGATCAGCTTTGCTGCCACGCGTCGTGACTCCAGCCACGCATCCACGGCGATCATCGCGCGCTTGATGATGTCGGCGGCGGTGCCTTGCATCGGTGCGTTGATCGCGCTGCGCTCCGCGTACTGGCGCATCTGGGCGTTGCCCGAGCGGATATCGTTGAGATACAGGCGCCGCCCGAACACCGTCTCGACGAATCCTTGCTCGCGGGCTTGCGCGCGCGTCTCGTCCATGAAGCGCTTGACGCCGGGATAGCGCTGGAAATACAGATCCACGTACTGTTGCGCGGCGCCGCGCTCGATGCCGAGCTGGCGCGCCAGGCCGAACGCGGACATGCCGTAGATCAGCCCGAAATTGATCGCCTTGGCAGACCGGCGCTGATCCGCGCTCACCTGCTCGAGCGGAATGCCAAACACTTCCGCTGCGGTTGCCTGGTGGATGTCTCGATCCTGCGCAAATGCGTCGAGCAGGCCCTGGTCTCCGGAAAGGTGCGCCATGATCCGCAACTCGATCTGTGAATAGTCCGCCGCGAGGATCACGGAACCCGCAGCTGCGATGAACGCCTGGCGAATACGCCGGCCCTCCGGTGTGCGAATCGGAATGTTCTGCAGGTTGGGATCGGTCGAGGACAGTCGGCCGGTCGCGGCGACGGCCTGGTGATAGGAAGTGTGCACGCGACCGGTGCGCGCGTTGACCTGCTCGGGAAGCTTGTCGGTGTAAGTCGAGCGCAGCTTGGCGAATCCGCGGTACTCCATGATCAGTCGCGGCAGTGGATATGAGGCCGCCAATTCCTCGAGGACATCCTCTGCAGTCGACGGTTGCCCGGTTGGAGTGCGGCGCAGAACCGGGAGATTGAGCTTGTTGAACAAGAGCTCCTGCAACTGCTTCGGTGAATCGAGATTGAACGGCATCCCCGCTTCCCGCTGCGCTTCGGCCACGATCTCCATCATTCGCTTCGCCAGCTCGCTGCTCTGACGCCTGAGCATGTCGCGATCGATCAGGACGCCATGCTCCTCCATGCGCTTGAGCACCGGGACCAACGGCTGCTCGATCTCCTCGTAGAGCGTCTTGAGCTTCGGCAGCTTCTCGATCTGCGGCCAGAGCGTCCGGTGGAGCTTAAGCGTCACGTCGGCGTCTTCGGCCGAATACTCGGCGGCGCGCTCGACCGGCACCTGGTTGAACGTGAGCTGCCGGGCGCCCTTGCCCGCGACATCCTCGAAGTGGATGGTCTTGATGCCGAGATACTTCTCGGCCGCCGAATCCATGTCGTGCCGGGTCGCGGTGCTGTTCAGCACGTAGGACTCGAGCATCGAGTCGTAGCGCATTCCCTTGAGCTCGATGCCGTGATTGGCGAGGACGTGAGCGTCGTACTTCAGGTGATGCCCCAGCTTCGACGCCTGCGGGTCTTCGAGCAATGGCCGAAGCAGGCTCAGCACTTCCTCGCGCCCGAGTTGAGCAGGCGCTCCCGCGTAGTCGTGCGCGAGCGGGACGTAGGCCGCGTGCCCAGGCTCGGCGGCGAACGACACACCGACGATCTCGGCGTTCATATAGTCGAGGCTCGTGGTCTCGGTGTCGAATGCGAACAACGGCGCGCGACGCAGAATCTCGAGCCAGCGATCGAGATCGGCGCGCGTGAAGATCGTTTCGTAGCTTCGCGCATCCGCCGATGGCACCGATGGGGCGACCGCCTCTCCCGGCGCGCTCGGCTCCGCCGCGGGCGTTTCGCTCGTTGACGCATCGCTCGAGGGAATCTGACGCAGCAGTGACTTGAGCTCGAGCTGGGTGTAGAGGGCGCGCAGCTTCTCGACGTCGATCGGCCGCGGCACCAGCTCATTGGGCGCCACATCCAGCTTGACGTTGGATTCGATCGTTGCCAGCCGGCGCGACAGCTCGAGAGTCGGCAGGTTCTCGCGCAGGCTCTCACCCACTTTGCCGTCGATCCTCGCAGCGTTCGCGATCAGGTTGTCGAGCGTCGAATACTCGCCGAGCCATTTGGCCGCGGTCTTTGGACCGACCTTCGGCACTCCCGGGATGTTGTCCGAGCTGTCGCCGACCAGCGCCAGGTAATCGACGATCTGCTCCGGGTAGACGTCGAACTTGGCTTTGACGCCCTCACGATCGAGTGTCGCATTGGTCATCGTGTTGACGCAGGTTATGGATTCGTTGACGAGCTGCGACATGTCCTTGTCGCCCGTGGACACGATGACTCGAATGCCATCCGCGGCGGCGCGTCGCGCCAGCGTCCCGATAACGTCGTCGGCCTCGACTCCTTCGACTCGCAAGACCGGTAGTCCGAGCGCCGCCACCGCCTCGAGCAACGGCTCGGTCTGGCGCCGGAGGTCGTCCGGCATCGGTTCACGCTGCGCCTTGTACTCGGCGAAGATCTCGTCGCGAAACGTCTTTCCCGGAGCGTCGAATACGATGCCAACGAAATCCGGCGCCTGCTCCTTCATGAGCTTCGACAGCATGTTCAGCACGCCGTAGACGGCGCCGGTCGGCTCGCCCCTGGAATTGGCAAGCGGGGGCAGCGCGTGAAAGGCACGGTAGAGATAAGAGGAGCCGTCCACGAGCAACAGCGTACGAGGCTTGCTCATCGCCGGGACCCGCTAACGCGGTTTCTCTTTTTCTTCTTCGTCGCGCTCTTCAGGCGCCGGCGTGGTTGCGGGCGGCGGCGCGGGCTGCTGAATGACCGGCGGCTTGGAGTCGGGAAGAAAGAGCGGTCCCTTCTGCCCGCAGCCGGCCAGCGTCGCCATACCGAGGAACGCGAGCGCAACGGAGCGCGCAGCGACTCGAACCGTTCGCGGGATGCGGTGGCAGCTCATGGTGAGGCCCTCAAGGCGGGCATCGCGCCGGGCTCGATCACAGCCAGCGTCAGCCGCGAGATGCAGATCAGCCGCTCGCGTTCATCCTGAATCTCGATCTGCCACACCTGGCTGCGCGCCCCGAGGTGTATCGGACGCGCCGTTCCGGTAACGAGGCCCGAGGTCACGGGCCGCAGATGATTGGCATTGATTTCCTGGCCGACACACACGCGCCGCGTCATGTCGAGGCACATGGTGCCCGCGATGCTGCCGAGAGTTTCAGCGAGCGCCACCGCCGCGCCGCCGTGCAATATGCCCATGGTCTGATGCGTGCGCTGATCGACCGGCAGCGTGCCCTTGATGAAATCGGTTCCGATTTCAGTCACCCGGATGCCCAAGTGCTCGACCAGGGTGTTGCGGCAATAAGGAGCGAGATCGTCGAGCGTGAAGGGTTGGAACCAGATGCTCATGGGTTTGCGGTCGGATGGAAGCCGGCGCCGATGATAACACTGCGTCTCATCCACACAGTGCCGCGCGGAGTGCTCGGGCGGCAGTGGTGCTAGGATTGCCGGGACGAGGTGGAGTCATGCCCGAATATCGCGCCCCCCTGGATGACATGCGTTTCGTGCTCAACGAGCTCGCCGGACTGCCCGCGCTCGCGGCCACGATTCCGGACTTCGAGAACGCCACCAGTGACGTTGTCGATGCGGTCCTTGCCGAGGCGGGACGGTTTGCCGGCGAGGTCTTGAGTCCGCTCAATCGCAGCGGCGACCGCGAGGGCGTACGAGTCGTCGGCGACGACGTGAAAGTAGCCGCGCATTTTCCCGAGGCCTACCGCGCGTTCGCTGCGGCTGGCTGGGTCAGCTTGAGCGGCAATCCGGAATATGGTGGACAGGGGTTGCCGCGCGTGGTGGCTGTGCCTGCCGGGGAAATGTGGGCGGCAGCGAACTCCGCGTTCGCCAATTGTCCGGAACTCGCCGGCGGCGCAATCCTCGCGCTTGCAGCGCACGCAACCCCGGAGCTGCGCGCGCGATACCTGCCGCGGCTGTTGTCCGGAGAATGGGCCGCGACCATGTGTCTCACGGAACCGCAGGCCGGGACGGATCTGGCGGCGGTCCAGACGCGCGCGGAAGCGCACGGCGACCGCTATCGGCTGTTTGGCCGCAAGATCTTCATCACCTGGGGCGACCACGACATGACCGACAACATCGTTCACCTGGTGTTGGCGCGCGGTCCTGATGCACCGCCCGGGCTGAAGGGGGTCTCGCTGTTCCTGGTGCCCAAGTACAAGCTGAAGCCCGACGGCAGTCTCGGCGAGCGCAACGACATCCTTCCGGTTTCGGTCGAGCACAAGCTCGGACTGCATGCGAGTCCGACATGTGTCATGGCCCTGGGTGATCATGGCGGCGCCGAAGGATTTCTCATCGGGCGGCTGCACGACGGTATCGCGTGCATGTTCACGATGATGAATCACATGCGTCTCGGTGTCGGTGTGCAGGGCGTCGGGCTCGCGGACCGGGCCTATCAACAGGCGGTCGCATACGCGCGGGAGCGCAAACAGGGCCGCTCGCGCGACGGCAAGGAGCGCGTGCCGATCATTCGCCATGCCGACGTTCGTCGCATGCTGCTCACGATGCGCGCCTTGAGCGAAGCGTCGCGCGCGATCGCTTACGTCACCGGGGGTCACCTCGATCTCGCTGATCATGCGTCGGAGGAAGCCGAGCGCCGCCGACACCAGGCGCGCGCGGACCTGTTGACCCCGATCGTGAAGGGTTGGAGCACGGAGATCGCGCAGGAAGTCGCCGCTCTCGGCGTGCAGGTCCACGGCGGGATGGGATTCATCGAAGAAACCGGTGCCGCGCAATTCCTGCGTGATGCGCGCATCACGACGATCTACGAGGGAACCAACGGCATCCAGGCGATGGACCTCGTCGGCCGGAAGTTGCTGCGCGATGGAGGGCGGGCACTCGATGACATGCTCGGCGAGATGCAAGCCCTCGATGCGCAGCTGGCGGAGGGTGGCGCCCAGCTGAAGGCGATTCGTGAGGCACTTGCAGCCGGCGTCCGTGCGGTGCGGGAGAGTTCGCGCTTTATTCTCGAGGGCAGCGCCAAAGACGAGAATCTGGCCGGTGCCGCGGCCTTCAACTACCTCATGCTGCTCGGAGTCGTGTGCGGTGGCTGGCAGATGGCCCGGGCCGCCGTGGTCGCGGCTAAAGGATCATCCCCGGCGGCCAGTGCCCACTTCCTGCGTACCAAGCTCGCAACGGCAAGGTTCTACGCGGATCAGATCATGCCGCGCGCGCATGCCCATGCTCTCGCAATTTCGGCGGGCAGCTCGAGCATCATGGGGTTCGACGAAGAGGATTTCTGAAACTTCAGGCGCGGCGCCAGGCGCCAAACGTTCCGCCCTCGTGCGCGAGTTGTTCCAGCACCGGCGCCACCTGCCAATGTTCCGGACCGAGCCGCCCGGCGAGACGCTGGATGGCATCGCGCACTGCCGTCAACCCGAGGGAATCCGCGTAGAACATTGGTCCACCGCGGTCGCGCGGGAATCCGTAGCCCAAGGCCCAGATCAGATCGATATCGGACGAGCGCTGGGCGATGCCTTCGCCGAGGATGTACGCGCCTTCGTTGATCAGTGCGACGGTGCATCGCTCAACGATCTCGTCAGCGGTGATCTGTCTCTGCGCGACATTCAGTCGCGCGGCTTCATTGCGGATGAGAGCGGCGACCTCGGGATCCGGAATCGGAGTGCGGGAGCCGGTTTCGTACCGGTAGAAGCCGCGTCCTGTTTTCTGGCCCAGCCGGCCCTGCTCGACCAAAGCATCGGATACACGGAACCACCGCGGATCCGCCGGGCGGTTTCGCAATTCGCGTCGGGCCTTGTAACCGATGTCGAGTCCGGCCAGGTCGCCTACCGCATTCGGGCCCATCGCCATTCCGAACCCCTGCAGCGCGCGATCGACGTCGTCCGGTGCCGCACCCTCTAGCATCAGGAGCTGATTCTCGCGACCGTAAGCGTACAACATGCGGTTGCCGACGAAGCCGAACGCGTTGCCGACCACGACACCGACCTTGTGCAGGCGGCGCGCGAAGTCGAGCGCGGTGGCCAGCACCGATGCGCTGGTCACGCGGCCGCGCACGATCTCGATGAGTCGCATGACGTGGGCCGGGCTGAAGAAATGCAGACCCACGACATCCTGCGGGCGGCGAGTCGCGGCGGCGATCTCATCGACATCGAGCGTCGAGGTGTTGGTGGCGAGTACGGCGCCGTCGCGAGCGATACGATCCAGCTTGCCCAGGAGCTCGCGCTTGACCGCCATGCTCTCGAATACGGCTTCGATGATGAGATCGGCAGAATCGAGAGCATCGAGTGCAAGTGTCGGCTCGAGCGCGGCGAGGCGCTGATCGCGCTCGGCGGTACTCAGCCGGCCCTTCTGCACGCCGGCATCGAGCAGGGACCTGACGTGAGTCCGGCCGCGTTCCAGTGCCTCCGCATTCTGCTCGACCAGGCTGACCTCGAGGCCGGCATTGAGACAGCTGAAGGCGATGCCCGCGCCCATGGTTCCCGCCCCGATCACGCCCACGTGCGAGATCTGTCGCGGCTCCGCGTCCGGCGGCAGACCGGGCACGCGGGCCGCTTCGCGCTCCGCGAGCAGGAGGTGCTGTTGACCTGGTGATTGAGTGGACGAGTTCATCGGACCCAATCTAACATCGCCTTCCCCATGAAACTCTACACACTTTTCAGAAGCTCGGCCGCTTATCGCGTGCGCATCGCTCTCAACCTCAAGGGAATCGCGTACGAGTCCATCTCCAAGGATCTGCGCAGCGGCACGCACCGGCAGCCTGACTACCTGGCGCTCAACCCCCAGGGTCTCATCCCCACGCTGGTGCACGACGATGTCGTCATCGCGCAGTCCTTTGCGATCATCGAGTACCTCGAGGAGCAGTTTCCATTGCCAGCGTTGATGCCGAAGAGTGCAGCGGATCGTGCGCAGGTGCGCGCGATCGCGCTCAATATCGCCTGCGACATGCATCCGCTCAACAACTTCCGCGTGCTCAACTATCTGCGCGATGAACTGAAACACGACGAGGCGACGGTCAATCGCTGGTATGCGCACTGGATCGCGGAAGGTTTCCGCGGGATTGAAGAGCAGGTCCGGCGCTCGAGCAAAGATGGCAAGCACTGCTTCGGCAATACCGTCACGATGGCCGACGTGTACCTGGTTCCGCAGATGTTCAACGCGCGCCGATTCAGCTGCGACGTCAAACCGTACCCGACTCTGGTGGGCGTCTGCGCCAACCTGGAGCTGTTGCCCGCCTTCGCGGCGGCGCGGCCCGAGCTGCAACCCGACGCCGTATGACGACTCCGCTCGCTCGATCGACTGTCTGCAGATGGCGACGGTACGCCCGCAGACATTCGATTTGATGCCTTCCCGGCTCCGATCGAGTCAACGCATCAGGCATGCGTGCGTTTGGCAACGCATAGGTCAGGCGTGAACACGACCGAGCGGAGGAAGTCGCCCATGCGAAACACCCAATTCAGCTCTTCATTTCGAGCAAGCCTCGGAATGGCGTTATGTATCGTCGCGGCCGCATGTGGCGGCGGAGGTGACGGCGGGGATACCGGCACCGTGAGTCTGTCGGTCACCGACGCGCCCGTCGATGAGGCAAGCAGCGTCGTCATTCAGTTCAGTGGCGTGGCCTTCAAACGCGAGGGCAGCGCCCCGGAAATGGTCGAGAACCTGACTCCCTCGCCGCGACAGATCGACCTGCTTCAGTATCAGCAGGGGCGGGCCGCCGTACTGCTGAACGACGTGGTTCTGACAGCCGGGCGTTATGAGTGGCTGCGTCTGATCGTCGATAACGAGCCCAATGTGCGGGATTCCTACGTGACGCTCGATTCGGGTGCGGAATGCGAGCTGCGCGTGCCGAGCGGCGCCGAATCGGGGCTCAAGCTCAATCGCGGCTTCACGTTGCCGGCCGACGGCAGCGTAGCGCTGACGGTCGACGTCGACTTGCGCCAGTCGCTTCACGCCCCACCGGGCCAGCGTGGCTCCGGAATCGACTGCACTCAGGCGTTCTTGTGGCGCCCGACGCTGCGGCTGGTCGATGATGCCAACGTCGGTGCCATCGCAGGACGCGTCGACGCGGCCCTGGTGACAATGGATTGCGTGCCAAGCGTCTATATTTTTGCCGGCGCGGACGTTCTCCCGGACGACGTCGAGGAGATGTCGGCGAGCATGCCAGACGTCGATCCGCTGGTCGTCGCGACGGTCAACGTGGTGAATGGCGCCACGCAGTTCGACTATCGGGCAGCGTTCATTCCCGCTGGTACCTACACCGTCGCCTTCAGTTGCGGCGACGATGACCCCGCGAGCGACGATCCATTGACGTTCTCACCGACGCAGAATGCGACGGTGCAACCGAATCTGATCACGACTATCGATTTCGCCGCGCCCCCTCCGGGCGGCTGACCACACCGCACTTTGCTCGCCGATGCGGCCCGTCCTCGCTAGAGGACGGGCCGTGAGCGCGCTGCACTACTTCATCTGCCACGTGCCGTCTGCAGTGCGGCACGCACGCGTCTGCTGCGATTGCGTTCTGCCATCACGCGACGCCTCCAGCTTGAAGCTGCGGCAGGCGTCGCCATCGCGCGAGGCACCGGCCGGCGTCAGTACATAGCTCACACCGGTGCTGTCGTTCAGCCAGCGCACGCTCTGGCCGTCTTTCGCCAGCTCGAGCGAGTGACCCACGCAGGCACGGTCCCTGTCGTCGAGGTCGCGACCGATCTCGCGGCCGATCACCGCGCCGATCACGGTGCCGAGCACGATCGCGACCACGCGATCGTCGCCGTCGCCGACTTGCGATCCGATCGCGCCGCCCACCACACCGCCCAGGACCGCGCCGATCGCTTCGCGATTGCAGCGGCCATCAATGATTCCGTAATCGTGTTCCCACTGGTGCCCGGTGTAGCCGACGTAGTAGGGATCATGCTTCTTGCGCCAGCCATGCGCCGGCGCCTGGGACGGCGGGTCCGCAAACGCCGGGACAACGAGCCCAAGACCCACGACTACGAGCGCCGCGAGCCGCGCAAAGCACCGCAGATTCCTTCCCGTGATCGATTTCATGCCGAGTCCTCCGAGCCTCCGAAAACCATCGCCGCATTCGGGCACTCCGATGCGCCCGAGAAGCAGCGGACAGCGATCTATCGCACCCGCATAAGCGCGGGCTGAACCGACCAGCGGCGCCCGCTTATGTAAATAATAGATTGCCTCCAAAGTTCGACGGTGTATGTTGCACCCGTTCCAAAAACTCACAACAACAGCCAGCTCGGAGGGAATTCTCGAGGTCGATGTGTGCACCAGTGCCGATTTCGGCGGTGGTGAGCTCGGCTATGGATTTGCCCACCCGGGGCTGGCAGTCAGGGGATCAGCATGCGACACGATAGAACGAAAATGTTCCGACTTGCGGCTCTAGCAGTACCGGCAGGCCTGCTGGTGGCTGCCTACGCACTTGCCGGTGGGCGGTCGAACTGCTGGATGACCGGTGGAGGAAGCATCTTCGCGGTGCAGTACGGCGGCGAGCAGCGAATTACGCACGGCTTCGTGCTTCACTGCGATCCGCGGAACAGCGACAACCTGCAGGTCAACGACCACGGCACAGGCTGGGGTTTCCACCTCGGAGACCTGACCAGCGCCATCTGTATCGATGACCCGGCGATCGATCCGAATCCACCGGATGCGTCGTTCGACACATTCGTGGGCGAGGGGACCGGCATCTGCAGAAACGTCGGCGGCGAGTCCCGCTTGTGCACGGCGCAGTGGACGTTCACTGATGGCGGCGAGCGTGGCGGCTGCATCAGGGACACCGCCATCGTCAACGTCGAGGATGACGACGGCAACCTCCTCATCAGCGTTTCGGGCGAAGTGGACTGCGGCAATCACCAGGCCCACAGCCAGTAAGTCGACGTCGACGTCAATTTGGGGACGGGAGGGGCTCCTCCCGTCCTCGCGCCGATCCGTCCCGCGCCCGGCCGCGAAACACGCGCCCGGCATCACGTGAAATACGCATTATCGGGACGATGGTCACATCGAAATCGACAACAACGCCGCCGAACGGGCGCTGCGCGCCGTGGCGCTCGGCCGCAAGAACTACCTGTTCGCCGGCTCCGATGCCGGCGGGGAGCGCGCCGCGGCGATCTACTCTCTCATCGGCACCCCGAAGCTCAACGGCATCGACCCCGAGGCCTATCTGCGCTTTGTCATCGAGCGCATCGCTGAGCATCCGATCAATCGCATCGAGGAGTTGCTGCCGTGGAACGTCGCCGCCGAATTGAGCGCAAACCAAAAGCTCGCCGCCTGAACCTTCCACCGGTCGGGCGCTCTCCTTGGCCGCACATCGAAGAGCTCATCGAATGCGACGGCAACATCAGCATCGGGCGGATCGAACCCGTCACGTGCGCGGCCGTCGCCTCCGATGAGCACAACATGCTCGCCGCCCTGGTTCGCCGCGGCGGCGAGAGCTTCCTCGCGCTGCTCGCGCGGCTCGATCAAGCAATCGATGCGGCCATGAACCACGAGACCTTCACTGACGAGATCAATCGCTGAGCCTCAGTCAATGCGGCCGGCACCGGACGCTTACGATGCGTCAATAACTTCATAACTTAAACCTGGCACCTTTCCCGCGTGAAATACGCACGCATATTCAAGAGTTCGCGCACTCACCTCAAAACCGTGCAGAACGACGACAACAGGGACGACGGATTACCGGGGTGCCGGAGAAGGATTTCCGGTTCCCTCCGAGATGGAGTTGCCCGAGCACTGCGTGCAATCGATCCTGCGCATCCGTGAGTTCCTGACGCAGGAGCTAGGCGGGCTCGATTCAGATCAGCCGCTGTCGCAGTCGCTGCGCGCCATGCGGGCCGCGTGCCGCAAGTGCTTGGAGACTCTCGAAGCCGATGATCGACGCATCATCGAGTTCGGCGCACATCGCAACCACTACGCGAGCTGGATCTTCAACGGCGCCATCGGCGAGCTGCGCGGAGTGTTCGGGATCCACATCGCCGCCCTGGCCGCTGCGCACGGACTCGACATCGAGGACGAGCTCGCCTCGATTCTTCCCGCAGCCGGCACGTGAGCAGCGACAGGTCGCCGCGAGGCCATTCTGCGTCGTCACGTCGGGTGATTTGGATCGCTTCCCAGCGAGATCGTCTTGACGGAGGTTAGGCTCTTGGCCACATCACCCGGACCAATCAACAGAAGGTATTGATCCTGCCGAACCAGCGAGTAGTGCTCTAGCGCGCGCTGGATGTCGTGCGACATTGCAAACGTGAGACCGTCGAGCAGAACAAAATCTGCGCCGGCGCAATCTTCCCGCTCGTCAACGCGGACTTGTAGACGCCAGTCGACTTGATTCAGTGAAATTGACTTGGAGAGCAAATCGCGAGCCCGTGTTGCATCGGCTTGCGATCCTGACATGGCCCCTCGAACCACGCGTGCCACTTCTCCCTCCGCGAATATCGGAGGCCCTTCATCGAAGAGAGAAGCAACGGGATTCCGATATCGTCCCTCCGATATCAACTGCTCGATGTGCAGCCGAGCACTGGTGTCAATTCGCAGCATATTCAATCGCCGAGTCGGCGTGTGTATGTGGGGTAGCACAGGTACGGCGGATTAAA
>DATBVX010000248.1:0-3166 GCA_036515135.1 Steroidobacteraceae bacterium
CCCGCGCGGGCCGCAAGCGCCGCGACCGCCACGGCCGGCGCCGTATTGCGCCCCACCGGTTCCAGGACGATAGCCTGGGGTGTGCTGCCGATCAGACGCAATTGTTCGGCGACCATGAACCGGTGCGCCTCGTTGCACACGATGATCGGGGCCGCGAGATTCTTGAGACCATCGAGCCGCGCGACAGTGTCCTGCAACATCGTACGGTCGGTGACGAGCGGCAACAGTTGCTTCGGATACAGCTCGCGCGACAACGGCCACAGCCGCGTCCCGGAACCGCCGGAGAGAATGACTGGAGTGAGCATCAGAGTTCAGAATTAGCAGAATACTTTGCGCGTAAGTCTAGCAGAGCCCGTCGGCGCACCCCTGGCTCCGCGCAGTGGTAACCTCCGCATGGACTCTCCGCCTTGCGGCGGGAGTAGACTGTGCCTCAGTTGAGCAGCATCGGGTGGGGTATGGATCGAAAGCTCACGCTGATCTACTGGAAACATGATGGGTTCTGGCTCGGCAAACTCCTCGAACACCCCGAAATCATGACCCAGGGCGAGACACTCAGGGAGCTCGAGGAGAACATCAAGGACGCGTTTCGGCTCATGGCACTCGACGACGTGCCGGAGAATCACAAGACGAAACGCATCGCGTTGTGAAGCGCGCGGAGCTCATTCGTGAGCTGCAACGGCACGGCTCTAGAAAGCACCTTGGAATAGGAACCTGACGAGCGACAAGTCACCTGCCATGAGTACCGCGGACGACCAACAACCCACGCGTCTCGTCGTCGGCCGCCGTCGATCCCGCCAAGGCCGGCTACTCACTGCATCCGACCGCGCCCGCCTGACTCAGTTGGCTCAGTACCGGACTCGCGTGCCGAAGGGCGTCATCATCTACACCTCGCACGAAGAGATGGAAGCAGATCGGCTGCGTTGGACGGTTGACGCGATGGTCGAGCGCGCTGCCCTCAACAGATCCGCGCTCGAAGCCCACAAGAATCGCTGAGATTCACCTCACCGCCCCCTCTCCGTGCGCGAAAGGTTTCTGGCTCCCTCTCGCGCTCGCGGGAGAGGGTTGGGGTGAGGGCCTTCGCGAGTGCGTCGGCGCCCTCGAGCGTGGCCTCGGCGCTGCGGAAGAGTTTCGGGTCCGGGCGGTCGCGGTCTTTGCCGCCCGGCGACTTCGACGAGCCTGGGTGCCAAAGTCCCCAGAACCAGTGAGCACTTCCAGGAGCCATAGGTATGCCGGTTGAATCAGAACGTCCGGTGGCGATTGCGGTGGCACAGCATCGGACGTCGCAACGAGAATCCTACGAAGCGCCTTTGGATGCTCACGTCCCGCCTCGGCGAGCGCACGAAGCTCGCGATTGAGCGTTTCGGGTTGTGTCAGGTCAGAACAGACCTGGACCAATTCCTCCCGCCCGTCGCGGAAGCGCGCGAGAAAATCAACCTCGAGGCCCTCGGCCGTCTTGACGTACCCGACCTCGGCGCGCCGCCGGTCCAGCTCATGCAGCACAACGGTCTCCAGAGCGTGCCCTTGATTGGTCCTTCCCGATCGATCGAACGCAGGGATCAGACCCTGATCCACGGGATACACCTTGCGCGGATTCGAATTGCGCCGCCGCTCGGACTCGGTGGCAAGCGCGACACTGCGAATCAGGAAGGCATCCTCCAGGTATGCGACCATCGCATGCAATGCATCCTTCGACACGCCCAAGCCTTGTGAACGGAGATCCTGGTGGAAGCGATGGACGCTGAATGATGCCGCGGCGCTCTTTAGAAACTGTCGCGTCAGCCACCGCAGGGCAGCGACCTGCGAAATCCGATGGCGCTCCAGAATGTCGCGGAACAGGACGGTATCCACATAGCTCTGCAGGAGCTCGAGGCGCGTATCGCGCGCGAGCGCTTGCACTTCGGGGAATCCTCCAGTCGAAAGAAATTCGACCAGCAGGCTCTCGACTCGCGAGCGCTCCGCGGCCGTCAGCCGGTCTGCCGGGCGCTCAGGCTCCGACGCGCGGTGCCGAAGGAACTCCCGGAAGCTGAAGGGCCGGATGATCGTTTCGATGCCACGACCGCGCAACGATGTGTGCACCTCGCGGCTCAGCAACTTTGCTGACGAACCGGATACGACGATTTCCACGCGCTCGGTGTCCATCAGCCGTCGCGTGAAACGCTCCCATCCGGTGACCCATTGGATCTCGTCGAACAACCACGTCACGGTCTGGTGGCCGCGATAGTCCGGATAGCGCCTGTAGTATTCCTCCAGCAGCTGATTGAGCTGCTCAAGCGGCAGGTCCATGAGCCGGTCGTCATCGAAACTCAAATACAGCGCCTGCTCGGGTCGCCGCGTGGCGAGCCGCTCGGCATGCAGTTGATGCAGGAATGTCGTCTTTCCCGCGCGGCGCATGCCAATCACCGCGTGAACCTTCCCCGGGACGGCCGGCAGGGTGGCATCCCGCCGAGTTGCAGCCACGGGCATTCGCTGCAAGGCAGCGTTCAGCTTTTCCAGCAGTACGGGGTTCAGCGCCATACGTGGGGCAGCACCCTACCTGAAATGTGTCCTTTTTAAAAGGACTGATTCAAGTAAACCTGTCCTTTTTCTAGGGACAGCTTTGCCCCTTCTCTGGAGGGTGTCGGCCCAAACTCCCTCTCCCGCTTGCGGGAGAGGGCCGGGGTAAGGGTCCTCAGTCCACCTCGATCCGCTGTCCCCTTCCGATGCCGTAGTACTTGAATCCCAGCCGCGCGAGATACACCGGCTCGTAGAGATTGCGGCCGTCGAAGATCACGGGCTCTGAAAGCTGCGTCTTGATGCGATCGAAATCGGGGCTTCTGAACTCCGACCATTCCGTCACGATCGCGAGCGCATCGGCGCCGTCAAGCGCGGCCTCGGCATTCCGCGACAGCACGAGATCGGGCCGATCCCCGTAGAGGCGACGCGCTTCATCCATCGCGACCGGATCGTAGGCGTTCACGCGCGCGCCCGCTTGCCACAACGCTTCCATCAGGGTGCGGCTCGGTGCTTCGCGCATGTCATCGGTGTTCGGCTTGAAAGCGAGCCCCCACAGCGCCACCGTCTTGCCCTTGAGCCTGCCGTCAATGTGCTTGCGGATCTTGCGAAACAGCAGGTCCTTCTGGCGCTTGTTGGCGCTCTCCACGCTCTTGAGAACCTGCGCGTCGTACTT
>DATBVX010000249.1:0-6319 GCA_036515135.1 Steroidobacteraceae bacterium
CGTGCTCGCCGCGATGGTCGTCGCGCGGGAGTTCGAAGCGGCTTACGTCTGGGGCGCGCAGACCGGCTCGGCCCGGCGCCAGGGTGTCCCGGAGACAACCATCGCCGCGATCCGCGATCAGCACTCGCGCGGCATGCCGGCCGAGGACGCGCAGATCGTGGATTTCACGCGCAACCTCATCCGCAAGCACCGCGTGGATGCCGCCGCCACGAAAGCGCTCCAACAAAGGTTCGGCGACGAGCAATTCATCGAGTTGACCGGAACGATCGGTTATTACAGCATGCTCGCGATGACGGTAAACGCCTGCGAGCTGGAGGCCCGCCCCGGCGCGGACGCATTGCCGGCGTAGCGTGGCGAGCCTCACCCTTCATCCTTCATCCCTCATCCTTTAGGGGACGCCATGCTGATAGTCGATTCCCAGATCCACATCTGGCAGAACGGCAAGATGAGCCCGCAACATCGCCAGATCCCGACCTACTCGATCGATGACGCGCTCGCCGAGATGGCCTCGGCCGGAGTCGATTGCGCGGTGATCCATCCGCCCAGCTCGCTCGGCGAGGCGGTCAACGTTCTCGCCGTCGAGGCGGTGCGCCGGCATCCGCATAAATTTTGCATCCTCGGGCATTTCGATCTTCAGAGTCCGGAGCGCGAGAAGATCATCGCCAATTGGCGCGATCGACCAGGGATGCTCGGCTTCCGCTACACCTTTAACCAGCCGCACCAGAAGATGTGGTTGACCGACGGCTCGCTCGACTGGTTCTGGGCCGCGTGCGAGAAGCACGGGCTACCGGTAGGGCTCCTCGCGAGCGGTGACAGGATCGCCGCCGTGGGCAAGATCGCCGAGCGCCATCCGCGCCTGAAGGTGCACATCGATCACATCGGACGCGGGGGCGGCGCAAGCAAGAACAAGGACGATGCGGCCTACGCCGACCTGGGCAACATGCTTGCGCTCGCCAGACTGCCCAACGTCGCCATCAAGCTCTCGGGCGCACCGAGCACCTCGAGCCAGCCGTACCCCTACAAGAACATCCACGGCTATCTGCACCAGATCGTCGAGGCGTTCGGGCCCGAGCGCTGCTTCTGGGGCACCGACATCACCCGGATGCCCATCCCGTATCGGCAATGCGTGACGATGTTCACCGAGGAGCTGCCGTGGCTCAAGGGCCGCGACCTCGAGCGCGTGATGGGTGGGGCCGTCGTCGACTGGCTCGGCTGGAAGCGCCCCGCCGCTGCCTGAGGCCCCGAAAAGTCGCCCACCACGTCGAGGACAGGAATATGCGCCTTCCAAAGCTAAGCTACGAAAAACTCACGCCGAGACAGAAAGAGGTCTACGACAAACACGTCGCGAGGCGCGATCGCGTCTCGGGACCGTATAACGTTTGGCTCCACAGCCCGGAACTCTTCGAAAAAGTATCCGCCATCAGCAATTACATGCGCTTCGACTGCGCGCTGCCGGTGAAGCTCCGCGAGTTCGGCATCCTGGTCACGGCCCGCTACTGGGATGCGCAATACTCGTGGAACGCCCATGTCGACAAGGCTCTCGCCGCCGGCATTCCCGCGGACGTCATTCGTGATCTCGCCGCCGGCAAGAAGCCGGACTTCAAAGCCGACGACGAGCGCGTCTACTACAACTTCGCGATGGAAGCGCTCGAAAATCATTTCGTGAGCGAGAGCACGTTCAACGAGGCGCGGGCAATTTTTGGCGACAGCGCCCTCGTGGACCTGATTGGCTCGGTTGGCTATTTTTCCATGCTGCAGATTTGTCTCAACAGCGCCGAGGTCGACTTGCAGGCCGACCGCAAACCGCCTTTTGCGAACGTGAGCGGCTACAGGAAGACGGCCTGAATCCGCGGCGCAATTTCGATTATTCAGTTCTTCCAATACCTCGGAGGTTACGCAATGGACTTGGGGCTTAAAGGCAAACACGCGATCGTCACCGGCGGCAGCCAGGGCATCGGCAAAGCCATTGCGCGGGAACTCGCGCGCGAAGGAGTGGACGTGGCGATCGTCGCGCGAAAGAAAGAGCAGCTCGAAGCGACGGCGAAGGAGCTGAGCGCCGAAACGAAAGGCCGCGTCATCGCGCTGACGGCGGATGTCACCAGCAGGGAACAGGTCGAGGCGATGGTCGCTCAGGCCGCCAAGCAACTGGGCGGGCTGCATATCCTGGTCAACAGCGGCTCCTCTCCGGGCGGCTCCACCACCGCCATCGGCCCCATCGAAACGATCGTGGACGAGGATCTCCTGCGCGACTTCAACACCAAGTACATGGGGGCGTTACGCTGTGCCCGCGCCGTCATCCCCTTACTTAAGGAACAGAAGTGGGGCCGCATCATCAACATCAGCGGCACCAACGCGCGCAATGCCGGCAACCTGAGCGGCGGGGCCCGCAACACCTCTCTCGTGCACTTCACCAAGACGCTCGCCGTCCAGTTGGGCCGCTTCGGGATCACGGTGAACTGCATCCACCCCGGCACGACGCGCACGGAGCGCACCCCGCGCCTGCTCGCCGCGCGCGCCGCCGAGTTGGGCGTCACCCCCGAGGAAGCCGAAAAACGCAACTATGCCCCCGATTCACCGCGCGGCAACGCCATCTGCCGCATGGTCGACGCGAAGGAGGTTGCCTACGTCGCGGCGTTCCTCGCTTCGGAAAGGGCCTGGGCGATCTGCGGCGAGCTGGTCGTGGCGACGGGCGGCGCCGGACGGTCGGTGTATTACTAGCTCGTTTATTCCGCCGTTTTTCCGACCGGCAGCACGCCGAGATGGATCAGAAGCGCGATGACGATCGCGGTCATCGCAACGCCGCAGACGGCGAGCCAGCCAAAATGCGCGAGCGTCCAGCTCGTCAGAAACGCGCCCACGGCGTTTCCGCTCCACACGTGCACTCCGAATAGCGTGTTGGCGCGCGCCCGCGAATCCGGAACCGCCGAATTGACCAGCGTCTGGTTGGCGACCATCGCCGTTCGCAGGCCGCAGTCGAGCAGGATCGCGCCGATGACCACCGCGGCGACGGACCACACGCCGAAACCCATGGCTATCCAGGCGGCCAGCATTGCGCATATGCCCGTCAGCACCACCGGCACGATTCCCGCACGGTCCGTCCAGCGCCCCGCCGGACGGGCCACCAGTATCCCTGCCGCGCCGGGAACGCCGATCAAGCCCGCGCCGGTCGGCCCCACGCGATGGAGCGTCGCGAGCATGGGTGCGGCCACCGCCCAGAATCCGCCGTAGCAGATACCGAACATGAACTGTATCGCTGCTGCGCGCCGTATGCCGCCATGCGCGCGCAAAAGCCGGTAGATCGACCATAAGAGATCGCGATACGACGCCTGCGTGGTGGGCCGTGAGCTGGGCAGCCGCGCCCACAGCACGGGGATGATCATCAGCAGCATCCCCCCATAGAGCATGTAGCTGTAGCGCCAGCCGATGTGCGCGGCGATCAGCCCGCCGACGATGCGCGCGAACAGAATGCCGCTGAACATCGCCGCCAGCTGCGTGCCCAGCGCGCGCCCGCGGTGTTCCGGGTGCGCGGTCTCAGCGGTAATCGCGATGAAGCTCTGCAGGAGCGATGAGCAGATACCCGTCACCAGGCTGCCTGCCGCCAGCACTGCGATCGAAGGCGCCGCCGCCATCAGCGCCTGCGCCAGCGCCAGCACGACGATCTTGGCAAGCACCAGTGCGCGCTTGTCGATGCGATCCCCGAGCGGCACGAAAAACAGGATGCCCAGCAGCATGCCGCCGAAAGAGCACGTCGGTATCCAGCCCGTTGTCGCCGCATCCGCCTGAAACTCCGCGGCGATCGCCGCCAGCATCGGGGTCTGATAGTGAATGCCGCCCGCCACAATGAAAGCGGACACAGCCAACAGAAATACGGGGTCAGGTCTTTGATTAACGGTCTGGAGCATTCACCAGCCCACTTACCGTCGAATAATGCAGTCCGAGGTGGCGCCCGATCTCCACCAACGTGTAGCCCCACTTACGGTGTGCTTCCCTGATCGCGTCATCGCGGCGGCCCTTGTCCATCACGCGGTTCGGAAGAAGCGTTGCCAATGTCGGTCGGTGGGCAAGCCGCTGGCGACGGGGCACTTCGCTGATCTCGGACTTTTCAGTCAATGCGGATCGAAGGCTCTCCACGAACGCGTCGGCGCCAAGCAACACCTGCCCGCGAAGCTGTGCCCACGGGGAACCCGAACCACGACCTTGCGCTACAAACTCTCGGTAGCGACCCTGCGCCGCCTTGCGCCCTCGTCCGAACTGGCTCAGGACCCAGTCAACCGTCAGAAAGGCCGGGCATTTCGATAGCCCCGCGCTCGCCCGGTAACTGCTCCAACGATACTCCCCCGCGTGTTTCGACATGCCTGCTCGCACCGGATTGAGCACCACGTATCGGCACAATTCAAGCAGATAGCTGTCACGATCGACCAGAATCGACTTGAAGCGCCCTTGAAGCACATGGCCAACGCGTCCGTGCCGCCGATTAAAGCGCTGGGTGTAGACACCATTCAATTGCCGCGCGCCGCGGGAGAGGTTGCCCTCGATAGTCTCGACTAGCAGATGATAATGGTTATCCATCAGGCAGTAGCTGTGACAGACCCAATTGAAACGCTCGACCACGTCCCCAAGTAGATCGAGAAACGCCTCGCGGTCCTGGTCGTCCTCAAATATCGGCAAACGGGCATTGCCACGAGCCGTCAGGTGATAAATTGCGCCGGCGAATTCCAATCGAAGAGGGCGAGACATGTATGCAGTCTAGCGCGTATCATACCGATGATCAAAGACCTGACCCCACATCCCTGACCCCACACCCCCATCAAACCGCGACGCGCTCGCGCACGCTCGTCATCTGGCGCTCGATCAGATGCGCATAGAAACCGCGCCGCGCCAGGAGCTGCGCGTGGGTGCCGGATTCGGTCACGCTGCCGTGGTCAAGCACGAGGATGCGATCGGCGGCGCGTATGGTCGAGAGCCGATGGGCGATCAGGATGGTCGTGCGATGGGCCATGAGCGATTCCAGTGCGCTGTGGACTTGCTCCTCGCTGATTGCATCCAGATGCGACGTCGCTTCATCGAGCACCAGGATCGGCGCATCCTTGAGGAACGCGCGCGCGATCGCGATGCGCTGGCGCTGCCCGCCTGAGAGCTGCACGCCGCGCTCGCCGACACGCGTTTGCAGACCATCGGGAAGGGTCGCAACGAATTCGGACAACGCGGCCTGCTCGATGGCGAGCGTCAGCACTTCACGCGACGCCTCGGGACGAGCCATGCGGATATTGGCTTCCAGCGTATCATTGAAGAGATAGGTATCCTGCGCCACCAATGCAATACGGCTGCGCAATCCGTCCAGGGTGAGCTCTCTGAGATCGATGCCGCCGAGCCGCACGACCCCTTTATCCGGATCCCAGAATCTCAGGAGCAGATTCGCAATGGAGGTCTTGCCCGCACCGGACGATCCGACCAGGGCGACGGTCGATCCCATCGCCACCTCGAAACTCACATCCGAAAGCGCGGCATGCTCGCGTCCCGGGTAGGTGAAACCGACGCGCTCGAATGCCACGGCGATCCCCTGGTCCAATGCAGGCCCCTCGTTCGTTCCATCGACTATGGCGACGCGCTGCGCTTCAACAACGTGCAAACGCCGCGTCGACGCGATCGTATCGGCGAGCTGGCGGCTCACTTGCGCGATCTCCGACACGGGCACGAATGCCGCCACGGCGATGAGGATCAGCAACGGCAGCGTGGTCGGCGCCAACGCTCCGGACGCAACCAGGTTTGCGCCAATGACGGCGATCGCCAATCCACCGAGACCCGCAGCAAGCTCCAGGCGCTCGGATTGACGTGTCAGGTCGCGGAGCAAGATCAGCCGCAGCGCCTGGTATTGACGTGTGAGCCGCATGAACTCTTCGCGGCGTCGCTCGGCCGCCCGAAAAGCCATCAACTCCGGGAGCCCCTGGATCGTTTCGGTGACGTGCGCCGCGAGCTGGCCGAGTGCGGCACGCGCCTGCGACGCCATCGCGTCGACCGAGCCGCGCTTGAGCACCGGCGCGAGACCGGCATACGCCAGGAACGGCAATAACACAGCCGCGAGCGGCCATGCCGACACACCGAGCCAGGCCAGCACGACAACCGGCACCAGCACGGCGACAAATGCCGGCGCGACCGTGTGCGCGAAGAAATACTCGACCGTCTCGATGTCCTGGGTTGCAAGCGCCACCAGGTCGCCCGAACGGCGTTCCAGCAGATACGCAGGCGCAAGCGCCTCCAGCTTGGCGAATAGCTTGATGCGCATCTCGGCGAGCAGCCGGTAGGCCATATCGTGCGCGAG
>DATBVX010000250.1:0-3762 GCA_036515135.1 Steroidobacteraceae bacterium
GACGATCAATACGAACCCGGCAAGCGCGATGACCGAGAACAACGCTTTCCAGGGCCACTCACCCAGGCGCGCCGCGAGGCGATCGCGCGTCGCCGGAGCGACGATCGCGAGCGAATGAATGCCCAGGAAGAGAACCAGACCATAAACGAGGATGATCAATTGTGCTGCCTCCTTTGATCTTCTCCCGGAGTTTACGGGGAATCGCTCACCGCGCGGCTATTTCGCCGCGAGGGCGTCGCTGAGGCTCGCTTCGATCAGCATCATTGCCTCGTCGACGTGCGCGCGGGTGATCATGAGAGGCGGGATGAATCGCACTGTGCTCACGCCGCACGACAAGAGAAGCAGGCCGTTGTGGAAGGCGGTGGTCAGCATCTTGTCGCACAGGGCGCGCGCGGGCTTCATGCTGGCGGCGTCCTCGATCAGCTCCATGCCGATCATGAGCCCTTTGCCGCGAACGTCGCCGATGCAGTCGAAGCGCTTCTCCAGTTCCCGCAGTTTGCCAATGAAGTACTCGCCGATGCTGGCCGCGTTGGCGGCATATTCGCGCTCGACGAGATCGAGTGTCGCCAGCGCCGCTGCGCAGCACAGCGGATTGCCGCCGAAGGTGTTGCCGTGCGCACCGCGTTTCCATTTCTCCATGTGCTTCTTGCGCGCGACCACGAGTCCGATCGGCAGCCCGGAACCCAGCCCCTTGGCGAGCGTCATGATGTCGGGGGACACGCCCCAATGCTGGCTCGCGAACATCTTGCCGGTGCGCCCGATGCCCGCCTGCACCTCGTCGAAGATCAGGAGAATGCCGTGCCGGTCACACAAATCGCGCAGGCCCTTGAGGAACCCATCCGGGGGAACGAGATAGCCGCCCTCCCCCTGCAAAGGCTCGACGAGAATCGCGGCGACTTCGCTTGCCGGCACGTTGTTCTGAAAGAGCAACTCGATGTAGTCGAGCACAGCCTTGCCCTGATCCGCGCCGGCGAACAGCGGCCGGTACGTGTTGGGATAGGGAACATGCGTGACGCCCGGCATCGTCGGGAAGAATCCTGCCTGCTGCGTGTACTTGCTGGCCGTGAAAGCGAGAGATCCCATAGTGCGGCCATGAAAGCCGCCGAGAAATCCGATGAACCGGGGCCGGCCAGTGACGTAACGCGCCAGCTTGAGCGCGCCTTCCACCGATTCCGTGCCGCTCTGGCAGACGAGGATCTGCACCGGTTCGCGCATCGGGTCGAGCGCGTTGATCTTCTCGGCGAGCTGCGTCATACGCTCGTGCCAGTAGTCGCTCGAGATGTGCAGAAAATCGTCCGCCGCGCCTTTGATCGCCGCCACCACCACGGGATGCGCATGGCCCGTGCTGCACACCGCGATACCGGCTGCGAAATCGAGGAACCGGTTGCCATCGACGTCCCAGACTTCGGCACCACGGCCTTTCGCCATGACGAACGGGTAGTCGCGCGGATAGGACGGGGTCGTGACCGTGCGGTCGCGCTCGATCAGTGCCCGGGCCTTCGGTCCGGGAAGCTCGGTACGGATATGAGGTGATCGCATGTCTATTCCTTACTTCTTCTCCCTCTCCCGCTTGCGGGAGAGGGCCGGGGTGAGGGCAATCCTCACCGGATGCGCGTGTGCCGCATTGCTCCGCGCGTGCAAGTCTCTCAGGCAAACCAGGTCCGCCGGATCCGGCGCCGGCAATTGTTCGACGTCGCCTGCCACTCTAAGCGGCCAACCGGTCGCTGCTTGCGCCGCCTCGACGGTGACGCCGGGATACACGCCCGTCAACTGGAGCTCGTCCGTCTCGGGATGTGGCCGCATCACGCCGAAATCCGTAATGACGACGCATGGACCACGACCCGGCGCCCCGCTGGCGCGGCGCTGCCCCGCTCCATCGAGATAGCCGCACGACGTTCGAAAGTTGAGTCTTGGCACGAAGCTGCGCGGCGACTGTTTCATGACGATCAGCACTTCGCGCGCATGCGTTGCGATCTCCGGCGCACCACCCGCACCGGGCAGCCGCACCTTCGGCCTGGCGTAACTGCCCACGACGGTCGTATTCAGATTGCCATAACGATCGATCTGTGCCGCGCCGAGAAAACCGACATCGACGCGCCCTCGCTGCAGGTAGTGAGTGAAGATCTCCGGCAGTGGCACCACGCAATCGGCGGTTTCCGCGAGCTCACCGTCGCCGATCGAAAGCGGCAACACGCTGGGCTTCGTGCCTACTGTCCCCGATTCGTAAATCAGCAGCAGGTCCGGCGCATGGCGCATTCGCGCAAGATTGCAGGCCGCGCTCGGCAACCCGATGCCGACGAAACAGATGGCCCCGTTTTGCAGCTGCCGCGCTGCCGTAACCGTCATGATCTCTTCCGCCGTGTACCCGGGCGCTTTCATGCAGACACTTTCAATACGCGCAGGAACTCGGCGTGGTCGCGCAACGCCAGCACATGCTTCTCCATCCAATCCAGGAACACCGTTTGGTCGCGCGCTATGTCGTCCCAGCCGATGTAGAAGGAGTTGTCACGCGAGTAGTACCCCTGAGCGTAGGAAGGATACGCACCGCCCGGCACCACCGCGACCGCCGTCACCAGGAAGCGCGGCAACACGATTGCGTTCATGTCGGCATTCAGCCGCTCGACCTGTTCCTCAACCGTGACGATCAGGCAGCGTGCGGCCATCGCCGCTTCTTTCGCGGCGCCGACGATGCCACGGATCAATACATTGCCTTCCGCGTCGACCTTCTGCGCATGCAGGATGGTGACGTCGGGATTGATCGCCAGAACCGCCGCCAGCGAGTCGCCGGTAAATGGGCACTCGATCGCCTTGATCCGGGCGCTGGAAGCCTTCGTCAGATCCGTGTCAGTGTGGCGTCGCATCAAACCGCAGGGCATACCACTCGCACCGGCCGTATACGCCACGGCCATCTCGGCATGGCTATGCTCGTGAATCGTCAGGGGCTGCGGCCACTCCTTTTCCACCGCGTCGCGCAGGCGATGCAAGGAGCCGACACCCGGATTGCCGCCCCAGGAAAAGGTCAGCTCGCTCGCGCAGCCCATGCCGATCATCTGGTCATAGATCAGGTCGGGCGTCATGCGAATCAGGTGAAGGTTTCTGCGGCGCTGGCGGATGATCTCGTGGCCCGCTGCGAATGGAATCAGGTGCGTGAAGCCCTCGAGCGCGACGCTCTGCCCGTCGCGTACGTGCTGCGCGATCACATCGGTGAGCGTCATCACCTTGGATGGTGCCTCACTCAACAACGGTCTGCGACTGTTCGCGCAGGTATTGCGGCAGGTAGTAGAAGGACGCGATCGCTTTGCCCGTGTTGCCGGAACCTTTCCAGCCGCCGAAGGGCTGATAACCGGGCCACGCGCCGGTGGTCGCGCCCTGGGGCCGGTTCGCGTAAGTGACGCCGGCCTCGATGTGCTCCTGAAACCAACTCACTTCGTTGGGGCTTCCATAGAAACCGGCAGTCAGCCCGAGCGGCGAATTGTTGGCGAGCTGCATCGCCTCGTCATTCGAAGCGACGCGATGGAGCATGAGAATCGGCAGGAACATTTCGTGTTGCCACAGTGGATGATCGATCGGTGCTTCGGCCAACGTCGGCCGCACGAAGAAGCCGCGTCCGAGATCGCCCTCACGCAGATGTTCGCCGCCAGCGAGAACCCACGCTCCACCGACGCGTAACTGCTCGGCGTACCTGGCGTAGTCGTTGTAGCCCTCCGGTGTCGTTACCGGTCCGAGCCAGTTCTCGCGACGCGCCGGGTCGCCGATCTTGAG
>DATBVX010000251.1:0-2546 GCA_036515135.1 Steroidobacteraceae bacterium
CGCCGCTCATAAAACCCAAGAGACTTGTCCGAAACACGCTACGTTACGCACAAGCTTCGCCACTTCCAGCGAGTTGCGCTAGGGTGCAACGCTCCTCGTCGCGTGAGGCTATCAGCGGCAAAAAACACTGTCATTGACGTACGTCATGTCGTTCCTGGCCGGGGGAAGGCAGACGCCGCCCGGTCGAGGCAGGCGTTTCCAAGGATGGCCCGAGGAGTCCCGTGAAGTTCACCGACAATGTCGGCGACCCCTGTTCGGTGATGATCCTGGCGATGGGTGGGATCGTGCCGCTGCGTTAGAAGCTGTATCTCACAGACATCGTAATCACATGCACGCGATACCGCGGCGATTGTTCGCCCAAGGACAGGACATTGGGAATCGTGTCGTGCGCGACCCCGTCGAGCATCCAGTTCTCGCTGTCGTAGCGCTCGTACCAATACCCGGCGCGCAGTGACAGGTTTTCTTTCACACGGTAGATCGCATAGAGTTTCAGGCTATCGAGCGAAGTGGAAAGATCGGGAAACGCGGACTCACCTGCTGGTGCGTTGACGCTGATTTCGCTGCTTGACCGGCTGGCCGTGTAATCTGCGCCAACGTCGAGCTTGTCCTTGATCGCCACGTGTCTTACGCCGATCCCTACAAGATCAATGGTGTCTTCATTCTCGCCCGACCAATCCGCCGCCGAGAATGCCTGGCTCCCGGCCTGCTCCGACTTGATTACCTGGCGGTTCGCGAAGAAGTGCAGGTTCGTTTGCTCCGATAGCATCACGGCGATATCGCCACCGAAATTGAGCTCCTTGCCGCTGGTCAGGCCGATTGTCGAATCCGAATACTCGTCTTCCGAAGCATCAACCTGAAGCCCGATGCTCATGTTGTCCGTCGCGGCAATGTCGGCGCGCAATTCCGCGCTATCCCGCGTGCGGCCGGCCATGTTGTATCTTCTCAGCAGCGGATTCTCCGGCGGGACGATCGCGGCAACCGCTTGATAACCAGGGTTGCCGCGATCGCCATGAGCGAGCTTCAACGTCATGTCGACCTTGCCCAGGAATCGGGAGGTGACTGTCCCCCAGATCGTGCTCTCATCAGTGGTATTGACCCCCTGAAACGTACGCGCGTTTGAGTCATGATCGAAGCCGACGGACGTCTTGACGTGTGCCGATGTCTTGAAGTCGGCCCTCAGCTTGAACTTGTCCTGCGTGAAGCCGTATGGCAGGTTTGCTCTCGGCGACGCAAGAAACATGTCGGTCGACACCCAGTCGTAAACGGCCCGCGGCGTACGGTTGTCGCGATCGTTGTGCACATAAGTTGCTTTCAGCCGCAGCCGGTCCGTGACCGCCGAGTTGAGTTCGACGTTCGCATTGAGAATATTCGCGCGGCCATCCAGCGAAAATCGCGGGAGTGCCGGCACGGCAAGAGTCGTATTCAACGTTGACGCGAGGAACGCGTCATCCTGCGTCATGCGGCCAAAGGCGATGTCGGCCGTAGCCCGCGTCCGATCGGTGAACTGGTATCCAGCAGAAGCAGAAATCTGGTGAAATTCGTTATCCGGCGGCAGCGCGAGCTGGCCGCTAACCGCGTCGGGGAACGCCGGCACCGAAAACGGATTTTGCCAGGTCAGCGAGGCGTTGTTGTTGCGGAACCTCGAGCCGTAATACGCGAACTTCGCCTGCAGCTTGGCGGTCGCGTACGAGGCCGACGCGTCAATTTCATCAGTATCGTAATCCACCGGGGCAACCAACTGAGAGGCATTGACGAAGAACGCTCCGGTCGTGCCTTTGGTGCCGTCGCGGGTCTGGTGCCGAAAATTGGCCGCATACTCCCAGGCGCGAACCGGAGTCCACGACCCGCCCACTCCCAGCTCCTGCCTTTTCGTTTCAAGGTCGACCGGCTGCAGCGTGCTTGCCAGAGGCATGAGACCGGTCATGCCAGCCCGAAAGCCGGCCGGCAGCGCCAGGGACGCACCTCCGTTTCCGATGAACGGTGTTTGCGCGCTGTCGGAGACGAAGTGCGGCAACTCGTCATAGTTGAGAATCAGTTTGTACGTGCCTTGTCGTCCGCCCTCCGCAGCCAGCGAGCGCGTGTCGAGCCCGAGATTCGACGCATTGACATTCAAGTAGGCACCGCCTGCGCCGCGATAGCGCACCGCGCCGTCACCGATGACAAATCCGCCCTTGTTGTCGAGGCCGTTATATTCGCCGAACTTGGACGATGAATCCGAGACGTTTCCTCCACCCAGTTCAAGTGTTCCGCTCAGCCCATCCTCGAACTTGCAAAGTTCGCATAGCCACTTGGAAGTGTCGACGGCTGCCTGGCCAGTGGCGGCGGCGCTGTCTGCCGCCGCTGCGGCGGAACAAAGCGCCGAAAGCATGCTGAGCAGAAGCAGCTGGGCCGCGGTTTTCATGTTTCTGTCCTGTTCTCCGTTTGACTCGCCGCGCGGCATCGCATCGCCGGCTATCTCATCAGCTTGACGCCCGACGGATGGTTCGACCCGTGAACCTGCGAATGACAATTGATGCAGCCTCCCGCGAGCAGGAATGCCGCTCCGC
>DATBVX010000252.1:0-7818 GCA_036515135.1 Steroidobacteraceae bacterium
CCATGAAAGCGTGCTCACGGGTCAGACCTGGGACACGCATCGGGTGATCCTGTCCTGGGACGACGTGCAGGCCGGTGCTGAATCGAGGGGCGACGGATTCAACGTGGTCTACCACGAGTTCGCGCACTACCTCGATGCCGAGGATGGCGGCGTGAACGGCGCGCCCTGGCTCGGCGACGCGGAGCATTACGAGCGCTGGTCCGAAGTGATGAGCGCCGAGTTCGAGAAGCTGCGTGGGGCGGCTGCGCGCGGTGAACCGACACTGCTCGACGCCTACGGAGCTGAAGATCCGGGTGAGTTCTTCGCCGTGGCGACGGAAGTCTTCTTCGAGCTGCCAGCCGAGCTGCGCAGCCAGCACCCGGAACTCTACAGCGAGCTCAGCCGCTATTACCGTCTGGATCCAGCGAGCTGGTGGCCGGCTCCCTGACGAAGCAGAGCACGGCGCCTCCCGCCACGAACAGAATCGCAAGCGACAGGATCGCGAGCCGCGAGCTGCCGGAACTCAGAGCGACCCAACCGGTCAGCACGGGACCGAGGACCGCGGCAAACTTTCCCATCATGTTGAAGAATCCGAAAAACTCGCCGGATTTCTCGGGCGGCACGAGCCGGCCGAAGAAGGATCGGCTCAAGCTCTGAATGCCGCCTTGCACCAGACCGACGATGATCGCCAGCGCGTAGAACTCGGCGACGTTGTCGAGAAAATACGCCCACAGCGTCGTCCCCAGGTAAATGACGATCGCGATCATGATTCCGGCGCGCGCGCCAAGCCGGTCCCCGATCCAGCCAAAGGCCAGCGCCGCGGGAAACCCGACGAACTGCGTGATCAGCAGGGCGGTGATCAGGCTCTTGGCCTCGAAGCCGAGCGCCAGACCGTAGTCGACCGCCATCTTGATCACGGTATTGACGCCGTCGATGTAGAGCCAGTAGGCGATCAGGAAGAGCACCAGCACGCGATAGTTGCGTAAGTCCCCGACCGTGCTCCACAGCTCGCGCCACCCGGCGCGCAGGGCAGCCATCGGTCGCAGCCGCGTCGCGGGTCCGCGCTCGCGCACGAACAGCATGAGTGGAACGGTGAAGACAGCCCACCAGACCGCCACCATCACGAATGCGACGCGTATGGCCTGCGCCCCATCGGCGAGGCCGAACAGCGCCGGCTGCGAATACATCATGACATTGACGAGGAACAACAGGCCGCCGCCCAGATAACCCAGCGCATAACCGTAGGCCGACACGCGATCGAACTCGGGCTTGTCCGCCACGTCGAGCAGCAAAGAATCCAGGAACGTGATGCCACCCGAGAAACCGACCATTGCCAGCGCATAGAACAGCAGGGCCGTCGGCCAATCACCGCGCTCTACCCAGTAGAAACCCGCAGTCATCGCGACACCGAGCACGGTGAACAGCAGCAGCAGCTTGACGCGCGTGCCGCCACGATCGGCGACTGCGCCGAGAAAAGGCGCCAGGAGCGCGACAACGCCGCTTGCCACTCCATTTCCCATCCCGAGCCAGAACGTGCTCACGGTCGCCTCGGCGCCCGCGCTCCAGTACTGCTTGAAGAAGAGCGGGAAGAACCCGGCCATCACGGTCGTGGCGAAGGCCGAGTTGGCCCAGTCGTAAAGCGCCCACGAGAAAACGGGGCGGCGCAAAAAGGTCGATCGCACGCTCATGTTGACGCTGGATCGGTTGGCAGTTGGCAGTTGGCAGTTGGCAGTTGGCAGTTGGCAGTTGGCAGTTGGCAGTTGGCAACAGAATTCTTGCTGCGCGCCTCCTTCTGTCAACCGTCAACTCTCAACTGCGAACCCCTTCATGCCGCCATCGCCAGGTGCTCGCGCGTGGTACGGAAATTCACGTCCGGCCAGCGCTCGAGCGTCAGCGCCAGGTTGACGCGCGTCGGCGCAAGGTAGACGAGCGCTCCGGCGTGATCGAGCGCCAGATTCTCGTACGCCTTGGTCTTGAGCTCGCCGAGGCGGCGCGGATCGGCGCAGTCGATCCAGCGCGCCGTGACCACGTTGACGTTCTCGAACGTGCATTGCACCCCGTACTCGTCCTGCAAGCGGAATGCGACGACCTCGAATTGCAGCGGGCCGACGGCGCCAAGAATCAGGTCATTGCTGCGCAGCGGCTTGAAAAGCTGAGTCGCGCCCTCCTCGCACAGCTGCGAGAGGCCCTTCTGCAGCGCCTTCATGCGCAGGGGGTCGCGCAGCACCGCGCGGCGGAACATCTCCGGCGCAAAGTTGGGAATGCCCGTGAATGTAAGCTTCTCTCCCTCCGTGAAGGTGTCGCCGATGTTGATCGTGCCATGGTTGTGAAGCCCGAGGATGTCGCCCGCGCAGGCCTCCTCGGCCTGCGTGCGATCGGCGGCCATGAAGGTCAGCGCATCGCCTACCTTGATTTCCTTGTCGAGCCGGACGTGATACATCCGCATGCCACGGGTGTAGCGGCCCGAGCACAGCCGCACGAATGCAATCCGGTCGCGGTGGCCCGGATCCATGTTCGCCTGGATCTTGAAAACGAATCCCGTGAGTGCCGGTTCGTGCGGTTGAACCCGGCGCCCGCTGGTCGCACGGGGCAGCGGTCCGGGCGCGTGCTCGACGAACGACGCTAACAGCTCCTCGACGCCGAAATTGTTGATGGCCGAGCCAAAGAACACCGGTGTCTGTCTGCCAGCGAGATACGCCTGCTGGTCGAACCGTGGCGTGGCACCGCGCACCAGCTCGATTTCCTCGTGCAACGCACGCGCCGATTCGCCGAGGAACTCCTGCGCGGCGGGGCTGCCGATGTGATCGATGGTGACATTGGTTCCGGCACGACCGCGCCCGGCGGCCGTGTAGACGTAGATGCGGTCCTCGAGCAGGTGATAGATGCCCTTGAGGTCGCGGCCCATCCCGATCGGCCACGTAACGGGCGCGCAGGCGATCTTCAATACCCGCTCGATCTCGTCCAGTAGCCCGATTGGCTCCCGCCCATCGCGATCCAGCTTGTTGATGAACGTCATGATCGGCGTATCGCGCAGGCGACAGACCTCCATCAGCTTGATGGTGCGGTCCTCGACGCCCTTGGCGCAGTCGATGACCATGAGCGCGGAGTCGACCGCGGTCAGCGTGCGGTAAGTGTCCTCGGAGAAATCCTCGTGCCCCGGCGTATCGAGCAGATTGACGATGCGGCCGCGGTATGGGAACTGCATCACCGAGGAAGTGACCGAGATGCCGCGCTGCTGCTCGAGCCGCATCCAGTCCGAGGTGGCGTGGCGCGCCGCTTTACGGCCCTTTACCGTTCCAGCCATCTGAATGGCGCCGCCAAAAAGCAGCAGCTTTTCGGTCAGCGTCGTCTTGCCGGCATCGGGGTGAGAGATGATCGCGAACGTGCGCCGGCGCGCGATGTCATCGGGCACCATCCTCATCGTTGATGCGCGCGCGCGCTCGCGCGAGCCGCCAGATCGAGCTTGAGGACCACCGCGTCCTCTCGCCCTCCAACTGCCTGGTAATAGCCGCGGCGAATGCCGACCTGTTCGAAACCGGCGGATTGATACAGCCGGATTGCCGCGACATTCGACGGTCGCACTTCCAGAAAAGCCTCGAGCATTCCGGCGTCGTAGCCACGGTCGAGGAGGTAATCGAGCATGCGCCGTCCGATCCCGCGGCAGCGCAGATCGGGGCGAACGCAGATGTTGAGCACGTGCGCCTCGCCCGCGCCGCAGGACATGATGCCGAAGCCGACGACTGTTCCCTCGAGATCGATCACGCGGCACAGATAGCCGACCCGCAGACAATCGCGGAAGATGCCCTCGGTCCAGGGAAAGAGATACGCCTCGCGCTCGAGTGCCACGACCGCGGGCACCTCCTGCTCGTGCATCGGCCGGATGGCGATCTCCGGCAGCGCGACTTCGCTTCTAACCGCGGCCACGGACGAGTACTTCCTGGGCGAACTGCAGATCCGACCAGGCCTTGCGCTTCTCACCGGGCGAGCGCAGCAGGTAAGCCGGGTGATAAGTCACGACGACCGGAACCGCACGCGGTCCATAGTGGTAGACGCGCCCACGCATACGGCCGATCGGCGTATCGGTCTGGAGCAGGTTCTGCGCCGCGATCCGACCCACCGCCAGGATGATGCGCGGAGTGATGAGCTCGACCTGGCGCTCCAGGTATGGCGCACAGTGCGCCGCCTCCTCGGGCCGCGGTTCGCGGTTGTTGGGCGGCCGGCACTTGAGGATGTTGGCGATGTACACCTGTGACCGCTCGAGGCCGATCGCCTTCAACATGTTGTTGAGCAGCTGACCCGCTCGTCCAACGAAGGGCTCGCCCTGCGCATCCTCGTCCGCACCCGGCGCCTCGCCGATGACCAGCCACTCGGCGTGCTCGTTGCCGACCCCGAACACGGTTTGCGTACGCGTGGTATGCAATCCGCAGCGCGTGCAGCCAGCGACCTGGCGCCGGAGCGTCTCCCAATCCATGAGGGCGACCTCCGTCGCGCCGACAACCGACGCGGTCGAGGCATCCGGCCCGGTGGTCGTCGGCCGCGCTTCCGGACTTGCGCGGAGTGCGTAGACCTGCACACCGAGCTGCGCCAGGTGATCAGCGTGCGAGGCGCTCACAGCTCTTGCTCCGGATCCGACCTGGGCGCGCTGACCGTGCGCGGTCGGCGCCGCAAGCGGCGAATCACCCACCAGGCCGGCGCCGACAGGGCGTACAGGCCGAACAGGATGAACAGCACGACCGACGGCTCGATCGCGATCAGCACGAAGGTGAGTGGCACGAGCACGATGTAAGCGAACGGGACTCGCCCCCCGAGGTCGATCTCCTTGAAGCTGTAGTAACTGAAGCGGCTCACCATCAGCGCGCCGGCGAGCGCGGTCACCGCGAAGGCGACGATCAGTCCCACAAGCCCCGGCTCGCGCCATTCGCTCGAGAACCACACGAATGCCGCCACCAGGGCCGCTGCCGACGGACTGGGCAGCCCTTCGAAGAATCGCTTGTCTGCTGATGCCGCACGCGTGTTGAAGCGCGCCAGCCTGAGCGCCGCGGCGATGGCGAAGAAAAACGCCGCCAGCCAGCCGGTGCGGCCCCAGACGACGCCGTACTCGGTGATCCGCGCCACGCCCCACTGATAGGTCACTATCGCCGGCGCCAGCCCGAAAGACACCATGTCGGAGAGGCTGTCGTACTCCTTGCCAAACGCGCTCTCGGTGCTGGTCCAGCGTGCGACGCGTCCGTCAAGTCCGTCGAAGACCATGGCAATGAACACGGCGACGCCCGCGCGCTCAAAGTTGCCGTCGATCGCGGCCACGATGGCGTAAAAACCGGCGAACAGTGCCCCGGTGGTGATCAGGTTGGGCAACAGGTAAACGCCGCGACGGACCGGCGCACGCGAGGCGGGCTCTTCCATAGGCGCGCGCATCATAGGTCCCCCGGGGATCGCCGCACAATATAAGATAAGCCCATCCAAAAGCTGCGCCGCGCACGGCGCCAAAGTGCATCCGCGATGCGACTGTCAGCGCTTCCCATCACCACGCTCAAGGAGATTCCCGCCGAGGCCGAGATCGTGAGCCATCAGCTCATGCTGCGCGCCGGACTGATCCGTCGTCTCGCCGCCGGCCTGTACACTTGGATGCCACTCGGTCTCAAAGTCTTGCGCAAGGTGGAGCGCATCATCCGCGAAGAAATGGATCGCGCCGGCGCGCTCGAGCTGTGGATGCCGACGGTGCAGCCGGCCGAGCTGTGGCAGGAATCGGGGCGTTGGGAACAATTCGGCCCAGAGCTGCTGCGCATGGTCGATCGCCACGAGCGCTCCTATTGCTACGGGCCGACACACGAGGAAGTCATCACCGACATCGCGCGCCGCGAGCTGCGCAGCTACCGGCAGCTGCCGGTGAACTTCTACCAGATCCAGGTCAAGTTCCGCGACGAGATTCGCCCACGCTTCGGCGTGATGAGGGCACGCGAGTTCCTGATGAAGGACGCCTACAGCTTCCATCTCGACGACGCTTCGCTGGCCGAGGGCTATCGTGCGATGTACGACGCCTACACGCGCATCTTCACGCGCATGCAACTCAAGTTTCGCGCGGTGCAGGCTGACACCGGCAGCATCGGTGGCAGCGCCTCGCAGGAGTTCCATGTGCTGGCGGATTCCGGCGAGGATGCCATTGCGTTCTCCGACAGCGACGAGTACGCGGCCAATCTCGAAATGGCCGCCGCACCGCCGCCGACTGAACCACGCCCTCCCGTTACCCAGGTGCTGAAGCGCGTGGCCACGCCCGGAGCGCGCACCATCGCGGAGGTCAGCTCCTTGCTGAAAGTCGCGCCCGCGCAGTGTCTCAAGACACTGCTGGTCGAAGGCAGCGAAGGCGATGTCGTGGCCTGCGTCGTGCGCGGCGACCACGAGCTGAATGCCGTCAAGGCGCAGAAGCTTGCCGGAATCGCCAGCCCATTGCGCATGGCGTCGGCGGAGCGCGTAGCGCAGGCCGCCGGCTGCGAGCCCGGGTTCGTCGGCCCGGTTGGCCTCAAGTGCCGTGTGTACGCCGATCACAGCGCGGCACAGGTCGCGGATTTCGTTTGCGGTGCCAACGAGCGCGACAGGCATCTCACCGGGGTGAACTGGGGCCGCGATCTGGCCGAGCCGTTGACCGCCGACATCCGCAACGCCGTGGCCGGCGATCCGAGCCCGAGCGGCCGCGGCCGGCTCAACATCGCGCGGGGAATCGAAGTCGGTCACATCTTTCAACTCGGCCGCAAGTACAGTGACGCCATGAATGCGCGGGTGGTCGACGAACAGGGTCGCGACGTATCGATGGCGATGGGTTGCTATGGCATCGGTGTCACGCGCGTCGTCGCCGCGGCCATCGAGCAGAATCACGACGAGCGTGGAATCATCTGGCCGGGGCCGATCGCACCCTTCCAGGTGGTTCTGGTCGCGCTCAATCTGCAGAAATCGGCGCGAGTGCGCGCAGCCGGGGAACGACTGTACCAGGAACTCGGCGACGCGGGCATCGAGGTGCTGTACGACGACCGTGACGCGCGCCCCGGAGTGAAGTTCGCCGACGCGGAGCTCATGGGAATTCCGCATCGGGTGGTGCTGGGCGAGCGCGGACTCGATGCCGGCACGCTCGAATACCGGCAGCGACGCGCCAGCGAATCGAGCAATTTCCCGTTGTCTGCCGCGGCGACCTTTCTGCGTGATCGCATCCAAGCAAACTGACCGTGCCGCGCAGGCGACTTGTGCGGCGTTCACGCTGTTCGGCATGCTTGCGTGCCCCACCGCCGGCGCCGATCGTCAACTCGATCCCGAGCTCAAGCAAGTCATCGCGACGGCGATCTCAGCCGGCGAATGCTTCAGCGACAAGTATGACGCGGAGGTCTGGTACAAGCTCATGGAGCCGCGCCTGCGACGTTACGTGAACGACCATGCCGAGCGAGTTGCGATCCTTAAGCACACTTACTGTGAATCGCGGGTCGCCCAACTACCCGCGGAGCTGGTGCTGGCGGTGATGGACGTCGAGAGCAGCTTCAACCGCTGGGCGGTCTCATCCGCAGGCGCACAGGGGTTGATGCAGGTCATGCCGTTCTGGCCGGAGCAGCTCGGCATGAAGCGCCATCAGCTGATGGACGTCCAGTCCAACATCCGCATGGGCTGTGCCATCCTGAAGTACTACTACGACCGCGAGAAGCGCGACGTCCGCAAAGCGCTGGCGCGTTACAACGGCAGCGTGGGACGGCGCGACTATCCTGACATGGTAATCGGGCGCTGGACCTCGAGGTGGCGCAGCTAGAAGCGCGCCTGGGGATCAGCGGGTCGCGAACCCTCCCAGGTCCGGCGGCTCCGCCA
>DATBVX010000253.1:0-13838 GCA_036515135.1 Steroidobacteraceae bacterium
GAGCCCGCCATATGGCGGGCTCAGTGTTTTTGGGGCGGGACTTGGATTGAGAACCTAGGTACCCTAGGTTCGACAAAATCGCCGGGAGCGATTTTGAACGTCAATGCAATGTGATCATTGCATTGACGGCCCCAGCGAGGCGGAGCACAGGGATGTGCGGAGTAATCCTGGTCCCCCAGCCAATACACCCAGGCCCGTCACTCGACGGGCCTTTCTGTTTTGGCTCTTGAGTAGCGGCCGGGCTGGCATTGCGCTAGATTCCCGCCGCCCGTTCGTCCCGTTTGCAAAAATCGGTATCAACAACGAAGCTGAATCGGGGGCATCCAATGAACTGGAAAATCATTTTGATCGGCGGATTTATCTTCTACGTAGTCCTGTTCGCTGTGTCGTTCGTCACCGGGCCGGTGGTGCACAACAACATCCTCATGTCGACTTATGAGGCAACTGCACAATTCTGGCGCCCGGAGTTGATGTCCGATCCGCCGAATATGGCTGCACTGTTGCCGCGCTGGGTAACGACCGGGCTGATCGGCGCGTTCATCGCCGCCGGGATCTACGACCAGGTACGCTCATCGTTCGCCGGGCCGGGCTGGCAACGCGGGCTCAAGTTCGGCTTTGCCGTGGCCCTGCTGTCCGTCGCCACCATGTTCAGTATGAGCGGAGTGTTCAATTTGCCCGACCGAGTGTGGGCCTGGTGGAGCGTGGAGACGCTGGTGCTCTATCTGGTGGCAGGTGCGGCATTGGGACTGGTGGCCGACAAGCTTGCACCCAGGGCCGGCTGACGCCGTCAGCAAACATCAGTCAGTTGCACGTTCTTGTGGCCGCGGCTCGCACCAGTGAGCCGCCGCCCGCCGTCAACTTCCTGCACGCCGCATGCCCGCACGAACGCCGACGATTTTTTTCGGGCACGGCAGTCCGCTCAATGCTCTGCAGTTGAATGAATGGACGCGCGGCTGGGCGGCGCTGGGTCAGGCGCTGCCCAAACCGCGCGCGGTCGTGTCTGTTTCGGCCCACTGGTACGGTGCCGGTACAGCGGTGACCGCGATGGCCGCACCCGCCACGATCCATGACTTCGGCGGATTCCCGCGCGAGCTGTACGAGGTGAGCTATCCCGCCCGGGGCGATCCGGTCCTCGCGGAGCGCATCGCGATGATGTTGCGGCCAACGGTGGTGCAACTCGATCATGAGTGGGGCCTGGATCATGGGACCTGGTGCGTACTGCGGCACGTATTTCCGCAAGCCGATGTTCCTGTCATCCAGCTCAGCATCGATGCACGACAGCCGCCGGCCTTTCATTACGAGCTCGGCCGCAGGCTCGCGCCACTGCGCGAGGACGGGATTCTCGTCATCGGCAGCGGCAACATCGTTCACAACCTGCGCTTGTATGCCTGGCGCAGATACGATGCCGAGCCGCTCGATTGGGCGTTGCGCTTCGACCAGGAAGTACGAAGACTGCTTGCGAATGGGGCCGATGCAGGGCTGATCGATTACGGGGCCATCAGTCCGGACGCGGCGCTGGCAGTACCAACGCCGGATCACTATCTGCCGTTTCTATACGTGCTCGGGCAACGCAGCGCGGGCGAGCCGGTCGGTTTTCCGGTGCAAGGCATCGACGGCGGGGCGATTTCGATGCTGGCGGTGCGGATCGGATAAGTGGAGAGTCATCCCCGAACCAGGTCGCGACGCTTAGATCCTCTCCACTCCGGCAGCGCTGCCGACGAGCAGCACGTCCGCCGGACGCCGTGCGAATAATCCCACTGTCACGATCCCGGGAATCTGGTTGAGATCCGTTTCCATCGCCGGCGGATCGAGGATTTGCAGGCCGTGCACGTCGAGAATGCAATTGCCGTTGTCGGTGATGCATTTCTGGCGCCACACCGGACGTCCGCCGCGACGCGTCAGCTCGCGCGCGACCAGGCTGCGGGCCATCGGAATCACCTCGATAGGCAGCGGGAACTTGCCGAGCACGTCCACCAGCTTCGATCCATCGACGATGCAGACGAAGCGGCGCGCCGCCTGCGCCACGATCTTTTCCCGGGTCAGGGCTCCGCCGCCACCCTTGATCAGGTAGCGGTGACGGGTCGCTTCGTCGGCGCCGTCCACGTACAGCTCGAGCGTGCCGACACTGTTCAGATCGTGAATCTCGATGCCCGCGGCGCGCAGTCGCGCGCTCGACGCTTCCGAGCTCGACACGGCCCCCGCGAGGCGCGCCCGCATTCCAGCCAACGCATCGATGAAGTGATTGACCGTCGAGCCGGTGCCGATACCCACGACCATGCCATCCGCGAGGAAATCCAGGGCGGCGTGCGCGGCGCGTTTCTTGCGATCGTCGGGATTCATTGCGAGCCTGGAATTACAGCGTAAATCGCGCAGTCCAGAAACAACTGTGCCCGCTTGCGCGGGCACAGTCTTCATGGATTCGAGAACGGATGCTGGTTGAACGTTTGCTCAGCTCCAACCGCCGTTTCGCATCCGAAGGGTGTTACTTTTTCTTCGCCGCCTTTCTCTTGCCGGCCTTCTTCTTACCCTTCTTTGCTTTCGCTGCCATAGTCAGTCTCCATGTCGGGTTAGTCCGGGGTCGAGTATATACACGAAATGAATATTGACAAGCAAGAGCGCGTGTGAACTTCGTTTGCTGATCACGTCGACTTGAATGCGCATCGTGCGCTCTATCGAGCCAGCGAGACGATGAACTTCCAGCTCTTCGCGCTCACCGGCATCACCGAGAGACGGTTGCCGCGCTTGAGAAGCTGCAGATCCTTGAGCCTGCCGCCGCCATGCCGACGCAGTTCGTCGAGCGTGATGCGGCGTTCGAACTCGCGCACGAGTTTCACGTCGACCGTGTACCAGCGGGGCTCGCGTGAATCGCTGTCGGGATCGAAATGGTGGTCCTGCGGATCGAACGCCGTCGCATCCGGATAGCCTTCACGCACTACTTCGACGATTCCCGCGATCCCGGGTACCTGGCAACTCGAATGATAGAAAAAGGCTCGGTCGCCGCGCTTCAACTCGTCTCGCAGCATGTTGCGCGCCTGGTAATTGCGCACGCCGTCCCATGCCGTCCTGCGACCAGGGGCGCGGGCAAGGTCGTCGATGCTGAACGACGCAGGCTCCGACTTGAGCAGCCAGAAACTCATCAGCGACCTCGCGCGCGCAGGATCGATGGGGCGAAGGAGTGCATCGTGCTATCGGTGATGACGGCGGCGAGCGGCACGTCCCACGGCTCGGTGGCGAGATCGGCCACGTGCTGCCATTCGTAGGCGACGCCCACCAGCAACGGTTTGCGCCACGTGCGACGCGTGCGCAGATACGCGAAGGCACGATCATAGTAGCCGGCACCGGAACCCAGCCGCTCACCGGATGCTCCGAAGGCAACGAGGGGTACGAGCACCAGGTCGAGAAAGCGGGGCGAGATCCGCAGGCCACGACCCGACGCCGGCTCGGGTGTGCCGAACCGATTGTCGCGCAGCGCATCGCTCAGGGGCACGAACCACATTGAACTGGTGCGATGCGATCGGATGACCGGAACGAATACGCGACAACCATGACGCCGGGCGAGCCTGATGATCGGTGTGGTGTCGAGCTCGCCATTGACGGCGAGATACATTCCGACGCGCATTCCCGCGCGCAGTATCCGCGCGGAACCGAGCCCCCTGCAGACCAACTGCGCGGCCAGATCACGCGATTGTGCGCTGAGCGCCCGTCGCCGTCGCCGCATCGCGCGGCGGGTGTTGTCGCGGACCGATGCCGTCAAGTGGGGTTCTGCCCGAGAAGGGACCTAGAGGGAGGCGCCACCCGCCTGTGCCGTTGGAAACCGTTGCTCTCGAACCGGAGCAACAAGTGGGGCGAACTGCGGACACTTAAGGCTTTCCGCACCTGGCGGACGTGCACAATGCTGTCTGCAAGCCATAGCCCCGAGGGTTTCAACATTAGGGTCGAGAGGTAACCCGGCCCCCATCGAACACCGCAGGTGGCGCCAAACTTTTAAACCGCAACCGGCCCGGCCGGCGCTTCAAATCTCGAGCTGCGAACCCCTCGCGAGGGCCGCTTCGAGGCGATCATTCAACCGCTTGAGCCGCACGCCCAGGTCGCCAGCGACGGACTCGCCGCGGCCGCGCGACTTGAGCAATTCGTTGGCCAGGTTGAGGGCGGCCATCACCGCAATGCGATCCAGGCCGACGACCTTGCCGCTGTCGCGGATCTCGCGCATCTTGCTGTTGAGGAACTCCGCCGAGTCCAGCAGATCAGCGCGCTCCTCATGTCCGCAGGCGACAAAGTACTCCTTCTCGAGGATGCGCACGCTGATGCGCGCTGGATGATCACTCATGTACCGTGCTCCATCGCCTTCAATCGCCCGATCATGGCCTCGACTCGCGCACGGACCTGCTCGTTCTTCTGCAGCAGCGTGGCGCGTTCGGCGGTGAGCGCATCCTGCCTCTGGCGCAGCGCGCGATTCTCGTCCTTGAGCTCTTTCACGGCCGAAACCAGCTCGTCGATGCGCTTCTCCAGCCGCTTGAGCTCCGTGTCCACGGCCGGTCTGTTGGAGGCGTCATTCATGCGGTCAATATAGAACCGCATCGGGGGTCGGTCAATCAAGCAGCGACCGCTCGAGCCCCATTCACGGTGCTACGATATGCCGCAGTGCTTTCAATCGCCGCACCCATGCTCAGCGTCGCATTCCCACATCTCGAGGACACGCTCGCGGAGGCGGGCTCATCCGCCGATGCCGCCGAGGCGCACGGCACGCTCTGCGGCGCGCTGTGCGCGGGCGCGAGCTTCGCGCTGGAAGACTGGCTCGACGAGCTGCTCGAGGACCCGGCCGGTCACTGCGGCCAGTGTCGCGAGGTGCTGGAGACGGTGTTCGGTGAGACTTCGCAGGCACTCGGCGGTGAGAGCATGGATTTCGCGCCACTGTTGCCCGATGACGATCAGCCATTGGCCGGGCGAACCTCCGCCCTGGCGCAATGGTGCCAGGGCTTCCTCTACGGCCTTGGAACCGGGAGGCTCAACTCGATCGCGGAACTGCCAGGTGAGGTGGGTGAGATCGTGCATGACCTTGCGGAGATCGGTCGTGCCGCGCCCGGGGAGGACGAGCCGACCGAAGCGGACGAACATGCCTACGCGGACCTGGTCGAGTTCGTGCGCGTTGGGGTGCAATTGATCTACGACGAGTTGCAACCTTTGCGTGCGGGGCCACATCCCGCCGCGCCCTCCATCCACTGAGATTCTGACGGCAGAGCGCATGAATCGAGATGAGTTCACGCGGCGCCGCCGCCAGCTGATGCGCATGATGGGCAAGGACGCAATCGCGATCCTGCCTGCGGCGCCGGTGCGCCACCGCAACAGCGACGTCGAATACGCCTATCGGCAGGACAGCGACTTCCATTACCTGACCGGTTTCCCCGAGCCGGAATCGGTGGCGGTGTTGATTCCGGGGCGCGCGCAGGCCGAGTACGTGTTGTTCGTGCGCGACCGCGATGCCGGCCGCGAGGTATGGGACGGAAAGCGCGCCGGTCCGGACGGAGCCACCCGCCTCTATGGCGCAGACGACGCGTTTCCGATCTCCGACATCGACGAGATTCTCCCCGGGCTGCTCGAGCACCGCAGCCGCGTCCATTACGTGATGGGGGTGCACCACGATTTCGATCAGCGCGTCGTCGGATGGGTGAACACATTGCGCGCGCAGGGTCACCAGGGCACGTCGACGTCGCACGAGTTCGTGGCGCTGGATCATCTGCTGCACGACATGCGGCTCTACAAGAGCCACCCGGAGCTCGATACGTTGCGGCGCGCGGCGCAGATCGCGGCGCGCGCCCATGTCCGTGCCATGCGCTTCTGCCGCCCGGGTCTCATGGAGTACCAGGTCGAGGCGGAGATCCTGCATGAATTCCGCCGCCACAACGCCGAGACCTCGTACCTGCCGATCGTCGGCGGCGGGCGCAATTCCTGCGTCCTGCACTATCGCAACAACAATTGCGAGCTCAAGGACGGGGACCTGCTGCTGATCGATGCCGGCTGCGAGTATGACTCCTACGCCTCCGACATTACGCGGACGTTTCCGGTAAACGGTCGCTTCAAGCCCCAGCAGCGCGCGATCTACGAGCTGGTGCTCCTGGCACAGGCCGCGGCACTGGAAAAGATCCGTCCTGGCAATCACTGGAACGATCCACACGACGCCGCGGTGCGCACCATCACTCAGGGTCTGGTCAAGTTGCGCCTGCTCAAGGGCAAGGTTCCGGCCCTGATCCGCACCGGCGCCTACCGGCAGTTCTTCATGCATCGCACCGGGCATTGGCTGGGCATGGACGTGCACGATGTCGGCGACTACAAGGTCGGCGGTGAATGGCGAGTGCTCGAGCCGGAAATGGCGATGACGGTAGAGCCCGGCATCTACATCCCAGCGGGCAGCAAGGGAGTGCCCCGTCATTGGTGGAACATCGGCGTTCGCATCGAGGATGACGTGGTCGTGACGCGCGGCTCTGCGGAGGTCCTGACGCGGCAACTTCCGAAAGATCCCGACGAGATCGAGCGCCTGATGCAAGCAGCGTAGGGAAAGATGTTGACAGTTGGCGGTTGGCAGTTGGCAGAACGATAGGACGAGCGACGATCCTGCCGTCAACCGTCAACCGTCAACCGCCAACCGTCAACCGTCAACCGTCAAAATGACTGCCTCGGCGCAAAACGTTTCCGATCCCTTTGACATCGCCATCGTCGGCGGCGGCATGGTCGGCGCGAGCCTGGCAGTCGCGTTGCAGCCACTCGGATTGCGCGTCGCGCTGATCGAGTCCGTGCCGTTGCAGTCAGACGCGCAGCCGAGCTTCGATGAGCGCACCACCGCATTGTCGAACGGCAGCCGGCGAATCTTCACCAGCCTGGGCGTTTGGGACGCGATCGCGGCTCAAGCGGCCCCGATACGGCGCATCCACGTTTCCGATCAGGGCCGCTTCGGGTTTGCGCGCATCGACGCGCGGGAAGAGGGTGTCTCGGCACTTGGATTCGTGGTTGCCAATCGCGTCATGGGCGCGGCGTTGTGGGGACGACTGGCGAACGGCTCCGGGCTCGAGATCTTCTGCCCGGCACAGGTCGATGAAGTGGCGACGGACACCGAAGGCGTCGAGCTGCGGGTCACGAAGGGCGACGGGACGGTGCTCGAACTGACCGCCCGACTGCTCGTGGCTGCGGATGGCGCGCAGTCGTCGATTCGCTCTGGACGCGGAATCGAAGCCACCACCTGGGACTACGAACAGACGGCGATCGTCACCAACGTCGCGACCCGCAAGTTTCACGACCATGTCGCCTACGAGCGCTTCACACCGACCGGGCCACTGGCCATCCTGCCGCTCGCCGACGGGTGTTGCACCGTCGTGTGGACACTCGCGCCGGCCGTCGCCGATTCCACGATGCAGCTCTCGAACGAGGAATTTCTTCACGCACTGCAGGAGCGTTTCGGATTCCGGCTCGGTCGTTTTACTCGCGTTGGCCGCCGTCATGCGTATCCACTGGCGCTGACACGGGCAGAGGAGCGCATTGGCAGGCGCCTCGTCATCATCGGCAATGCCGCTCAGGGCCTGCATCCAATCGCCGGCCAGGGATTCAATCTCGGGCTCCGCGACGTCGCAACTCTGGCCGAGGTGATCGCCGAGTCGAGCGCGACACTCGGCGAAGAGTCGATGCTTGAGCGCTACGACGAATGGCGCCGGACGGATCGTCGCAGCGTGATCGCCTTTACCGACGGGCTGATCCGCCTGTTCAACAACCCGCTGGGCTCGGTCAAAGTCGCACGCGACCTGGGGCTGCTGCTGTTCGACGTGCTGCCTCCCGCAAAGAGCGCGCTCGCCGCGCTCAGCCTGGGTGTGACGGGGCGACTCCCGCGGTTAGCGCGCGGCCTGCCACTCGCATGAGCAGCGCTGCCGATATCGTCATCGTCGGCGGCGGAATGGTCGGGGCTTGCCTCGCATCCTTGCTGGCCAGCCGCGCGATCGTTCCGGCCGAACGGGTCGTGTTGGTCGAGCCGCACTTGCCGCCGCGTCCGGCGAGCGGGGGCGAGATCGAGCTGCGCGTGTCCGCCCTTTCGCGCGCGAGTGAGCGTGTGCTGCGCGCCTGTGGCGCCTGGTCGGCGCTCAGCGCCGAGCGCATGTGCGCATTCGAGCGCATGTGCGTCTGGGATGAAGGAGGACGACCCGATGGCCCCGGATCAATCCACTTCGACTGCGCGACCCTCGGTGAGGCGAATCTGGGCTACATCGTGGAGAACCGGCGCATTCAGTGGGCGTTGTTGCAACAGGCGCGCAGCCTGGGAGTGCGCATCGTGCAGGGACAGGTCAGCGGTCTGGATCGCGGGCAACGCAGCATGACGATCGAGCTTGCGGATGGCCCGCGGATCGCGAGCGCACTCGTCGTCGCTGCGGATGGCGCCGACTCTCCGACCCGCCGCCTGATGGGTATCGAAACGCGCGGTCATTCGCACGAGCAGCAGGCCGTGGTCACTCACGTCGAGACGGCGGTCTCACACCAGAACACGGCCTGGCAGAGGTTCCTGAAGACCGGCCCCATTGCTTTGCTGCCGCTCCACGATGGGCGCTCGTCGATCGTCTGGAGCACTACGCCGGAGTCGGCCGCCGAGCTGATGGCGTTGCCGGAGGCCGAGTTTTGCCTTGCCATCGAGCGCGCCGCCGATGCGGTGCTGGGCCGCGTGGTGCGGTGCGCGTCGCGAGCGGACCTCCCGCTGCGCAGCAGCCACGCACAAGACTACGTTGCGTCGCGATTTGCGCTCATCGGCGATGCGGCGCATGCCATCCATCCGCTCGCCGGCCAGGGGGTCAATCTCGGTCTCCTCGACTGCGCCGCACTCGCGGAGGTGATCGCGGCGGCACGCGCCCACGGCGATGACCCGGGAGAGATGAAGTTTCTGCGCCGCTACGAGCGCTGGCGGAAGGGCGAGAATCTGATCATGCTCGCGGCTCTGGATGGACTCAACCGGCTGTTTTCAAATGATAATTCGACCATTGGCGCGCTGCGCCGCGCAGGCCTTTCTCTTGTGAATCGCGCCGAAGGAGTGAAAACTGTATTCATGAAGCGGGCGCTTGGCCTCGCCGGTGACCTGCCACGACTGGCACTCGTTGACGCCTGAAGTAAAAATAATGAACGCGCAATTGAAGACTGCCTCCAGGGCGGATAGCTATCGCCGCGCATTGGTCGAATTGCTGGCTCGCGCTGGCATCGCAATCGATGGTTCCGCGCCGTGGGATATCCGCGTGCACGATCAACGCATGTTCCGCCACGTGCTGGCGCAGGGTTCGCTCGGCGCGGGCGAGTCTTACATGGACGGCTGGTGGGACTGTAAGCGCCTCGACGAAATGATGCGGCGCGTGTTCGAAGCGCGCCTCGACTTCGAGCTTCCGTCGCTGCGCCAGGTGCTCGCGGGATTGAGCGCCCGGTTGTTCAATCCGCAGACCCCGCGCCGAGCATTCAAGGTCGGTGAGCGGCACTACGACATCGGTGACGATCTTTACCGGCGCATGCTCGACCCGCGGATGATCTACAGCTGCGGATACTGGCGCGAGGCACAGGATCTCGATGCCGCCCAGGAGGCCAAGCTCGACCTGGTATGCCGCAAGCTCGGTCTCGAACGCGGCATGCGAGTTCTCGATATCGGCTGTGGATGGGGCGGCGCGGCGCAATTTGCCGCCCAACGCTACGGCGTCGAAGTCACCGGGATCACGGTCTCCGAGAACCAGGCCGAGGCGGCACGCGAACGGTGCCGTGGCCTTCCGGTCCGCATCCTGCTCGAGGACTACCGCAGCCTGAGCGGGCAGTTCGACCGCATTTTCTCGCTCGGCATGTTCGAACATGTCGGCGTGCGCAACTACCGCAGGTACTTCGACACGGTGCGGCGACTGCTGACCGACGATGGGCTGTTCCTGCTGCACACGATCGGCTGCAATGCCTCGGTCAGCGCGAACGATCCATGGGTCGAACGCTACATCTTCCCGAACTCGATGCTGCCGTCGATGGCGCAGATCACGCATGCGGCCGAGGGTCTGTGGGTGATCGAGGACTGGCACGGCTTCGGCGTCGATTACGATCGCACGCTGATGGCGTGGTATGACAATTTCGAGCTGCGCTGGCACGAGATCTGCGCGCAATACGGCGAGCGGTTCCGGCGCATGTGGCATTTCTGGTTACTGGGATCGGCTGCCTCGTTCCGCGCGCGACGCAATCAGTTGTGGCACGTCGTACTGTCACCGCATGGAGTCGCCGGCGGCTATCGCGAAGTGCGCTGATGTCGGGATTCGTGCAGGCCCCACCCGCGCTCGGCAACCAGTACTCGGGTGATTCGCTGCTGCGCTCCTACCTCGCACGCTCGCTGCCGGTTGACACCATGCAGCGCCTGCAGGGCGAGCTCAGCGGGATGGGGCGGCTCGCGGGCGGTGAGCTCTACGACATGCAGCTCGCAGATCGCCTCAACGAACCGCGCCTGGTGCAGTGGGATGCCTGGGGCAATCGCGTCGACCAGATCGAGCTCACGCCATTGTGGCGCCGCGCCGCGCAGATCGCGGTCGAATACGGGCTGACGGCGATTCCGTATGAGCGACATGAGGGCCGTTTCTCGCGCCTGCGTCAGTTCGCGCTCGTCTATCTCTTCCACCCTTCGAGCGACGTCTATACCTGCCCGCTGGCGATGACCGACGGTGCCGCCCGCACCCTGCTCGAGTCGAAGAACCGGGCTTTGATCGCGCGTGCGCTTCCCCATCTCACCGCCCGTGATCCGCAGACCTTCTGGACCAGCGGGCAGTGGATGACCGAGGCCAGTGGCGGTTCCGACGTCGGTGCATCGCTGACGACGGCGCGGCGCGATCCGGACGGCCGCTGGCGTCTCTATGGAAAGAAGTGGTTCACTTCCGCCACAACCTCCGAGATCGCACTGACGCTCGCGCGTCCCGAAGGCAATGGTCCGGGAGGAAGCGGCCTGGCGCTCTTCTACGTCGAGACCCGCGACGCTTCAGGGCAAATGCAGGGGATTCGCGTCGACCGGCTCAAGGACAAGCTTGGGACGCGCAAGGTCCCGACCGCCGAGCTGACCCTCGACGGTACACCGGCGGAACTCGTCGCCGAGACCGCGCACGGTACGCGTCACATCGAGCCGATGCTGAAGATCACGCGCGCGTGGAACAGCGTGTGTGCCTGCGCATTCATGCGTCGCGGAATCGTGCTCGCGACCGATTTCGCGCGCCGCAGGCAGGCATTCGGCGCGCCACTCATCGATCAACCGCTGCATCGGGACACTCTCGCGTTGCTTCACGCCGAACTCGCCGGGGCCTTCGTCCTCACCTTCGAGATGATCTCGCTCCTGGGTCGCGAGGAGTGCGACGAGCTGGATGAACAAGGCCGGCAGTTGCTGCGCGTCCTGTTGCCGATCGCCAAGCTCACCACCGGCAAGCAGTCGGTCGCCGTCGCGAGTGAAGTGCTGGAGACGTTCGGCGGTGCTGGCTACGTCGAGGATACGGGTCTCCCGGTGTTGCTTCGCGACAGCCAGGTGCTGCCGATATGGGAGGGCACCACCAACGTGTTGTCGCTCGATGCGCTATTGCGCACCGATCTCGATCTGGGTCTGGCAGCGCTGCGAGAACGGATCGAACGGGCGCTGGCGACAGTGCGTGAGCCGCGGCTTGCGGAAGCCGTTCAAGGGGCTCGCAGTCTCTTCGGGCGAGCGGAGGAGTGGATCGCGAGAACGCGGGATCGCAGCAAGTTGCAGGCCGGCGCACGGCGCTTTGCCTTGTTGGTCGGGAGGAGCGTTGCGCTCGCGCTGTTGCTCGAGCACGCGCAGTGGTCGCTGGCCGAAGAGAAAAGTGAGAATGCGCTCGCGCTGGCGAGGCGATTCAGCGAGCAGCCGTTGCCGCAGATCGACGCTGCCGCAGAAGTCAGTGCGGCGTTCGACGGCTGATCAATAGATCCGGAACAGGTGAAAGTCGCCGGAGTAGTTATCCTGGAAGTCCGGTAACACCCGATTGCGCTGAGTAAACCGCCCCGAGGCCGTCAGCAACGCATCGGCTTCGAAGGGCGAGAGCAATCGCTCGGGTTCGCGAAGTCGCAGCGGCATGCCCGGCTGTGGGTGTTCGCCACCCACATTCTGTAAAACCCGACCTGGCTTGTGCATGGTGACCTCAGAAAAACCGAGGTCACCCTACGCCACGCTTGTCGCCAAAAAGGTGCACCAGTGCAAATTTCCCCGGCCGATTTTCCGAAGTGCGAGCTGGCTCACCGATCGCGCCCGGAATCAACGGATGCGAAACGCAGCGAAATCGCCCGAGAAGTTGTCGCGAAAGCGTATGAGGCGACGGCGCTTCCGTCGACGTGCGAGCGCTTGCGGCGGCGTAGCCATCGGCACCTCGATCGCGTCGGAGTTCAAGGGCGACTCGTCCGTCTCGAACAGAGCGCAGCGAGGTTCGGTCGCCGCGGCAGAGACACACGCTTGCGGCTCGAGTGCATCGAGCAGCACGGCTAAGTTAGACATGTCCATAAAATGCTCCTTTGATTTTCGGAGCGCAGCATACAGACGGCGTGTGTCAGCGCCGTTGCTGGGATCCAAAGGTTTTGTGAAGGGGCGGGCGTCAGCCCGTCAGGCGATCGATCTTCGCCGCGCAGATGAAGTCGTTCTCGGAGAGCCCCTTGATCGCGTGCGTCATGAAACGCACGTTGCAATAATTGTAACCGATTTCGAGGTCGGGATGGTGATCCTCGCTGTTGGCGATGTAAGCGATGCCATTGACGAAGTTCATCGTGCGATAGAAATCCTTGAAGCGGTATTCGCGCCGGATCTGCCTGACATCTTCCGATAGCATCCAGCCCGCCGCGAGCTGCCGCAGATATTTCTCCGCTTCGGGTCGTGACAGGGGTTGAACGCCGCCCTCACACGGCACGCACTTCTTCTCGCTCAGCTCGCTCATGGCAGTTCCCTGCGCACGTACTTGCGCGCAACGTAGTTCTCGACCAGCTGCTTGAACTCATCGGCGATGCGCTCACCCTTGAGCGTCACGGTTTTCTCGCCGTCGACATATACCGGAGCAACGGGCCGCTCGCCAGTACCGGGCAGGCTGATGCCGATGTTGGCGTGCTTGCTCTCGCCAGGGCCATTGACGACACAACCCATCACCGCGACGGTCATGTCCTCGACCCCGGAGAACGTTCGTCGCCACTCGGGCATCCGGTGACGGATGTGGGACTGTATGTCCTGCGCGAGTTGCTGGAAGTAGGTGCTCGTCGTGCGCCCGCAACCGGGACAGGCGATCACCATCGGCATGAACGAGCGCAGCCCCATCGTCTGCAGGATTTCCTGTGCGACGATCACTTCATTGCTTCGGTCGCCGCCGGGTTCAGGTGTGAGGGACACGCGGATCGTGTCGCCGATGCCTTCCTGCAGCAGAACGCCCATGGCGGCGGTCGAGGCGACGATGCCCTTCGAGCCCAGGCCCGCCTCGGTGAGGCCGAGGTGTAGCGGATAATCGCAACGCGCGGCGAGCGCGCGATACACGGCGATCAGATCCTGCACGCCGCTCACCTTGGCGCTGATGATGATGCGGTCATGGGCGAGACCCAGCTCCTCGGCACGGCGTGCGCTGTCGAGTCCCGACAGCACCATCGCTTCACGCACCACGTCGTTGGCGTCGAGCGGCTCGTCGTGTTTTGAGTTCTCGTCCATCAGGCGCGTCAGAAGATCCTGGTCGAGGCTGCCCCAGTTCACGCCGATGCGCACCGGCTTGTTGTTCAGAATCGCGATGTCGATGATCGCCGAGAACTGCCTGTCGCGCTTGTCCTTGAAACCGACATTGCCGGGGTTG
>DATBVX010000254.1:0-5995 GCA_036515135.1 Steroidobacteraceae bacterium
TGTGCTCCCCGCCGCTCGTCGCAGATCCAGCCGGTGATGCCGATGTAGAGTCCGAGCGCGAGACATTCGTCGAGTTCGCGCGCATTACCGGTGAAACAGTGCGCAACCGCGCCAGAAAGCTGCGGCATGTAGTCACGCAGAACGGCGCTGAAGTCCGCGTGCGCGTCGCGCTGGTGAAGGAACGCGGGCTTGTGTGACTCGACGGCGAGTTCCAGTTGCCAGCGGAAAACCCGCTGTTGATCTTCGTGCGGGGAAAAGTTGCGGAAGTAGTCGAGCCCACATTCGCCGGCGGCGCAGACCTCGTCCGACTGCAGCAGCTGGCGCAGAGCCGGCAGATCCGCCAACTCGAACTCGGCGGCGTGGTGCGGATGGATTCCGGCGGTGCCGCGAATAATCGCTGGATACTCGCGCGCCAGTTCGATGGCGCGACGCGTGCTCGCGAGTGACGAGCCGGTGACGATGAGATGGCTCACCCCCGCAGCGCGTGCGCGCTCGATCACCTCGGCACGATCGCGATCGTAGCTGTCGTGGGCGAGATTGATGCCGATATCGACTAGATCCAGCGTCACTGCGAGATCGCGCACAAGGTTCGGGAGGCGCACATTGCATGCTATCTTGCCGCGCCGGGCAAGTCCCGGTAGCGCGATCGTTGCGCGATGAGGGCCCGATGAATCTCGCATGTCGGAAGGAACTGTTCTTCGCGGTCGTGCTCGTGTCCACGGCGAGCTCCGCGCAGGAACTCGATCTCGATGACCTCGAGAGCCGCACCGAGTACGCCTGGTTCACAGAGGACGCGAATTCGCTCCGCAACCTCATTCGCGCTGCCGAGGGCGACTTGGCGAAGAACAGCGTGTCCACGCTGGCACGCTACGAGGTCGGGCTCGCGAACTATCGGCTTGGACTGCTGCTGATGCAGAAATCGGCCGGGGAAGCCGCGACAGTGCTGGCGGATTGCATCGACCAGCTCGACGAGGTCGTGGAAGCGGACGAGGACTTTGCCGAAGGCTACGCGTTGCAGTCGGCCTGCTACGCGAGCCTTGCGGAGCTTCAGGTGTGGAAGGCGGTGGTGTTCGCACCGCTGTGCTCGGCGCGGATGGAAAAGGCGAACAAGCTGGCGCCGGAGAATCCGCGTGTGGTTCTCCTGGGCGGGCTGGCGGATCGCGCCCTGCCGAGGGCCTTCGGGGGTGACAAGGCACGCGCGCAGAGCAAGTTCAAGCGTGCCGTGCAACTGTTCGAAGAGGGTGGCACGCAAGCACCCGGTGGACCGCGCTGGGGCGCGGCTGACGCCTACCTCCGCGTGGGCCAAGGACTGATCGAGGCCGGGGACACGCTCGGCGCACGCAATGCCCTGGAACGAGCGCTCATCATCGCACCTGACTTCTCTGCGGCGCGCCGGGAACTGCGTCAGCTGACCGGGGCGAGTCGCTAAGGCTCAAGGCCTCTCTTCTAAAACGTGTAGCGCAGCGCGAGCTGCAGCGTGCGCTCGCGCCGCAGCCGACGACGTCGCCGCCGGCGCATCCTGCAGCAGGACGACGACCACAACGTCGCCGACGCCTCGGCCCTCGTGATCGAGCACACCGAGCTCGATGGTTGCAGCAAGCGCCGGCCAGGCCGCGACCACACCGACGCAGGCGACCCATCCAAGCAAATTCGGGCTCTTTAACACGACCTGTGTCGCATTTTGACAGTATGCGAATGGCGGGACCACTGGACGCTCTCTAGATTGGCCGCTCGATCGGCCTCATTCCGCAAGGATCGTTCGCGCGACGGACTCGCCCATGCTGAGCTTCCGCACCCGGATTCTCGGACTGCTCCTCGCCCTGGTGGTGACCACACAGATCGCCACCATGATCGCGCTCGTCGTGAAGACCCAAGGTGAGGCGCAATCGCGGGCACGGGCGGAACTGGAAGCCGGAGGGCGCGTACTCTCCAACCTCATGCACACGCGCGCCGAGCAACTGCGCAACGCAGTGCAGGTGCTCGTCGCCGACTTCGGCTTCAAGGAAGCCGTGGCGTCGGGCGAGCGCGGCACAGTGCTGTCGGCGCTGGAAAACAGTGCTGGCCGAATCGACGCGGATCTGGCCGTGTTCTTTGATCCCGAGGGTCAAGTGCTCGCGACCACGATCCCGGATATCGCCGACGTGGTCGGAATTGACTGGCCGGCGCGCACCGCCGCGGTCGCCGATTCGGGCGTCGTCTATCGCACCTTCAACGGACGGCCCTACCTGCTCGTGATCGCTCCCGTGCGCGCTCCCGTGCCGATTGGATGGGTCGCGATCGGTTTTCGCATCGACCCGGGGCTCGCCTCGGAAATGCAGTCGCTGCTCGGTGTCGATGTCTCCTTCTACGATGGAGCGACATCTGCAGCCGCAGGAGTCGTATCGACGCTCAACGGCGATCTGCGCGGCGCACTACTGGAACAGCTGCCGCAGCTGATCGGGTCCACCGGCGCGGCGAAGCGGATCACGCTCGGGGGCAACCAGCATGTCCTGCTCATCGAGCCGGTCGAGGGCGCCGGTGGCCGGCTGTACGTCATCCTGCAGACGTCGCTGGCCGACATCCTGCGGCCGATGGACGACCTGCGCACGGCGATCCTGCTGATCACCGTACTGGCGCTGCTGCTCGCAGTGCCCCTGGCGCTGATGCTGGCACGCGGCGCGAGTCGTCCGCTCGATCAGCTGGTCGAGGCGGCACAACGCATCGAGGGTGGCAACTACGCGATCCCGGTGGAACTCAACAGTACCGCCGAGTTCACCAGCCTCGCGGCGACGCTGAACTCCATGCAGGCACGGGTCGCTGAGCGCGAGCAGCAGATTCGCTACCGCGCCTTGCACGATGCGGTGACGGGGCTGCCCAACCTGTTGTTGTTCCGCGAGCAACTCGCAGCGGCGCTGAATGCCGCGCGCCGGTTATCGGTTCCCATGGCACTGCTGTTGGTCGAACTGCGCGACTTCAACCAGATTCAAGCCTCTTTCGGCCATGCATTCGGCGAAGAAGTCCTGCGTGAGACGGCGCGACGCCTGACGAGCCGGGTCAGCGCGGAAGAGCACGTCGCGCACAGCACCGAATCGCAATTCGTGCTGCTGCTGCCCGCCGGCGACGAGGCGCGGGCGCGCGTGCTCGCCGGACAGATCATCGAGTCGGTGCGCGCAGGCCTGATCCGCGATGATGTGCACGTGAGTCTCAATGCGCAGGTTGCGATCTGCACCTTTCCGGCACACGCCGAGGACGCCGAGACCCTGCTGCGCCGGTTGAATATCGCTTTGTGCGACGCGAGACAGTCCGGATCGTCGGTCGAGGTCTACGCGTCCGGGCGCGAGGAGGGACACCGGCGGCAACTGGCGATACTCGGCGAGTTGCGACGCGGCATCGACAACGGTGAGCTCGAGCTCCACTACCAGCCGAAGGTGCACATCCTGACGCAGAGGGTGCAGAGCCTGGAGGCGTTGGTACGCTGGAACCACCCGCGCCACGGACGCATTCCGCCGGGCGAATTCGTGCCGCTGGCCGAGCGCGCCGGCAGCATCATCCTGCTGACGAGCTGGGTGCTGAAGACCGCGTATGAGCAGATGAAGGCATGGGCCGCCCAGGGATTCATCCTCGACGTTTCCGTCAACCTTTCGGCCGGCGATCTCAGCGACCCCGAATTGCCCGAGCTCGTGCGTGGCCGGCTGCGCGATGCCGGCGCGCTTGCGAACCGGCTGGTCCTGGAAATCACGGAGAGCGCGGTGATGCGCGAGACCGCACGGGTTGTGAAGGTGATGGAGGAGCTGCGTCACGATGGCGTGAGATTCTCGATTGACGATTTTGGAACCGGGTATTCCTCGCTGGCCCAGCTCAAGCGTCTGCCGGTGGATGAGATCAAGATCGACAAGTCTTTCGTGCTCGACCTCGCGCGCCAGAACGACGACGCGGTCATCGTGCGGTCCACCATCGAGCTCGGCCACAGCCTCGGTGTCAAGGTCGTCGCGGAAGGCGTCGAGACCGCCGACAGCTGGAACCTGCTGCAGCAGATGGGTTGCGACATGGCGCAGGGGTTCTTCATCAGCGTGCCGCTCCCTGGGGCGGAAGTCGTCAGCTGGGTGCGCGCGCTCAACTCCAAGCTCGAATCGGCCGAGACGCCGACCCAGCAGGTCCGCGTGTTGAGGGAACATCGCCGCACCAACGGCTGATTGCCTGTGCAATACTGACGACCCCCGACCCGCCCGAATAAGGAGAAGCGCATGAGCTGGGTGCTGCTCGGACTGATCGTCGTGTTCATTCTGTTCCTCATCGGCATTTACAACCGGCTGGTGGCGGCCCGTAATGCCTACAAGAACTCCTTTTCGCAGATCGACGTGCAATTGACGCGTCGTTACGACCTCATCCCGAACCTGGTGGAGATCGCCAAGGGTTATCTCAAGCACGAGCGCGAGACGCTGGAAGCCGTGATCCGCGCACGCAATGCGGCGGTCACGGGCCTGCGGGCAGCCGCAGCCGCCCCGGGGGATCCGGCAGCCGTGCAGCAGCTCGCCGGGGCCGAGAATGCTCTCGCCGGCGCACTGGGACGGCTGTTCGCAATCGCCGAGGCCTATCCCGACCTCAAGGCCAATCAGAACATGATGCAGCTGTCGGAGGAGCTCACCTCGACCGAGAACAAGGTGGCGTTCGCGCGGCAGGCATTCAACGACGCGGTGATGTCCTATAACACCACGCGCGAGGTATTCCCGAACAACCTGGTGGCGAACGCATTCGGGTTCGGTCCGGCGCAACTGCTCGAGATCGACAACGCACAGAAGCGCGAAGCGCCAAAGGTCAGTTTCACCTGAACGGATGAACTTCTTCGCGCGGCAGTCGCAGGCTCGCGCGCAGACGCGGCGCCTGGTGCTCCTGTTCATTCTGGCGGTGGTCGCGGTGCTGATCGCCGTGAATGCGGTCATCCTCACCGTGCTGGCGTCAGGCGAGGCCGAGACCTTCATCGTCCCCGACCGCGCCTGGATCGTGGCGCATCCGGGCTCCGTGTTCGTCGCGTCGCTGCTGGTACTCGCCATCCTGGGGTTTTCCAGCCTCTACAAGAGCACAGTGCTGCGCGGCGGCGGCGGCGTCGTGGCACGCTCCCTCGGGGGCACGAGACTGGAGCGTGACATCCGGGATCCATTGCGGCGCCGGCTGCACAACGTCGTCGAAGAAATGGCGATCGCTTCGGGCGTACCCATGCCGGAGGTGTACGTCCTCGAACAGGAAACCGCCATCAACGCCTTTGCGGCCGGGCATTCGCCGGCCAATGCCGCGGTCGCCGTGACGCGTGGCGCGCTAGAGCGGCTCAATCGCGCCGAACTGCAGGGCGTGATCGCCCACGAGTTCAGCCACATCCTCAATGGCGACATGCGACTCAACCTGCGCCTGATGGGATTGTTGTTCGGGCTGCTGGTGATCGCACTCATCGGCCGCACGGTCCTGCGGCATTCCTCGCGCGGCTCCGGGAATCGCAAGGGCGGGGTCGTGGTGATCGCGTTGGCTGCGCTCGCGGTCATGGTGCTGGGCTACATCGGTGTGTTCTTTGGCAGGCTCATTCAGGCTGCGGTCGCGCGTCAACGTGAAGCGCTCGCCGATTCCTCGGCAGTGCAGTTCACCCGCGAACCGCAAGGTCTCAAGGGCGCCCTCGTCAAGATCGGCGCCTTCGAGCGCGGCTCGCGTCTTGAGGACGTTGGCGCCGAAGAAGTGGCGCACATGCTGTTTGCCGCGGGAATGACGCGGTTGTTCGCCACCCATCCGCCGCTGATCGAACGCATCAAGGCGCTCGATCCATCGTTCAGGGAATCGGAATTTGCGCGCGTCAATCTGGAGCCACAGGTCGCCCTCGGTACGACGGGCGACGTGGTCACCAGCAAATCGCTGCCCGAGCTGGGAGACCAGACCGGTGTGTTCGCAGCGGCGCCGATGCGGGCCACGCCCGAGACCGTGGCGCAACTGGTTGGCAATCCCGGCACGCCGCAGATCGAGGCTGCGCAAGCCG
>DATBVX010000255.1:0-3977 GCA_036515135.1 Steroidobacteraceae bacterium
CGAACGCGAGGAATACGATAACGCTCGACGGGTGGTCACGATGTGCCGGAAAACGTCATCCGGCGTCGCTTCGGCAAGAGCCTGGTCAACTTCGATACGCTGTACAGACCTGTGGCATCGACGTGGCGGATGTACGATGGCAGCGCGCCGGGCGGTCGCCCTCTCATTGCGTTCGGACGGTCTGGACGCGGAGCAACAATTGCGGACGCCGCGAAATGGGCCATGGTGCAAAAGCAGATCAAGGAGCTGGCATGAAGCACACCGCGAAGGAAATCGCCGACAGGATCCGTGATGGAGATGCCATCGACAGGGCCATCATCGCCACGCATCGTCGCGTCATCCTGCGCCATCGGCAGCTCAGAATGCCTCTGGTCATCTGGCGCGACGGAAAGGTGGTCGAAGTCTCCCCCGACAGCATCGCGCTTCCCGGCGACGACGTCGCCCTTCAACCGCCACCCGCCGAAAGCTGATGGAACTCCGGTACAACGTTGCCACGCCACGAGCGGGGGGAGCGGGTCAGCCGCAGCTGGAGCCGTTTTCCCCGTCCTCACTTCACCCCATCCTGAGTTTCAGGATGGACACCAGCGAGACATTGCGGAAGGCGTCGCGCTGGCGTGGGGCGAGTCCGACGGTATCGAGTGCCTCTGGGATGCGCCGTTCGAGATGATTTCCAGGAGCATGCCCTCCGGCTCGCGAGTGATCCCAACCAACTTGCCCCACCAAATCCACCGACTAATATGACTATGGTCACTTCACCATAGTCATATGCAAACCACTGTTTCCAAATCCCGCTTCAAGGCGCAGGCGCTGGAGCTTTTCCGTCAGGTAGAGCGTAGCGGGAAGCCAATCACCATCACCGACCGCGGCAAGCCGGTTCTGCTGCTCGTGCCCTGGCGGGACGATCCCGAATCGGCCGTGCGCATGCTGCGCGAGACCGTGGTGAAATACCGCGCGCCGACTCGTCCGGTCGGCGACGACGAATGGGAGAGTGGCGCGTGATCGCGCTGGACACCCACGCGCTCGTGTGGTGGGTCTCGTCGCCGGAACGAATCCCACGCAAGGCGCGGCGATTGCTCGATGCGGCGGTGGCGGATAAGCGCCCGGTCGCGGTCTCATCGATCAGCCTCTGGGAGATCGCGATGCTGGTGGAGCACAAGCGGCTGGAACTCACGATTCCGGTCGCCGTGTGGATCGCGCACCTGGAAGAGATCCCCTGGCTTTCGTTTGTCGCGGTGGACAACCGCATCGCGGTGCGCGCCGTGCATCTCGAGGCATTCCCGCATCGCGATCCCGCCGATCGCATCATAGTCGCCACTGCACTCGGGCTAAATGCAACGCTCGTGACGGCCGATGCGCGCCTCAGAGGTTATGCGCCGCTCCGGAGTGTCTGGGACTGAGAGCTTCTCTACTCCTGGCAGTCCAGGCCCAAGCTGCTGTTTCAAGCGACTTCAAAGACCGGGAGCGAACGAGGGGACCGGACTGGCGAGTCCTGCTCGGCGCGTCACTCGAACGTGAGACGTAGAGCAGAACGAGCCAAGGCCGGTCGCGCGGACGTACGCATCCAGGGTCGTGGCCAGCCGGAGCACAACCATCGGTGACTCTCGTCTGGTTGAGCGTTGGCGTCCAGATTACGAGCGGCCCGACGCTGCTGGCAGTGTTCGGCGCAACTACTCTGGCTTCGTTTTCGGTTCCATCTCGAGATGTTCGAACTCACGATGCTCGAAGATCGGTGCCCCGACGGTATGGCCAGTTCGTTCGATCGCATCCCCCAATCGACCAGCTAGCGCAGCAACGACCTTGTTCATGTAGTCGACTTCGGCAACCAGCCGGGCCTTGTCGCGCGTCTCCCAATAGTGCCCTTCGTCGCGCACCACGTCTATCCCTCGCTCGATTGCGTAATCGAGCAGCGCGACCAGCGAGGTGTGACATCGGATCAGGTGATCCCAGCTCAGTAGTGATGCGTATTGCGTCTTGCAGCAATGGTGCCAAAACCATTCGGCGTTGCTGCCGTCGGGTTCCGCGCGATGCAGGAATCCGAAGTTTGCCGCCTCGCATCCACGACCAGGATAGATGCCGAATCCGGTTGCTGTCGTTACATCGCCAAAGAGCGGCGACTCCAACTCCGGATCTGGAACTGCGATGACCTCGGCCCAGCGCCAGAAGTAGCCACGTAAGGACTCAATGCTACCCGGTTCGACCTGGCTCATGATGGGTGTCATCTCGTCGAAGCCCAGGCTCGACGCGTGCGCGAGAAGATCGCGCAAATACGTCATTACCTCATCGCGCGACAACGCTCCGGGCAGACGAAGTTCCCAATTCAGGTGCAGGCCCATGTAGCCGAGCGTTATGCACTGGACGCAATTGCACAAGACCGAACGTACGCCGAGGCAGTGCTGATCGGGGAGGAGTACGCGGATGCGAGAAACGGAAGAATCTCAGCTCTCCGCGTTTCCGCGGCTCCGCGTGAACCTTGGCGTGCCGGCGCACCAAGGACGACGAGTGACCACTGCGCTGAAATGACTTCGGTCGCGTTCCCGCGATCACGCACTCCGGGACAGTCGTTGTCATTCTCGGCGTATGTTCGCTTGTTCCTTACGTCGAGCCGAGCTTACGCTATGGGCATGCCTGCGCATCAAACGGTGTGGACGGCCGAGATGGTTCGGGCGCTTCCCGACGACGGGAAGCGATACGAGGTACTGGACGGGGTGTTGTTCGTGAGTCCGGCACCATCGGCTCTGCACCAGCGAGCGGTATTCCTGTTGTGTGCCATCCTGCATCCCTATGTCAGGACTCATGGCATTGGTGAGGCGATGATCTCGCCCGCTGACATCGAGTTCTCTCAGCACCGCGTCCTGCAGCCCGACGTTTTTGTAGTCCCATGGAACGGCGGACGGCTGATCCATTCCTGGAAGGAAGTCACTTCGTTGTTGCTCGCTGCGGAAATCATCTCACCGTCGACTGCAAGGGCTGACCGGGGTGAGAAGCGAATTATTCTGCAGGATGAAAGTGTACCGGAGTACTGGATCGTCGATGTCGACGCTCGGATCTTCGAACGCTGGCGTCCGGACGACGAGCGCCCAGAGGTCCTCCGCGAAACGCTGGTTTGGCATCCGGTGCCATCGGTTCCCCCGCTGAAGATTGACCTGGACGACTACTTCACCTCCGTAATCGGCTGACCGGAGCCAGCGACGGCGGAATTGGCAAGCCAAGCCCCCGAGGAAGGGTTCGGGAGCGAGCGACGGAGGATCTGCCGAGCGAGTCCATCGCAGCCCGTCACTTGAGAATTCAAGCCGAGCGATGAACGAGCACCGGCAGATCCCCCGAGCGAGCGATGCGCTCGGCGTATGTTCGCTTTCCACCTTCGCCGAGCCGAGCGTACGCTATGGGCATGCCTGCGCAGAAGACTGAATGGACCGCCGAGTTGGCCCGCGCGCTTCCTGACGACGGGAATCGCTACGAGGTGCTGGACGGGGAGTTGTTCGTGACTCCGGCCCCCGGCTGGGCTCATCAGGAGGTGCTCGCGAGGTTGTTTTCCTTCATCGATCCGTACGTGAAGCAGTACGGACTCGGTTGGACTCTGTGGTCTCCAGCCGATCTCGAGTTTTCCGGTCACCGGTTGCAGCCGGATCTCTTTGTTGTTCCAGACATGGGCACCGGGAAGCCGCGCACGTGGCAGGACGTGAAGACTCTTCTGTTGTCTGTCGAGGCGTCGTCACCGACAACCGCTCGTGCTGATCGCCTCAAGAAGCGGCCGATTTACCAGAAGACTGCCGTCCCTGAGTATTGGATCGTCGATCTGGATTCGCGGCTCGTTGAGCGCTGGCGGCCGGACGACGAACGGCCCGAGGTCATCGCGGAGGTCCTTGAATGGCAACCCAAACCGGCGATTCCTCCCCTCCGCATACCGCTCACGGAAGTCTTTGGATCGGAGACTGACTAGTGAGCGTGGCGTTCGTGCGTCGAGCACACGCCACGCT
>DATBVX010000256.1:0-2265 GCA_036515135.1 Steroidobacteraceae bacterium
CAATCTCCGCGTCGGCGAGTCGAAGCTCATTGAAGTCGCGTGCCTTGACGAACGTGATCAAAACAGCGAGATCGTCCTCCGTTACGAATCCAATGAATACCCCAACACCGTGCCTCGTGCCGACTACTCATTAGTTCTCCGCGTTTATGGCGGCGGTCGGCCGGCTTCGGGGAGGTATCGCCTATACGTTGACGCGCGAGGCTATCTCAAACTGGTGGAGGAATCGCGATGACGCATAACTCACGCCCTGAGGCCGACCGTCAAGCATTCCTGTCGCAGTGGACGGAGGATGGCTGGATGGCTTTTTGCGACCAGAGAGAGCCGCGCCGGCAAAATCGGCTTCGTAAAATTGCCTGTGAGCCACGATCTGGATCGAGGCGAGCCCGTAGCACCCGCCGGAAACGACCGATAGGGAGTTCGACATCGTCAACGCTTCAGCTCGATGCGGTGAGATTTTTCAGGAGCGGTGAGCCGCTGCGCTGAAGGGCGAGCAGATAGGTGGCTTCATCGTAGGGTTTTCGATCCTGCCAACAGCGAAAGAGGATGCGGAGCCACTTGAAGGCGAGCGATCGAAGCGCGGCTTGACGAGAGAGCCCTTTGGCGCGCTGCTGCTGGTAGTAGGCCTTAGCCCAGAACGAGCGAGGGACGGTTTCGCCGGCCCACTCGACGAAGGTCTGGCGTAAGAAGGTCGGCGCCCGATAGCGCCAATGCACCCAGGACTTCTGGCCGCTGCGCTCGGTGACGGGGGCGATGCCGGAATACTTTTGTAGTTCTTCGCAGCGCTGGTAGCGTTCTCGATCTTCGCCGAAGGCAGCGAGCAGTCGCGGAGCGAACGTGGGCCCAGCGCCAGGGAAGGAGCTGAAGATCGCGTAATCAGGTAACTGTTCGGTAGTGGCGGCGATCGCGGCGTTGAAGCGCTCGTCTGCCTCGAGCACGGTACGCAGCTGCGCGACCAAGACGGCGACGAGCAAGGACTGGGGCGCGATGATGGCGGGATCCTCCGTCAGGGGCAGTGCCGAACGAATCGCCTCGATGCGTTTCTCGATCACGGCGTGTCGGCGGACGTTGTGCTGATGGAAGAACGCTTCGAGCGCCGAGCGGCGCGCGCGCTTGAGCTGTTTGAGCGTAGGCCAGCGGGTGAGGAAGTCACAGAAGAGCACGGTGTCGGTGTCCTCGAACCACTCGAGCGGCTGGGGGAAGTAGTTCTTCAGCGCGTTGCTCAAGCGATTGGTGATGCGCACTTTGTCGCCGACCAGCCGGCGGCGGTCGTGGACGAGCTGTACCAGGGAGCGCATGGCGGGGCTCTGCGGCTTGAGTCCCTTGAGGGCTTCGGGGTGGCGGCATAGCAGCTCGAGCGCCAGCTGGGCATCGGTCGGATCGTCCTTGGCACCGGAGGGGACGAAAGCTTGCCGGTACTTCGCGAGCATCGTGGGATTGATGGGGAAGAGAACGAAGCCGCCGTACTTCTGCAGCGCGTAGACGAGCGGCCCCTTGTCGAGCTCGAGCGCGATGGCGATCGGTGTTGGTCCGAACCGATGCCGCAGCTCGCGCACCCAGGCATCGATCGCCTCGGGCGAATGCTTTACGACACTGTGCTCGATCGCCTCAGAGCCTGCGGCTCGCAGACAGATGTCGTGCTTGGCATTGGCCCAGTCAATGCCGATGAGTGCGGCAAAGGGCTGTTGTACTGGATGGTTCATCGCGACTCTCCTCGGGTGTACAGTCACCGAGGGACATGCGAGATCGGGCGTGTGCGAAGGCAATATAGGCAGCCGTTCGTGCGACTGACCCTGAGTATTCGTTACCGCTCGATCGCACCCGCGGACCCGAAGGTAAGTTAGCAAGCATCGCGTGCTTCGGGTTGCATATTCGTGATCCGCGGGCGCATGTCCCGCCTCACCGCCAGATACCTGGCGGTCGTGATGGAGTATCACTGAGTGCCGGACGGAAGACCTATAACGCAGTTGCAGCGGACCGTGATACGGCATCGTGTGCGCGCCGCAGGCGCGGCGTTGCCATTATGCGCTCGCGGCGCGCATGACACGCTTCTGCGCGGCCGCTGAACTGCACGTTAGGCGCCAGTTTGCCGTGATCGTGTCTTTCGCCAGAGTCGACGGTTCTCGCATACATGATTGGGCATCGTTTCACGATGAGTTTAATCGTACCTTTGCGTTCCCCGACTTCTACGGCCGCAACATGGATGCGTGGATCGATTGCATGTCATCCCTGGATGAGCCGAGCGCTCAATTAACCGGAATTCACTGC
>DATBVX010000257.1:0-2227 GCA_036515135.1 Steroidobacteraceae bacterium
CTTGGTGGTAAATACACACCCGCTCGGGATAAGCCTTCACGGTCAGGCGCTGATTTGAGAACTCCGCCGGCACCGAGTAGCGGTTGGTATCAAGAGGGATGCGGAACTGACTGGAAGCGCGCAAGGTGAGCACCCGCGCGAGGTCATAGGGGTTGGCGTTGGGAGTTCTGAGGTGCCTGCGTTCCTCGGCAAACAGATCAACGGGCCGACGGTGTGTCTCGCCGTGGACGCGCACGTTGGCGATTTCGTTGAGCCACACTTGCGCAGCCGGATTGACCGCGGCGAAGTCGGTGAACTCAAGTCCGTTCAAGAAGTTTTTCTTCGCGTACCCGACGCCTGATTCGACCCGGCCCTTCTCGTTGCCGGCGCCGACGTTGCAGGGAGCGATCTGGAAGGAGTGATGGCGCGCGTAATCGACGTAGCGCGGATTGAACACCGGTGCGGTACCGGTGAGGCGGCGCAGCACCGCCGACTTCAAGTTATCAACCATGATTTTCGCCGGCACGCCAAGGGCCGCGAAGGCCCGTTCATGGCAGCCCAAGAAGTGCTCCAGGGTCTGCGAGACGGTGAACTCGAGGTACATCTGGCGCGAGTAACACTGCACCATGACAAAAAAGCTCAGGCGCCGGCGCGTGGCACCGACACCGATCGAGCCATACTCGCCCCAGTCCACTTGCGCGCATTCGCCAGGGGCGAACTGAAGCTTCAAAAAACTCTTCTGCTGCGGCGGTCGGATTCGGCGCACGTAGGTGTTGACGATGGTCAGGCCGCCGCCGTATCCCGCTTCCCGCAGCCGCTGGAAGATTTGCTGGGCGCTCAAGGGGTGCGCCTCGAGCCAGCGCACGATCAACCCTTTGTACGGATCCAACTGGCTGCCGCGCTTCACCGCCGCTCGCGCCTGGTAACGCTCGCGACGCGACCACGTCGAGACGGTCTGCGGGTGTAACCCCAAGGCATGGGCGGTCTGCGTGATCGACAGACCTTGTCGATCACGATGATCGCGGATTTTGCAGTATGTCTCGTAGTCGATCATCCGATCGGCTCCCGAGCCGCGCCGCGTTTGGCGGTGAGCGTGGCGCGCAGTTGTGTAAGGCCGCGCTCGATCGATTGCAGGCCGGGCTCGCGCAGCGCCGACGGCGCATCGAGCGACAGGACTTGATACAGCGGTCGCTCATAGGCGATCAGATCCAAGCGCAGCAGATCGGCGCGCGCTTGCACCAGGCGCGCCGCCGACATCGACAGCAGCCGTGCGAGACTCGCCTCGCCGTAGTAACTGAGCCCTTGCGCATCGGCGACGGTGACCAACACCAGATACAGCGCGAGGGCCTGCACATCGCAGCGTTCGGCGTGCCGGTCGCGAACCAGCCGTTGATCGATCCAGCTGAACTGCGTCGGGACCTGGCGCAACCGCTCAGGGCGCAGCACTCGTTTGTGGGGCATGAGCTTTTTGACCCGCGAGGATGTCTTGCCCCAGTTGTAGCAGTCCACGGGCGGTCGTCGCGATGTCCTCTTGTAGCGCAGAGTCGCTCAAGTGGGCGATGAGGCCAATCAATACAGGGCCTTGCAGTCGCAGTGCGTCTTGTAGCGCACGGGCAGTCAGATCCTCAGGTATTTCAATGACGTGCTCTATCAGGGCGTCTTGTAGCGCAACGCCTCGGCCACGCCGGTGCGAGCGCCAATACCCAGGATGCGCCGCGCGCCACACCCGCACCCGCTCCACGTGCTCCGGTCCGCAGAAGTAGTCCTGGTTCTCGGGCTTGTCCAACCACCGGCGCTGCCGCGCCGCCTTGCCCGTCGCCCGGCACGCCGGCTTCGGGCAGTACTTTTGCCGGCCGCGGTTGCGCACATCGACCGTGAAAATCTCGCCGCAGCACAGGCACTTGCTTTGTACTTCGTTCGCCATGGACCCCTCGCGTGGGAATCCATCTTCGCCGACGGCCCTCTCCAGCCGCGGGCGAGCCCCAAGCGCTGACGCCGGCGAGAACAAAATCCAAGAGAACAAAACGATTGATATAACCTCGTCCGAAGAATACGGACGAAGAAAACCTCGACGTTCAAACCGCCGGAATTAAACGGTAATCAGATTGCCGCTGACAGTGGCAGCCAGATATCCCGTGTGACTGATCCCGAGCAGCACGTTCATGCCATCCTCGACGGGCGGCAGGCTTGTGATCAGGCCCGGCTGCTCGAGCATCGCGGCCATCGCTGCGCCGTAGCTGATCACGAG